>DASPXD010000001.1:0-1507 GCA_035637435.1 Gemmatimonadales bacterium
TGGTCTCCCGACGGCAGCCAGATTGCGTTTTCATCCGTGCGCGATGGGAATACCGAGATCTACGTGATGCGCGCGGACGGGACTGGCCTCCGCCGGGTTACCAACGATCCCACGGAGGATGTGAGCCCAGCGTGGTCGCCGGATGGATCGACCATCGCCTTTGCATCCGGTGTGGGCGAGGATCGGGACCTCTTTGTGATTCGTCTTGCCGATGGCCGGCGCGAGCGGCTGACGACGGGCGCCCGCGTCACCAAAGACGTGTCGCGCTGGTCCCCGGATCGCGCGTATGTCGCGATACAGACGGCGGACAAGGGGAATTACGATATCCAGCTCGTGCGGATGGTCGATCACGTGCGGACCGCGGTCGCCGCGTCGGCCGGTTACGACGGGCAGTTCAGCTGGTCATCCGATGGCCGGCGGCTCGCCTTCATTTCTGATCGCGATGGCTACGACGCTGTGTATGTGACCGATGTGACGGGCGCGCATGTGCGTCGGGTGACGACGACGGCGTCGCTCAATCCGGAGTGGGAACCGTAGCTGGCCCGGTCCCTCTTCCTTAGGTTCACCGCGGCGCTCTCGGCGCTGATCGAAACCCGGCGCTATGGCCGGTGACCGTACCCCCGCATATATCTAGGACGCGAGTCCAGCCAGCTGGAACCGAGAAGAGAGAGATGAGTACTTTGACGGCCACCGCATCGTTGTCCGAGCAGGAAGCGCGCGGGATTGTGGATGCCATCCCGCAGACGATCGTCGTCCTCTCGCCGGACGGAGCGGCGCTGTACGCCAACCGGTCCGTGCTTGCATACACCGGCCTCACGATCGATGAAATGATGGCCGCCGATTTCCGGACCCGCGTCTTTCATCCGGAAGACGTCGCTCGGCTCCTAGACCAGCGCCGGGACGGCCTCGCGCGCGGCGTGCCGTTCGAGCTGGAGCAGCGCGCTCGCCGCCATGACGGTCAGTATCGCTGGTTCCTGGTGCAGTACAATCCCGTGCGAGATGAACACGGGCGCACCGTGCGCTGGTACGCCACGGGCACCGACATCGACGATCGCAAGCGCACCGAAGAGCGGACGCGAAACGAGAATCTCGCGCTGCGCGAAGACATCGACCGCGCCTCGATGTTCGAGGAGATCATCGGCTCATCCCCCGCCCTGCGGCGCGTGCTGGCGCAAGTGGCGAAGGTGGCCACGACCGATTCCACAGTGCTCATCCTCGGTGAGACTGGGACCGGCAAGGAGCTGGTCGCCCGCGCGATTCACAAGCGGTCCCGCCGCTCGAGCCGCGCATTCATCCGTGTGAACTGCCCGGCCATTCCAGCGTCGCTCATCGCCTCCGAGCTGTTCGGCCACGAAAAGGGAGCGTTCACCGGCGCGCTCCAGCGGCGACTCGGGCGGTTCGAGGCCGCGGACGGCGGCACGATCTTCCTGGACGAAATCGGGGAGCTCCCCCCCGAGACCCAGATCGCACTGCTGCGCGTGCTTCAGGAACGGGAGATCGAACGGCT
>DASPXD010000002.1:0-41962 GCA_035637435.1 Gemmatimonadales bacterium
CTCAAAGCCTTCGACCACGCCCTGATCGATCAGGCGGCGGCCGACATCGTCCGGACGGCCGAGAAAACCGGTGCGCAGGTTTCGGGGCCGATCCCGCTGCCCACCAAGCGGCAGCTATGGACGGTGCTGCGCAGCCCGCACATCGACAAGAAGAGCCGCGAGCAGTTCGAGCTCAAGACGCACAAGCGGCTGATCGACATCCTCGATTCACGGCCGCAGACGGTGGACGCGCTGACAAAACTTGATCTGCCCGCCGGGGTGGATGTGGAGATCAAGGTTGAGTAGCTGACATCTGTACTTGAGGAATTATGAACGGACTGATCGGTAGAAAACTGGGAATGACCCGCGTCTTCGACGCCGCCGGCACCCACGTGCCCGTCACGGTGATCGAGGCCGGGCCGTGTCCCGTCATCGCCGTGCTCGAGGGGCGCGTGGAGCTCGGCTTCGGCGCGCAGAAGCCCAAGAACGCCCCCAAGGCGCTCGCGGGCCATGCGAAGAAGGGCGGCGTCGAGACGACGCCGCGCGTGATTCGGCGCTTTGACGTGAGCGGCGAAGCGCCGGCCGCCGGCAGCGCCGTCACCGTCGCCATCTTCGCCGAAGGCGATCGTGTGAAGGTCAGCGGCGTCTCGAAGGGCCGCGGCTTCCAGGGTGTCGTGCACCGCCATCACTTCCATGGCGGTCCCGAGACGCACGGCAACACGCGTCACCGCAAGCCGGGATCGATCGCGCCGGGCACCGACCCGTCGCGCATCATCAAAGGCAAGCGCATGCCCGGGCATATGGGCGCGCGCAACACCACCGAGCTCGGCCTGCGGGTGGTAAGGATCGACGCCGAGCGCAATCTCTTGTTCGTGCGCGGCTCCGTGCCGGGCCCGATGAACGGCCTGGTCACCGTCCGCAAGCAGGGAGGCCCGAGCCGCCATGATTGAGGCTCCTCATTATTCGGCGGCGGGCGCCAGCAAGAAGGCAGTCGCGCTGCCCGCGGCGCTGTTCGACGGCACGGTGAACGAAGACGTGCTGCATCGCGCGGTCATCACGTTCCTGTCGAACCAGCGGCAGGGCACGAGCGACACGCTGACCCGCAGCGAGGTTTCGGGCGGCAATCAGAAGCCGTGGCGCCAGAAGGGCACCGGCCGCGCCCGGCAGGGCTCGACGCGCGCCCCGCATTGGCGGCACGGCGGGATTGCGCACGGGCCGCATCCGCGCAGCTATCGTCTGGCGATTCCGAAGAAGATGCGCCAGCTGGCCAAGAAGTCGGCGCTCAACGCGCGCGCGCGGGAAGGCGCGCTCGTCATCGTGGACGCGCTCGAGTACGAAAAACCGAAGACCAAGGACCTTGCGGCCCTGCTCAAGAAACTCGATGCAACCGGTAAGAAGGTTCTCGTCCTCACCGCGAGCGATTCGCACAATGTCTACTTGTCGGGCCGCAACATCCCCGACGTGCACGTGATGCGCTTCGCCGATGCGTCGGCGTACGAGATCCTGTGGTCGCAGACGGTGGTCGTAGAGATCGGCGCGCTGGACGAGGGCCAAGCCAAGAAGGAGGCGAGCGATGCCTGAGCTGCACGACACCATCGTTCGCCCGGTCGTCACGGAGAAGTCGTCAGCGGCCTACGGCGCGCGCAAGGAGTACGCATTCCGCGTGCATTCGGAGGCGACGAAGCCGCAGATCAAGGCGGCGATCGAGGCGCTGTTCAAAGTGTCGGTCACCGGCGTCCGCACGATGGTCATGCGGGCCAAGCGGCGCACGTATGGCCGCTACGCCGGCCGCCGGCCGTCCTGGAAGAAGGCAATCGTCACCCTCAAAGAGGGCGACGCTATTGAGGTGTTCGAGGGCTAAATGGGCATCCGCAATTTTCGGCCGATGACGCCGGCCACGCGCTTTCGCTCCGTCTCCGACTTCTCGGAAGTCACGAAAACGGAGCCGGAGAAGTCGCTGCTCGAGCCGCTGCGGCGCACCGGCGGGCGCAACAACAAGGGCCACATCACGAGCCGGTATCAGGGCGGCGGGCACAAGCGGCAGTACCGGCGCATCGACTTCCGGCGCGACAAGTTCGCCATTCCGGCGCGGGTCGCGAGCGTCGAGTACGACCCCAACCGGACCGCGCGCATCGCGCTGCTGCACTACGGTGACGGCGAGAAGCGCTACATCCTCGCGCCCAAGGGGTTGAGCGTCGGCGACAACGTCGTCTCCGGCCCCGGTTCCGACATCCGCGTCGGGAACGCGATGCCGCTGTTCGAGATTCCGCTGGGCACCGCGGTGCACAACGTCGAGCTGAAGATCGGCCGCGGCGGCCAGCTGTGCCGCGGCGCGGGGACCAGCGCCCAGGTCGTCGCGAAAGAAGGCAACTACGTCACGCTGCGCCTGCGCTCGACGGAGATGCGCATGGTGCGCGGCGAGTGCCTTGCCACGATCGGTGAGGTCGGCAATGCGGAGCACGAGCTGCTGTCGATCGGGAAGGCGGGCAAGACACGCTGGCTGGGCCGCAGCCCGCGCGTCCGCGGCGTGGCGATGAATCCCGTCGATCACCCGCTCGGCGGCGGCGAGGGCAAGTCGTCCGGCGGCCGGCCTCCCACGAACCCGTGGGGCAAGGTCGAGGGCAAAAAGACGCGGCACAAGAAGAAGCATTCGACGAAACTCATCGTGCGCGGCCGCAAGCGCGGAAGGGCGACGACGTAATGGGACGCAGCGTCAAGAAGGGTCCGTACGTCGAGGAGTCGTTGATGGTGAAAATTCGCCTCCTCAACGAGCGGAACGAGAAGAAGGTGTTCAAGACCTGGTCGCGGCGCAGCACGATCACGCCCGACTTCGTGGGCCACACGCTCGCGGTGCACAACGGGAACAAGTTCATCCCCGTCTACATCACCGAGAACATGGTGGGCCACAAGCTCGGCGAATTCGCGGCGACGCGGCTGTTCCGCG
This sequence comes from Gemmatimonadales bacterium, assembly GCA_035637435.1. Classification (GTDB taxonomy): domain Bacteria; phylum Gemmatimonadota; class Gemmatimonadetes; order Gemmatimonadales; family GWC2-71-9; genus 20CM-2-65-7. The sequence goes on from DASPXD010000002.1 coordinate 2,924, forward strand.
GCCACGGCGCCAAGGGCTCGGCGGCGGAGCGCGAAGCCGAGGCGGCAGCGGCCGAGGCCGGCGAAGCGCCGCCCAAGGGCAAGGAGTAGCCGATGGAGGCTCGAGCGATCCAACGCGGTGTGCGGCAATCGGCGCGCAAGATGCGTCTGGTGATCGATCTGATCCGCGACTGCGCCGTGCCGGAGGCGGACGCGATCCTGCGCTTCTCCAAAAAGCGGGCGGCGCGCCAGATCCATAAGGTGCTGAAGTCGGCGGTGGCGAACGCGCAGCAGGCGGCGCAGCGGCAGAACACGCCGTTCGACGCCGACGGCCTGCGCGTCACCTACGCGGTCGTGAACGAGGGCCAGACGCTGAAGCGGTTCACGGCGGCGGCGATGGGCCGCGGCACGCCGATTCTCAAGCGCACGAGCCACGTCGAGATTCGCGTCGCCGGCGTCGCCGGCGTCGCCGCGCCGGTTGCACCGGCGCCCAGCGCTAAGCCCGCCGAGGTGAAAGCCGAAGCGAAGGCGAAGGCAAAGCCGCGCGCCAAGAAGGCGCCGGCGGCGAAGGCCAAGAAGAAAAAGACGGCCAAGAAAGCGAGCAAGTAAGTGGGACAGAAAACACATCCCTACGGCTTCCGGCTGGGCATCGTCAAGCAGTGGCGATCGCGCTATTTCGCGCGCCACAACTTCCCGGAGCTGCTCAAGGAAGACGAGCTGATCCGGAAGTATCTCAAGACGCGCCTCAGCCACGCCGCGATCGCCGACGTGCACATCGAGCGCAAGCCGGGCAAGGTGACGGTCACGGTGCACACGGGGCGGCCGGGCGTCGTGATCGGCAAGCGCGGCGCCGAAGTCGACAAGCTACGCGATGAGCTCGCGCAGCTGACGGGGAAGGAAGTCGGCATCAACGTCGAGGAGATCAAGCGTCCCGAGCTCGACGCGCAGCTGGTGGGCGACAGCGTGGCGCATCAGCTCACGCAGCGCATCTCGTTCCGCCGCGCCATGAAGCGCGCGGTGCAGAGCGCGATGCGGATGGGCGCGCAGGGAATCAAGATCAAGACGGCGGGCCGGCTGGGCGGCGCGGAAATCGCGCGCACCGAGGGCTATCACGAAGGACGCGTGCCGCTGCACACGCTGCGCGCGGACATCGATTACGCGACCTCCACCGCCAAGACGACGTTCGGCACGATCGGCGTGAAGGTCTGGATCTTCAAAGGCGAGCGGACCGAGGACCTCCACGGCCGCACCTATTCGACGGGCGTCTAGACCATGCTGGCACCCAAGCGCGTCAAGTTTCGCAAGCGGTTCAAGGGCCGCACGTCGGGGATGGCCACGCGCGGCAACACCGTCGCGTTCGGCCACTACGGGCTGATGTCGCTCGACCCCGGCTGGGTCTCCAACCGGCAGATCGAGGCCGCGCGCGTGGCGCTGACGCGCGAGATGAAGCGCGGCGGCAAGGTGTGGATCCGCCTGTTTCCCGACAAGCCGATCACCAAGAAGCCGGCGGAAACCCGGATGGGCAAAGGCAAAGGCAACCCGGAGGGGTGGGTGGCGGTCGTGAAGCCCGGCCGGATCATGTTCGAGCTGGAAGGCATCGATGAAGCGTCGGCGCGCGCGGCACTGGCGCTCGCGTCCGCGAAGCTGCCGATCCGGTCGAAGTTCGTGAAGCGGGAGGAGCGCTAGGATGCCGGCGAAACGCGAAAACCGGGCGGAGGGGCTGCGCGAGCTCAAGACCGACGAGCTGTCGCAGAAGCTGGCGGTCCTGACGGAAGAAAAGTTCCGGCTCGAGTTCCGCCGGGCGACGGAGTCGCTCACGAACCCGCTGCAGCTGCGCACGATTCGCCGCGACATCGCGCGGATCAAGACTATCCTGAAGGAGCGAGCATCAGCATGAACGAGCGGGCACGTCGCAAGATCCGTACAGGCGTCGTGGTGAGCGACAAGATGCAGAAGACCGTGACGGTGTCGATGGTCCGTCGCTTCGCGCACGGCTTTTACGGCAAGCAGATCACGCGCACCAAGACGGTCGCCGCGCACGACGAGCACGGCGCCAAGCTGGGCGACACGGTGCGGATCGTCGAGACTCGGCCGTTGTCGAAACGGAAACGTTGGCGGGTGGTGGAGATCATAGAGAAGGCGAAATAGCCATGGTGCAGCAAGAATCGCAGGTCAAAATCGCCGATAATTCGGGCGCGCGTCGAGCGCTCGTGATCCGCGTGCTTGGCGGGTCCAAGCGCCGCTACGCCGGGCTGGGCGACGTCGTCGTGGTCACGATCAAAGACGCCATCCCCACCGGGCAGGTGAAAAAGGGCGAGGTCGCCAAGGCGGTGATCGTGCGGACGGCGAAGGAGACGAAGCGGAAGGACGGCTCCTACATCCGCTTCGACGAGAACGCCGCCGTGCTGATCAACGACGAGGGCGAGCCCCGCGCCACCCGCATCTTCGGCCCGGTGGGCCGCGAGCTGCGCGAGAAGAAGTTCATGAAGATCGTGTCGCTGGCGCCGGAGGTGATCTGAGATGAAGCCGCTCGTTTACAAGAAGTCCCGGCGCGTGCGCGGCCGCGTGCCCGAACGGCACAAGCTGCACATCGCCAAAGGCGACACGGTGCGCGTCATCAGCGGCGAGCACCGCGGCAAGGAAGGCCGCGTGCTCCACGTCCTGCCCAAGAAATTCCGGGTGGTGGTGGAAGGCGTGAACATCGTCAAGAAGCACAAGCGGGCCACGACGCCGCAGGGCGAGAGCGGGATCATCGAATTCCCCGCCAGCATCGCGGCGTCCAACGTGATGCTGCTCGACCCGAAGTCGGGCGCGCCGACGCGCGTGCGGCGGCGTCATGACAAGGAAGGGAAGCTGGAGCGGATCGCGGTCAAATCCGGCCAGGCCATCCCGCGTGTGAGGTAGGTATGGCAGACGAAAAAGAAAAACAAGAGAAGCAGGACAAACAGCCGAAGCAGGACAAGCAGCCGAAGCAGGAGAAGCAGGCCAAAAAAGCCAAGCCTGCGGCCGAAGCGGCTGCTCCTGCCCCGGAATCGAACGAGCCGGTCGAGCCCGCTCCGCGCGCTCGGCTGTGGGACTTCTACGAGCAGCAGGTCCGCGGCAAGCTGCAGCAGCAGTTCGGGTTTGGGAATCCGCACGAGATTCCGAAGCTCAAGAAGATCGTGCTGAACGTCGGCATGGGCGACGCGCCGAAGAACCCCAAGGGGCTGGAGGCCGCGGTGGCCGAGCTGGCCGCCATCACCGGCCAGCATCCGGTGGTGACACGCGCCAAGAAGGCGATCGCGAACTTCAACCTGCGCGAGGGCCAGGCGATCGGCTGTGCCGTGACGCTGCGCGGCGGCCGCATGTACGAGTTCCTCGACCGCTTCATTTCGGTCGCGGTGCCGCGGATGCGCGACTTCCGCGGCTTGCCGACGAAGAGCTTCGACGGGCGCGGCAATTACACGCTCGGCATCAAGGAGCAGATGATTTTCCCCGAGATCGACTACGACAAAGTCGAGCGCATTCACGGGATGGACATCACGTTCGTGACGAGCGCCGGGCGCGACGACACCGCGCTGGCCCTCCTGCGAGAGCTGGGCATGCCGTTCCGGGCGGAAGCCTCGGGCGCGGCGGCTTAGGAGACCTCATGGCGAAGAAGGCGTGGATGGAGAGGGTGAAGCGCGGCCCGAAGTTCAAGGTGCGGGGCTACTACCGCTGCCAGCGCTGCGGCCGGAGCCGCGGCACACTGCGCAAGTTCAAGCTGTGCCGTATTTGTTTCCGTGAGCTTGCGCTGCGCGGGGAGATTCCCGGCGTGCGCAAAGCCAGCTGGTAGGTCGGGGGACACGAGATGAGCGTTATTGATCCCGTCGCCGACATGCTCACCCGGGTGCGCAACGCGTGCCTTGCGGGCCACCGCCGGGTCGACATGCCGGTGTCGAAGCTGAAGGTCGCGATTGCCACCATTCTGCGCGACAACCACTACGTCCAGGACTTCAAGGTGCTGGACGACGGCCAACACGGCTTGCTGCGGCTGTACTTGAAGTACCACAACGACGCACCGGTCATCCGGGAGCTGCAGCGCGTGTCGTCGCCCGGACTGCGGCGCTACGTCAAGGCGCGCGAGATCCCGCGCGTCAAGAACGGCCTCGGCATGGCGATCCTCAGCACGCCGCAGGGACTCATGACCGACCGTGAAGCGCGCACCGCCCGGGTGGGCGGCGAAGTGCTCGCGGTCGTCTGGTAGGAGGCCGACAGATGTCGCGCATTGGACGAAAGCCCGTGCCCCTGCCGAAAGGCGTGACCGCGCAGATCGACGGGGAGGGGGGGGGCCACAAGATCACGGTCAAGGGGCCCAAGGGCGAGATCAGCCGCACCCTCCATGAGGAGATGGCGCTCACGCTCGAAGACGGCGCGGTTGTGGTGAAGCGCCCCTCCGACGAGTCACACCACAAGGCGCTGCACGGTCTCACCCGCACGCTCGTCGCCAACATGGTGGAAGGCGTGACCAATGGGTTCGCCAAGTCGCTCGAGATTCAAGGCGTCGGCTACAAGGCCGAGCCCAAGCCCTTCGGCGTCCAGCTGGTGGTGGGATTCTCGCATCCCGTCCCCTACCACGCGCCCAAGGGGATCAAGATCACGGTGACCAATAACGTCCTCCTGAAGATCGAGGGCGTTGACAAGGAACTGGTGGGCCAGGTGGCCGCGGAGCTGCGCAACGTCCGGCCGCCCGAGCCCTACAAGGGCAAAGGCATCCGCTACGCCGGCGAACAGGTCCGGCGTAAGGCGGGCAAGACGGCCCAGGCGGCGAAATAAATCATGCGATCGATCCGGAAGATCAAAACCGCGGCGCATAGCCGCTATCGCCGGCACCTCCGCGTCCGCAAGAAGGTCGAGGGGACGCCGGAGCGGCCCCGGCTCGTCGTGTTCCGCTCCTCGAAGCACATCTATGCCCAGCTCGTGGACGATCAGCGCGGCGTCACGCTCGCGGGCGCTACGGACACATCCGAAGGCGTGCAGGTCGAAGGCAAGGGCAAGGTGGCGCGCAGCTTTGCGGTCGGCCGCCTCATCGCCGCGAAGGCCAAAGAGAAAGGCATCGCCAAGGTGGTGTTCGACCGGGGCGGTTATCAGTATCACGGGCGCGTGAAGGCCGTCGCAGACGGCGCGCGCAAAGGTGGACTGGAGTTTTAATGGACGATCAAAAGGAAGAAACAGCGGCTTCAACCAGCGTTCCTGTGCCTGACGTTCCACCGGTAGCCGAAGTGACGCCGGCAGTGGAGCACCGGCCTCCACGCGGCCCCCGCGGCCAGGGTGGACCGGGTGGTGGGCGTGGACGCGGCCGAGGGCGCGGCGGTGAGCGGCGCGACGGCGGCGACCGGGGCGGGCGCGACAGCGACGGCATGGTCGAAAACGTCGTCGCGATCAATCGCGTCGCCAAAGTCGTGAAGGGCGGCCGGCGCTTCAGCTTCAACGCGCTCGTCGCGGTCGGGGACGGGAAGGGCAACGTGGGCATCGCGACCGGCAAGGCGAACGAGGTCAGCGAAGCGGTGCGCAAGGCGGTCGAAGCGGCGCGCCGCCGCATGTCGGAAGTGCCGCTCACGGGCGGTACGATTCCGCACGAGATCATCGGTAAGCACGGCGCCGGCCGCGTGCTGCTCAAGCCGGCCGCGTCGGGAACGGGCGTGATCGCCGGTGGGCCGGTGCGCGCGGTGCTGGAGTGCGCCGGGATCCGCGACATCCTCACGAAGAGTCTCGGCTCGACGAACCCGCACAACATGGTGCGTGCGACGATGGACGGCCTGAAGCGGCTGACCACCGCGCGCCGCGTCGCGCGGGAGCGCGGGGTCGAGCCCGACGCCATTCATTACCGTGCCCGGCAGGAAGGCGTGGTAACGCATGGGTAGGCTGCCCCCGACGCGGAAATACCGCAAACGCAAGCCGGGTCGAGACCGTGTGCTCCCGGCGGCTGGGAAGGGGAAGCTGCGGATCAAGCAGGTGCGATCGGGCAGCGGCCATTCCTACCGCATGAAGCGGACGCTCGAGGCGCTGGGCCTCAAGCATCATCAGGACGTGGTCGTGCACGCGGATCATCCGGCGCTGCGCGGCATGCTTAACCAAGTCCGTCATCTCGTCGAGGTGACGACGGCTGACCCCGGGGCGACGCCCCGGGGAGGAAAGAAGACGAATGCCAAGAGCTAAAGCAAAAGCGACACGGAAGCCTCGGGCCAAGTCTCGAGCCCCTAGCCCCGAGGCCCAATTCTCACGCCTCGCGCTGCACGATCTGAAGCCGCCCAAGGGCTCCCATCGCGCGCGCATCCGCAAGGGCCGCGGTCCCGGCTCCGGTATCGGCAAAACGGCCGGCCGCGGCGGCAAGGGCCAGACGGCGCGGCAGGGCGGCAAGGTCCGTCCCGGATTCGAGGGCGGCCAGATGCCGCTCATCCGCCGCATCCCCAAGCGCGGCTTCACCAATCCGTTCAAACAGCCGGCGCAGGTGGTGAACGTGCGCCATCTCGTGCTGCTCGCCGAGGGTGTCGAGGTGACGCCGGAGACGCTGTTCGGCGCCGGTCTGGTGCGCCGCCCTGACCACCGCATCAAGCTGCTTGGCACGGGCGAGTTGTCGGGACGGAAGTTCGTCGTGAAGGGCGTGGCGGTCTCGGCCAGCGCCAAGCAGAAGATCGAGCAGGCCGGCGGAACGATCGAGTGACGGCGCCGATTCCCAATCTGTTCAAGGTTCCGGAGCTCAAGGAAAAGCTCCTGTTCACCTTGCTGTGCCTCGTGATCTACCGCATCGGGGCGCACATCGCGACGCCGGGCGTGAACGTCGACGCCCTCGCCGACTTCATGAGCAGCCGCGGGACGGGGACGCTGTTCGGGCTGTACGACCTCTTCTCGGGCGGCGGGCTTAGGCGGGCGACGGTCTTCGCCCTCGGCATCATGCCCTACATCTCGGCGAGCATCGTCTTCCAGCTGGCGGGGCCGGTGTTCCCGACCATCGAGAAGATGCAGCGCGACGAAGAGGGCAAGAAGACGCTGACGCAGTGGACCCGCTATCTCACGGTCGTGCTCTGCCTGTTTCAGGCATACGGCTTCGCCATCTTCACCGAGCAGCTCGCCGGCGCGGTCACGCATCCGGGGTGGGGATTCCGGATGACGACGGTGCTGACGCTGACGACGGGCGGCATCTTCGTCATGTGGCTGGGCGAGCAGATCACCGAGCGGGGCATCGGCAACGGCATGAGCCTGCTCATCTTCTTCTCGATCATCGAGCGGATCCTGCCGGAGACGGTCAACACCTTCGAAGCGCTGAAATCCGGTACGTTGAGCTTCCCGATCCTGCTCGTCGTGCTGTTCATGATGATCCTGGTGGTGGCGGGCACGGTGGCGATCACGGTGGCGGCGCGGCGCATTCCGGTCCAGATCCCGCGCAAGGTGATGGGCCGCGGCCGGATTCGCGAAGGCCAGAAGACGTTCATCCCGCTGCGCATCAACAGCGCCGGCGTGATGCCGATCATCTTCGCGCAGTCGCTGATCATCGTGCCGGGGACGCTGGCGACGTTCAGCGGCGTCCCGTGGCTCAAGAGCTTCGCCGAGTACTTCAACACGACGTCGGTGTGGTACATCATTGCGAATGCCGTGCTGATCGTGTTCTTCGCGTACTTCTACACGTCGATCATCTTCAATCCGGTGGACCTGGCGGAAAACCTGAAGAAGCAGGGCGCGTTCATCCCCGGTGTGAAGCCCGGGGCGCCGACCGCCGACTACATCGACGAAGTGCTGACCCGCATCACGCTGCCGGGCGCGCTGTTCCTCACGTTCGTGGCCTTGCTCCCGATCGTGGTCTCCAACACGCTCAACATGCCGTTCGGCTTCGGCGGCACCGCGCTCCTCATCGTCGTGGGCGTGGCGCTCGATACGGTGCAGCAGGTGCAGCAGCATCTGTTGCTCCGTCAATACGACGGCTTCATGAAGGGTGGCGGCCCGGGCGGCGGCACCTCGCGGGTTCGCTTCCGCCGCTAGTGTTCATCCTCATCCTGGGGGCGCCGGGCTCGGGGAAGGGGACGCAAGGCCAAATCCTCGCCGAGCGGCTGGGGCTGCCCAAGATCACGACCGGCGACCTGCTCCGGAAAGCAATGCAGGACGGCACGCCGCTCGGCCTCGACGCCAAGAAGTACTATGATGAAGGCAAGCTCGTGCCCGACAGCATCATTCTGAACATGATCAAGGACGAGCTGGTGCGCCCGGAGGCGAAGGATGGCGCGATCCTCGACGGTTTCCCCCGCACCGCCGCGCAGGCTGAGCTGGTGGACAGGACCCTGGCCGAGCGCGGCCAGCGCCTGAATCACATTCTGCTGCTCGACGTGACCGAGGAAGAGCTGGTGCGCCGCCTGCGGGCGCGCGCCCAGGTCGAGGGGCGCACCGACGATTCCCCGGAGGCCGTCGCGACGCGGCTCCAGGTCTACCAGCGCGACACTGCGCCGCTCATCGCGCACTATGCCCAGCGCGGCATCGTGCACCGCGTCCCCGGCACCGGGACGGTCGACGAGATCGCCGGGGAGATCAAGCGGATCATCGGGCGATGATCACCATCAAGTCGCCGCGCGAGATCGAGACGATGGCCGCCGCCGGACGCATCGTCGCCGAGACGCTGGCGCTGATCGGGCGGCACGTGCGGCCCGACGTCACCACCGAAGAGCTGGACCGCCTCGCCGAGACGTTCATCCGCAGCCATCCCGGCGCCCAGCCGTCGTTCAAGGGACTGTACGACTTTCCCGCCACCCTCTGCACGTCGATCAATCATGAGATCGTGCACGGCATCCCGTCGCACAAGCGTGTGCTGCACGACGGCGACATCGTCAGCATCGATGTGGGGGTGTGGCTCGAGGGGCTGCACGCCGATTCGGCGGCGACGTTTCCGGTCGGCGACATCAAGCCGGAGGTCGCCAGGCTGCTACAGGTGACGCAGGAAGCCCTGGCGGCGGGCGTGGCGCAGGCGCGCGCGGGCAATCACGTCGGGGACATCGGCCATGCGGTCCAGAAGGTGGCGGAAGGGGCGGGCTACTCGGTGGTGCGGGAGCTGGTGGGCCACGGCATCGGTGCGGCGTTTCACGAAGAGCCGCAGGTGCCGAATTACGGCAAGCCCAAGCGCGGCCCGCGCCTCGTGCCCGGGATGACGATCGCGATCGAGCCGATGATCAACATCGGCGGCCCGTCGATCCGGACATTGGACGACAAGTGGACCGTCGTGACGCAGGACGGCTCGCTGTCGGCGCACTTCGAGCACACGGTGGCGGTGACGGAGAACGGGCCCAGAATTCTGACGACCGCTTAGCCCAACCCAGAGGCTTTTGCTCGCGCCGGCGCGGACATCCCAGCGAGATTGGCGTTCACGTTTTCCGTCGCACCATCGATCGCGGTCTTCGCCAGCATCCCGGCCACGCGCGCGTCGCTCACCGCGTTCTTATTGCCGATCTGCTCGATCGTTTGGGCAAGCGCGAGCAGGCGACGGCCGCGCTTGACGACTTCAGCGGGAGGCCGGGCCGCCGCCAACAACGCGTCGTCGATCGCCTGAGCGCGGTGCGGGTCGCTCTTGGGGATCTTGTACGCGCGACTGACCCCTTCGTAGGCGGCGGCGTCCTCATCCACCAGTCGCCGCAGCTCGCCGCGCAGCCGGTCCGCTTCGGCGAGAATCTCCTTGGCCTGGGCTTCGACCGCCGCATAGGCTTTCCGTCCCACGGTCAAACGCGCCACCATCGCCACGAGTGCCGCGGCGAGCGTCCCCGCCAGCGCCGCGGCGCTGCCGCCCCCCGGCGTCGGCGCTTCACCCGCCAACTCCTCGATCCAGCCGTCCAGGGACGGCGAGGCTGCAGGCGTGGCCGCTGCTCTGATCTTCGTTTCCAGGACGTGTTCTCGGGCGTTGGATAACCGCAGCACCGTTTCCGCCGCCCCGATGAGTGCGCGTTCCGGGACGAGACCGACGATTTCGCTCTTCTGCACCGCGACGCCTTTCTTTTCCGCGCGGGCCTTGATCGCATTGAAGACGACGGCAGGCGACGTGATGTCGATGTCCAGGAGGTTCATCGACACCTGGGCGAGACCGTCGACGATGAAGCCACTCGCCTGCACGCCCGGCAACCCGCCGCTGGAGGTGCGGATTTGTTTCGCGATCTCCTTTGCGACCGCGATTTCCTGCGTATCCAGATAGACGTTGAACGCCACGAGGAACGGCCGGGCGCCGATGGCCGTGGCGCCGGCGCTGGGATGGACCCGATTGGGCCCGAAATCCGGCTCCAGCATGCGGCCGCGCATGCCTTCGAACTCCCCTTTCCGGACGTCGGGCAACAGCACGCGGTCGGAGCGCCTCGCCGCCCGCGCGTACAGGAACACCGGGATGGCGAGCTCGCGGCCCACGCGTTCCCCGAGCGCGCGCGCGAGCGCAACGCACTCGTCCATCGTCACTCCTGAGACGGGAACGAACGGCACCACATCCGTCGCGCCCATCCGCGGGTGCTCGCCGCTGTGCTTCGTGAGGTCGATCCGCTGCGCCGCCACACGCATCGCCGCGAACGCCGCCTCAGCGGTGACGGCCGGCGCGCCGACGAGCGTGAATACCGACCGGTTGTGCGCCGCGTCGCTCTGCACATCGAGGAGCTGAACGCCCGGCACCGCGGTGATCGCCGCACGCAGCGCGTCGATCGTCGTCCGATCACGGCCCTCGGAGAAGTTCGGCACGCATTCGACGAGTGGAGTAGGCATCAGCTTCTCCGCAGCAGCCCGAGCAGCCATTTGTGCAACGCGGCGTTCCCCGCGACGATCGACCCGTCATCATCGCCGGCCAGCACGTCCGATGCTCCATCGGGCCGCGTGACCAGACCACCTGCTTCGCGGATGAGCAAGGTCCCGGCGGCGATATCCCAGGGAGAAAGCTGCAGCTCCCAGAACGCGTCGAGTCTCCCGGACGCGAGGTCGGCGAGATCGAGTGCCGCCGAGCCGGCGCGCCGTATTCCACTCGCGGCGCCCGTGACCGCCGCGAACTGCGCGAGATAGACGTGCAGCTTCTCGAGCGCGCGGAACGGAAACCCGGTCCCGATCAACGCGAACCGGGGGTCCGTCACGGGCGAGACGCTGAGTCGCGTCCCATCCTGGAAGGCGCCGCCACCGCGCGTCGCCACATAGCTGCTCTTGCGGCAGACATCGTGGACGACTCCCGCGGCAAGTTTCCCGTCGAGGACGCAAGCGATGCTGACGGCAAACTGCGGGTAGCCGTGCAGAAAGTTTGTCGTGCCGTCAAGCGGGTCCACGATCCAGACGACTTCGCCGCGCGCCGGGCGTCTCGGCGACAGCTCTTCGCCGACGATCACCGACTCGGGGATTTCGCGCATGATCGTCTCGGCGATGAGCCCTTCCGCCGCGCGATCCACCTCGGTCGCGAAATCATGTTGTGCCTTCTCGGTCCACATGTGCACCGCGGGCCGACTCGCGCCCCGCAAATAGTCGCCGGCGCGCAGCGCCGCGCGCTCGGCCAGCTTGACTAAGTCGTTGTATTCACGCACCTTGTGGCCCCGTGGCCTCCATGACACGCATTTTCAGCGGCATCCAGCCATCCGGCGAGCTCCACCTCGGCAACTACCTCGGCGCGGTGCAGAACTGGGTCCGGTTGCAAACCCAATATGACTCGCTTTTTTGCGTCGTCGATCTCCACGCCATCACGCAGCCCTACGACCACGCGACCCTGGCGCCGCTCACGCTCGACATGGCGGTGAGTCTGTTCGCCGCGGGACTCGACCCCGAACGCTGCATCGTGTTCGTACAATCGCACGTCGCGGAGCACAGCGAGCTGAACTGGCTGCTCAATGCGCACGGGGTCACGCCCCTCGGCGAGCTGGAGCGCCAGACCCAGTTCAAGGACAAGACCCAGCGTCAGGAGAGCGTGTCGGCAGGGCTGCTCAACTACCCCGTGCTCCAGGCGGCCGACGTCCTGCTCTATAAAGCTAGCCTCGTCCCGGTAGGTGAGGATCAGGTGCAGCACCTCGAGCTGATGCGCGAGATCGCCCGCCGCTGGAACGCGCGATATGGCGACAGCTATTTCCCTGAGCCACAGCCACTGCTGACGAAAACGAAGCGCGTCCTCGGCCTCGACGGCAAGGCCAAGATGTCGAAGAGTTTGGGGAACACGATCGGCCTGTTCGAGTCCCCCGAAGCGATTTGGGAGAAGCTGCGGCCCGCCGCCACCGACCCGGCCCGCAAGACGCGGAAAGATCCCGGCACGCCGGAGATCTGCAACATCTTCACGTTGCACCACGGCTTTTCGCCGCCCGATACCGTCGCCGAGGTCGCGCAGAAGTGCCGCACCGCCGGCTGGGGCTGTCTCGATTGCAAGCGAGTGCTGGCGGATAACATGATCGCCGCCCTCAAACCGATGCGCGAGCGCGCCGAGGCGCTGCAGCGCGATCCGGCGGGCGTGCTTGCGCGTTTGCGCGCCGGCGCGGACAAGGCGCGTGCGCTGGCCCACCACACGATTACCGAAGTGCGCGATCGCATGGGGTTCCTCAAGACCAATGCTGACTCAGATCATCGACATCTTTAAGCTCGAGCTGATGCTCCAACTCGGCCTCGCCTCGTTGCTCGGTGGGGCGATCGGGATGGAGCGTGAGCTCGGCGGCAAACCGGCGGGGCTGCGGACCAATATTCTCATCTGTATTGGATCGGTGCTCTATACGCATCTCTCCATCGCGATGGTCGGGGCCGCCACCGATCCGACGCGCGTGGCCGGCCAGATCGTCACGGGCGTCGGCTTCATCGGGGCCGGCACGATCCTGCATGCGCGCGGCGCGGTCGTCGGACTGACGAGCGCTGCCACCATTTGGGTCGTGGCGGCCATCGGCGTGGCGCTGGGGAGCGGCTTTTACCTCGAAGGTATCGCAACGACGCTGGTCGTCCTCGCGGTCCTCGCCGGGCTCGGCCGGGTCGAGAAGCTGGTGGAGCGCCAGTCGATGCGCTCGACCGTCTCGGTTCACGCGAAGCCGGGACCAACTGTGCTCGAGGATCTGGAAGGATTGGTGCGGCGTGCGGGGCTCGAGGTCAGCGCCGTGTCGAGCCGTCAGGAGAACGTCGATCTCGTGATCGACTTCGACATTCGCGGATCGAAGCGACTGCACGACCAGCTCATGATCACATTGCTGCATCACGATCACGTGCGCACGGTCTCCACTGGGGAGTGAGCACTCGCCGCCTGGTGATCGATCTCGCCTCGCCACGCGCCGCCTGGCGGATTCCGCGAGCACGCGTGGTCGAGATCACGAACGCCCTCGGCGCGGGATGGGACGTCATGGAGGTGAAGGCTCCCGCCGTTTCCGACGGTGACGGCGGCTCGGCTGGGGGCTCTCCGGAAGCCATCGCCGCGGCCAAAGGCGCCGAGATCTACCTGGGTTATGGCGTGCCGTCCGGGGTCGTGTCGGCGGCCAAAGGGACGCTGCGGTGGGCGCACACTGCCACCGCCGGCGTTGGCTCGAGCCTCGCGCACCTCGCCGGCAGCGGCGCGGTGCTGACGAACTCGGCCGGGGTGCACGCCGAGCCAATGGCCGACTGGGTCATCGCCGCGATCGCCTATTTCACGCGCGGCCTCGACCGCATGATCTCCGCCCAGCGCCAGGGCCGGTGGGCCAAGGAGGACTTCACCGATGGCGCGATTCCGATGCGCGAATTCCGCGATCTGCGGCTGGGCATTTTCGGGCTCGGGGGGATCGGGACGGCCGTGGCGCGGCGTGGGCTGGCGCTCGGCATGTCGGTCGCGGGAGTGCGGAGGCGGCCGGCGCGCGGCGGCCCTGCCGGCGCAAAATGGATCGGTGCCCTGGCCGATTTGCCGCGGCTGGCGGCCGGGAGCGACGTGCTGGTGATTGCGGCACCGCATACGACGGAGACTGCCGGAGCGGTCGATCGCAGCGTGCTCGAGCGGCTCCCGCTCCACGGACTGGTTATCAACGTGTCGCGCGGGTCATTGCTCGATGAGCAGGCGCTGCTCGAGCTGATCGATCTGCGGCGGCTGCGCGGTGCGGCGCTCGACGTATTCGCCGTCGAGCCGCTGCCCGCCGAGCACCCGTTCTGGCGGCATCCCCGCCTGTTGCTGAGCCCGCACGTCAGCGCCGTGACCACGGGGTTCTGGGACCGCGAAACGGCCCTCATCGTGGACAACATCCGGCGCTATCTTGCAGGTGCGCCCCTCACGAACGTCGTCGACCTGGAAGCCGGGTACTGAATGGAAAAGATCATCAAGGCCGCGGTGGACCGCGGGGCGTCCGACCTGCACATCAAGGCGGGCGACGTGTTCCGTGCGCGCATCGACGGCAAGCTCGTTCCCCTCACCAAGCAGCGGCTGACGCCCGATCAGACGAAAGCGATCGCGCAGCGGCTGATTTCCAACGACGAAGACCGCGGCCGCATCGACAAGCTGCGCGATTACGACTGTTCCTGGGGCATGCCGGGCATCGGCCGCTTCCGCGTGAACATCCTCCGCCAGCGTTCGTCGTTCATGATCGTGATGCGCGTCATTCCGTTCGACGTCCCGACGTTCGAGACGCTGAAGCTGCCGGCGGTGCTCGCCGAGGTGGCGAGCGCCGAGCGCGGGATGATTCTCGTGACGGGCGTGACGGGCTCGGGCAAGAGCTCGACGATGGCGGCGATCATCAATCACATCAATCAGAATCAGCACCGCCACATTCTCACGCTCGAAAACCCGATCGAGTTCCTGCATCGCGACATCAATTGCTCCGTGACGCAGCGCGAGATCGGCGTGGACACCGACGACTTCCGCACCGGCCTGCGCGCGGCGCTGCGCCAGGACCCCGATGTCGTCCTGATCGGCGAGATGCGCGATTCCGAGACGATCGATACCGCCATGAAGGCGGCGGAGACGGGCCATCTACTCATCTCGACGCTGCACACGCCCGACGCGGTCACGACCGTCAACCGCATCATCTCGATGTTTCCGCCGGAGGAGCAGGAGATCGCGCGGCTGCGCCTCGCGGAAGCGCTGCACGCCGTCGTGTCGCAGCGGCTCCTACCGCGGGCCGACGGCAACGGTCGCGCGGCGGCGCTGGAGGTCATGATTTGTACCGACATCGCTCGGGACATGATCAAAGACCAGGAGCGGACCTCCGAGCTGCCTGACTACATCGGGGATTCACGCGAGAAGTACGGCATGCAGACGTTCGATCAGCACCTCATGGATCTGCTGAGCGACGGAGTGGTGACCTACGAAACCGCGCTGCCCGCGTCATCGAATGTCAAGGAATTCGAGCGGCAGGCGCGTTCCCTACGGCGCCGCTCTGCCGCGGCGAAGCCCGGCCCCGCCGCCGCAGAAGCCGCCGAGGCAAAAGTCGACGATCTGTCGAGCATGCTGCCGCAGTGACCGAGCGCAGACCGGCGGGGATCTTCCCGCCCATTCCAACGCCGTTCGACTCCGCCACGGGCGACGTCGCGCCCGTGCCGTTTCGCGAGAACATAGCGCGTCTGCTCGCTGAGGGCGTCGCCGGTATTGTCGTCTCCGGCTCGACGGGGGAGGCGGCGCTGCTCGATGCGGATGAGCAGCGTCACCTGGTCGAGCTCGCGCGCGAAGCGCTCAGCGACGGAGCCTGGCTCATTGCGGGGACGGGTGGGGAGTCGACACGACAGACGATCGCGTCATCCAGGGCGGCTGCGGCAGCCGGCGCCGATGCCGTGCTCGTCCGTCCGCCCTCCTACTTTTCGGCGGCCGCAACGCCGGAGTCGCTGGCGATTCACTTCCGTGCGGTCGCGGACGCGAGTCCCGTGCCGGTGCTGATTTACAACATCCCGAAATACACGCATCTGTCGCTCGCGCCGGCGTTCTTGCAGCAGCTCACGAGCCACGAGCGGATCATCGGGGTCAAGGATTCGTCGGGCGATCCCAAAAACCTGGCCGCGTACCGCGAGGCGGTGCCGCAATGGGCGGTCCTCGCCGGCTCGGCCTCACTGCTCCTTGCCGCTCTGGAAATGGGATGTCAGGGGGGCGTCGTCGGCGTGGCATGCTTCGCTCCGCGCCTGTGCGTGCAGCTGCTGCGCGAGTTCGAGCAGGGGCATCGCGCCGCCGCGGGGAAGATTCAGGAGCAGCTCACGCCGCTCGACAAGGAGATCGTCGGCACGCTCGGCCCCGCGGGCGTGAAGGCCGCCATGGACGCGGTAGGCCTGTACGGCGGGCCGCCGCGGCCGCCGCTCGCGCCGCCGACGGCTGCCGACCGCGAGCGCGTCAGCGCGCTCGTGCGCAGTGACTGACTACGCCATGTTGTTCCGCGAGCTGGCGGTGCCGCGGCTCGTGGGAACCCCGAACCATCAGAAGGTGCGCGAGGTCCTGAAGCGCGAGCTCGCCGCGCGCGGATTCAGTGTGGAGGAGCACGCGTTTTCGGGGCGACCGGCTCGGATGTTACTTGGCTCGCCACGCGTGATCTCAGGTGTCAATCTCGTCGCGCAACGTTCCCGCACGAACGTCTGGTTAGCTGCCCATTACGACTCGAAGGGTCAGCCAGTCTCGATGCTGGTTCGCCTCATTGGCTTCCTTTCTCTGATCATCGGGCTCGTGTGGCTGCCCTTCGCGAGTGGCGAGACATGGTTCGTCATACCACTTGCCATGGGCGTGTCCATTCTGCTCCAGAATCGGGTCACCGATCGCTCACCGGGCGCGGTCGACAACGCGACAGCGCTTGTCGCGGTGTTCATGACGCTCGATCAACTGGCGCGTGACGCCGCTGTCGGCGTCGTGTTTCCGGATGCCGAGGAATTCGGGCTGGTCGGTGCCCGCGCCCTGGCCCGCGAACGCGCCGCGCTGTTCGCCGGAGCGGCGGTCATCAATCTCGACGGCCTCGACGATGTGGGGAGCGTGATCGCGTTCCTGCATCGGCCGGGAAAAGTGGGGGACGCGGTCTCCCGAGCACTGCATGCGATGCGCGCCCGTTGGTTACCGGTGGTGGTGGACGGCATCGCCCTGGCGCGCGTCGCCGGCGAGTGCGTCACGATTCTCAAAGGGAACGCGCAGACGATGGCAATCGTGCATCGCCCCGAGGACTCCGTTTCTCGAGTGCGGTTGGACGGCGCGGCGACCGTGGCTGCGGGGCTGGCGCGGGTGCTGCGCGCCGGATAGCTTCCTCCAGAGGATACTCCAGAGCCCCCCCAAACCCCGGCGGGGGCTTTTTCGTTGCCCCAGGGAGACGCTTCTAGTGTTCGGTCCGAAGACGCAGTGTGTCGTGGTGGTCGGAGCCCAATGGGGTGATGAAGGCAAGGGCAAGATCGTCGACGTGCTGGCGGAGCGCGCGGATCTCGTGGTGCGCTATCAGGGCGGCGCCAACGCCGGGCACACGGTGGACACGGGGGAGGGCAAGTCGTTCGTGCTGCACCAGATACCCTCTGGCATCCTGCAGGGCGCCGTCTGCGTCGTGGGAAACGGTGTGGTGCTCGATCCCGAGCAGCTGTTCGCCGAGCTCGACGCGCTGGAGGCCCGTGGCGTCCGTACGGAGCAGAAGCTGCACGTTTCCGACCGCGCCCATCTCACGCTCCCCTACCACAAGCTCCTGGATCGCGCGCGCGAGAAAAAAGAAAAGATCGGTACGACGGGGCGCGGCATCGGGCCGACCTATGAGGACAAATACGGGCGGCGGGGCATTCGCGTCGGGGACCTGCGCAACCTGGCGCGCGCGCAGGAAGTCGTCCGAGCTCGCGTCGAGTCGGCGAACCAGATGTTGGGGATGCTGGGAGCGGGGAGCGGCGAGCGGGCGAGTCCGGAAGAGCACGCTCGTCTGCTCGATCGATTGGCACCCCGTTTATTGCCGTTGGCGGTGGACTCCGGCCGGGTGGTGTGGGAAGCCTTGGCGCGCGGCGAGTCGGTGCTGCTCGAGGGTGCGCAAGGCGCGCTGCTCGACGTCGATCACGGCACCTATCCGTACGTCACGTCGTCCAACACGACGGCGGGTGGCGCGGCCGTGGGTGTGGGGATCGGGCCCACGGCGATCGATGCGGTGCTCGGCGTCGTGAAGGCGTACACGACGCGCGTCGGCAATGGACCGCTGCCGACCGAGGCGGAGCCGGCGGTCGCGGAGCGCATTCGGGACCTGGGAGGCGAGTTCGGCGCGACGACGGGAAGGCCGCGCCGCTGCGGGTGGTTCGATGCTGTCGTGGTTCGGTACGCCGTACGCGTGAACGGACTTACGGGACTGGCGGTCACGAAGCTGGATGTGCTGGACACCTTCGCCGAGATTCCCGTCGGCGTAGGCTATCGCCTGGACGGCGAAAACATCGACAGCATGCCGGCGGATGTCGAAACCATCGGGCGGGTGCAGCCGATGTACGAAAAAGTACCTGGCTGGCAGAAGTCGCTGACCGATGTGCGACGGCTTGCAGATCTGCCGCCGGCCGCGCGAGCATACGTTGACCGGTTGCAGGATCTGGCCGGAGCTCCGGTTCGATACGTGAGTGTCGGAACACGACGGGATCAGATTATAGAGGTCTAGGACCATATTGCTGTGCCGCAAACTGCAGTGTTCAGTGCAGAAAACAGTATAGGAGTTTTACTAGGTCGTCTGACGCGCAATTGCTGTGACAGGAGTTACAAGGGGGCACCGTTCTTGCTTCCGGAGGTAGCCAGAACTCTCGAAAAGGGCAAACCGTCGGTGACGGCGGGGCGCAAAGCCAAGGGTCTCAGCAATGAGATAGCCTGGCTGCCAAGAGGAACTAAGGCGCCGCCCGATTTGCGAGAAGGAGTTCGCTTCGCTCACATCGGGTTCTAGGGCGCACGGTGTGCGGCAGGCGATCACCCCCTGGGGAAACTCAGGGGGTTTCTCGTTTTTGTTATGTTGGCCCGCATGCCCATCGTCGTCCTCGTCGCTCCCGCGGCCTTCAAGGGCACCCTCGGCCCACGCCAGGTCGCCGAAGCGATCGCCACCGGCGTGCGCCGCGCCGTCCCAGGCGCCTCGGTGCTCGAGTGTCCGGTAGCCGACGGCGGCAATGGTCTCCTCGACGTGGTGCTTCCCGCGGGAGCGCTGCGGGAACGGCTGCCGGTCACGGGCCCGATCGGGGACTCCGTATCGGCGGAACTGGGTTGGATCGACGGCGAGACGGCTATCATCGAGAGCGCGTCGGCGTGCGGACTCGCACTCGTCGAGCCGGAAGACCGGGATCCGATGCGCACCACGACACGGGGGGTCGGAGACCTGATCTGGACGGCCGCCGACCGCGGCGCGAAAACGATCGTGGTCGGACTGGGCGGCACAGCGACCGTGGACGGCGGAACCGGTGCCGCACGCGGACTCGGTTGGACGTTCGAAAACGCCGCGGGTGAGCAGCTTCCCGAGGGCGGCGGCTCCCTCGCCGATCTCGCCTCCTTCAGGTTTGGTTGGGGTCTCCAGGCCCGTGTGGTTGCGCTCGCCGACGTCGCGACGCCGCTGCTCGGCGACGAAGGCGCCGCGCCGGTCTTCGGGCCGCAAAAGGGGGCGCGTCCGGACGAAATCCCCCGGCTCGCCGCCGGGCTCGGCCGGCTGGCGGAGCTGTGGGCCCAAGCCGGCCGCCCCGAGCTCGGCATGATGCCGATGGGCGGAGCGGCCGGCGGTCTCGGCGCCGGCCTCGTCTTCTTCGCGCGCGCCGAGCTCGCCGGCGGGGCAGAGTGGGTGCTGGAGCGCGCCGGTTTCGACGCGGCGCTGGCGAAAGCCGACCTCGTGATCACCGGGGAAGGGATCTTCGACAAGACATCCCTGGTAGGGAAAGCGCCTGGAGAAGTCGTGCGGCGCGCGCAGGCGGCGCGGAAGAAGGTGGCCGTCGTTGCGGGACGCGTGGAGGGACTGATCGGCGTGCACGCCGTCGGCGGTGACGGCGATGGCCGCTTGCTCGACGGCCCGGCGCTTGCACGGATGGCCGAACAGGTCGCGCGCGAGGCGCTGCATCTATAACTTCCGGCTCCCTATGCCGCCCGTAACTGCTGACAAAACCATGGATAAGCTCGTGTCGCTGGCCAAGCGGCGCGGCTTTGTCTTTCAGTCCTCGGAGATCTACGGCGGCCTCGGCTCGGTGTGGGATTACGGACCGCTGGGCGTCGAGCTCAAGAAGAATATCAAGGAGCGCTGGTGGCGCTCGATGGTCCACGAACGCCAGGACATCGAGGGGCTCGATGCCGCCATCCTGATGCACCCCAAGGTGTGGGAGGCGTCGGGGCACGTCGCCGGATTCACCGATCCGCTCGTCGATTGCAAGCAGTGCAAAAACCGCTTCCGCGCCGACGATCCCCGAATCAAGGGCACCCCCGGCCAGCCCGACGCGCAGTGTCCCGTGTGCGGCAGCAAGGGCACGCTCACCGCGCCGCGGCAGTTCAATCTGATGTTCAAGACGTTCATGGGGCCGGTCGAAGAGCAGGCCGCCGTGCTCTATCTGCGGCCCGAAACGGCGCAGGGGATCTACGTCAACTACCTCAACGTCCTCCAGTCGTCGCGGCAGAAGATTCCCTTCGGCATCGCGCAGATCGGCAAGGCGTTCCGCAACGAGATCACGCCCGGCAACTTCATTTTTCGAACGCGCGAATTCGAGCAGATGGAGATGCAGTTTTTCGTGAAGCCGGGGAGCGAGAACGAGTGGTTCGAGCGTTGGCGCGCGGAGCGGATGAAGTGGGTAGCAGCGCTCGGCATCCGCGCCGAGAAACTGCGGTGGCATCAGCACGGCAAGGACGAGCTGGCCCATTACGCGAAGGACGCCTACGACATCGAGTACGAATTCCCGTTCGGCTGGCAGGAGTTCGAGGGCATCCATAACCGCACCGACTTCGATCTGTCGAATCACCAGAAGCATGCCGGGAAGAAGCTCGACTATCTCGATCCCAAGACGAACGAGCGCTTCCTTCCCTACGTCGTCGAGACGTCGGCGGGCGCCGACCGGACAACGTTGGTGGTTTTGTGCGACGCGTATAGAGAAGAAGAAGTCGGCGGCGAAGACGCGGCAGAGGGCGGCGCCATGCGCGTCGTCCTGAAGCTCAAGCCGTCGCTGGCGCCGCTCAAGGCGGCGGTGTTTCCACTGGTGAATAAGGACGGGATGCCGGAGCTGGCCCACCGCATTCACGACGATCTGCGCCGCCACTTCAACATGTTCTACGACGACGGCGGATCGATCGGGCGGCGCTACCGGCGCCAGGACGAAGCCGGGACGCCGTACGGTATCACCATCGACGGCCAGTCGACCCAGGACCAGACCGTGACGGTGCGCGATCGCGACACGCTCAAACAGGATCGCGTCGCCGCCGGCAAGCTCGTCGAGTACCTGACGCAAAAGCTGGCGGGTTGAAGCGCGTACTCGTCGAGTGCCGCGATCTGTTCTTTCGCGCGAAGCTTCAGGAAGTCGTGCGCAAGGCTGGAGCGGAACCGACGCGGGACGAGCCAATCGACGTGGCAGTCGTTGAGCTGGGCAATGCGAACGGCGCAGCGCGAATTCGCGAGCTGGTGCAGCGCGGCATCACCGTGCTGGCGTTTGGCTCGCACGTCGATGCCGCGGCGTTGCGCGCCGCCCGGGATCTTGGTGCGCGTGCAGTGCCGAATTCCGAAATTGAGAATGCCTTGCGGGCGCTGGTGTAGGCGCTAGATGCCACGAGATCGGACGCGCGTCGACGTGCTGGTGCTCGGCGCCGGCGCCGCCGGCCTTGCGGCGGCGCGCGATCTCTCCCACGCCGGCCTGCGCGTCACCATCATCGAGGCGCGGCCCCGGGTCGGCGGCCGGGTTCTCACGCTGCACGATCCGCGCGCACCCATCCCTCTCGAGCTCGGCGCGGAGTTCATCCACGGCGAGACGGCCGAAACCCTGTCCCTCGCGCAGGCGGCCGGACTCGCGGTGCTGGAGCTGCCCGACACGCATGAGCTCGCGAGCGCCGGCCGGTTCAAGCCGATGGGCGATTTCTGGGCAGTCATCGATCGGATGAACCGCGATCTCGCCCGTCGCGTCGCGCGCCGCGGCAAGGATTTCCCGGTCAGCGAGTATCTGGAATCGGCGAGCGTCCCGGCGGCCCGTCGCGGGCTGCTGGGGGACTTCCTGCAAGGTTTTTACGCCGCGCACCCGGACCGGTTGAGTGCAAAGTCGCTGGCGGTCGAGACGGAAGGGGGGGACGAGGAAGACGAAGTCGAGGGCAAACAGTTCCGCATCGCGAATGGCGGTGACGCCCTGATGAAATGGCTGCGGGATGGGTTGGATCCCGACCGTACCGAGGTGCGTCTCAGCTCGGTTGCGAAGTCGGTGCAGTGGAAACGCGGCGCCGTCAGCGTCGCGTGTCACGGTGGCGACCGCGCGCCGTTGCCCTCGGTCCGCGCCCGCGCCGCATTGATCACGCTGCCGCTCGCCGTCCTCAAGGCCGGTGTCGTGCGGTTCGATCCGGCGCTCCCCGCCAAACAGCGCGCGCTGGCGGGTATCGAGACGGGGCAGGTGTTCAAGATCGTGCTGCGATTCCGCGAGGCGTTCTGGGAGCGGCCGGAATTCCTGAAGCAGCGGCGCACGCAGTCGGCGGGGGCGGGGGGCTCGAACGGCAGCGGACTGAACATTCTTCACGCCCACGGTGCCGAGGTACCGACCTGGTGGACATCGCTGCCGGTGCGGTCGCCCGTGCTGGTCGGTTATGTGGGCGCCGTCGCCGCCGAGCAGCTGCTCGCGGAGGACCCGCCTTCACGCCTGGAGCGTAGTCTGGTGGCACTCTCCGAGGTGCTTGCCGTGCCGCGGCGCGAGCTGGAGCAACAGCTCGACGCCTCGGCCAGTCACGACTGGCACGCCGATCCGTTCGCGCGCGGCGCCTACAGCTACATCGGCGTGGGCGGCAACAGCGCCCCGCGCGCCCTGGCCCGGCCGGTGGACGGGACGTTGTTCTTTGCCGGGGAAGCGACGAACGGCGCAGAAATCGGGACGGTGGCGGGTGCGCTGTCAAGTGGACGGCGAGCCGCGCGTGAGGTATTAAGAGCACTTCGTTAACTCGAGGAAGTGCGGATGTCGGTCATTGCCAGGACCGTGGTTCTGCTCGTGTTCTCCAACATCTTCATGACCTTCGCCTGGTACGCACACCTCCGGCACCTGAGCCAGCGGCCCTGGATCGTTGCGGCGCTGGTCAGCTGGGGCATCGCGCTGTTCGAATACCTGCTCCAGGTGCCCGCGAACCGCATCGGACATACGCAGCTGCAGCTCGGCCAGCTCAAGATTCTGCAGGAAGTCATCACGCTGAGCGTGTTCGTGCCGTTTGCCGTCTTCTATATGAAGGAGCCGGTGCGCCTGAACTATGTGTGGGCCGGCTTGTGCCTGTGCGGGGCGGTGTTCTTTATGTTCCGTCGCTAGCATGGATCGAGACCGCGAGCTGCTGCGCCATTTCCTGGCCGCCATCGCCTACCGCACGCAGAAAGCGCTGCGCGACGCGCCCGAGCACTATCCGACGTTCAGCGCCGGCAACCGCGCGCGTACGCCGGCGGAGCTGGTGCGGCACATGACGGCGCTCATGGGCTACGTGCGCACGTACTTTGTCGGCGGATCGTATCCCGCGCAGCCGGCGCCGCTGCCCACGTTCAAGGCGGAGGTCGCGCGTTTCCACGAGATGGTGGAAGCGGTCGGGCAGCTGCTCGCGAGCGACGCGACGTGCTCGATTACCACCGAGCAGCTCCTGCAGGGTCCCTTCGCGGACACGATGACGCATGTCGGACAACTGGCGATGCTGCGTCGCCTCGCCGGCGCACCGGTCGCCCCCGAGAACTTCATCTATGCCGATATCCGCGCCGACCGGCTGCACGCCGAGCAGCCGCCGCCCGCCCGGCCGGACACGCACTGGCCCGAGGCTCCGGAATGAGCTCGTCCGAAAAGTGCTGCCTGTGCGGGCAGACGATCCCCCCGACCGCGAGCGATCCAGTCGCCTTGACCGGCGGCGATTCCGCCACGCTCTATTGTCATTCCGCCTGCTTGAGTGATCACGGCATGCTCCCGGCCGGCCGCGAGCTGCAGGAGGCCGACACGCGCAAGAACGAGTTCCTGGCGTTGCTGGCACACGCGCTGCGAAACCACCTTGGCCCGATCCGCCACGCGGTGACAGTCCTGCGCGCCCGCACGCCAAGCGAGGAAGAGTTGGACTGGGCGACGAGCATCATCGACCGGCAGACGGAGCACATGACCCGGCTGGTCGACGACTTGCTCGACGTTTCGCACCTTACACGCGGGACGATCGAGCTGCGCCGGGAACGGGTAGACGTTGCCGCGATACTGAAAGCGGCCGTCGCAGCGAGCGCCGCACTGATTGAGCGATCCCACCACGAGCTCAGCATCTCATTGCCCACCGATCCGGTCTACGTCGAGGGCGACGTGACGCGCCTGACGCAAGTCGTGGCGAACCTGCTCGACAACGCCGCAACGTATACCGAGTCCGGCGGCCGCATCTCGCTCTCCGGCGGGCGCGACGGCGACAGCGTCGTCATCACGGTGACCGACAGCGGTATCGGCATAGCGGCCGACGTGCTGCCGCGCATCTTCGACCTGTTCACCCAGGGCGGCATGTCCGTCGATCGCGCGCAGCGGGGACTCGGCGTCGGCCTGGCCCTCGTGGAACGGCTGGTGAAGCTGCACGGCGGCGAGGTCACCGCGTCCAGCGGCGGCCCCGGGAAAGGGAGCCAGTTCACGATCCGGCTTCCGGCGCTCCAATCGCACCGCCAGCCCGCGCCGGAGCGGCAGGCGCCGCATCGACCGGACGCGGTCAACCATTGCCGCATCCTCGTCGTCGACGACAACGAGGACTCGGTGGACAGCCTCGCGATGCTGCTGCGCATGTTGGGCTACGAAGTCAACACCGCGAGTGACGGAGAGACGGCACTGGTGGCGGCCGAGGATTTCCGGCCCGACGTCGCGATTCTCGACATCGGTCTACCCAAGATGACGGGGTATGACCTGGCGAAACTGATGCGTGAAAAGCCATGGGCGAAGCACATGGTCCTCGTGGCGTTGACCGGCTGGGGGCAGGAACAGCACCGCAAGCTCTCCATCGACGCGGGCTTCAATCATCACCTCACCAAGCCGGTCGAGTTCGACGTCCTGCAACAGATTCTCGCGGAAGCCGACAGGTCCCTTCCAGACCGGGACGGCGGCGCGCGCTGACTTCCGGCAGGCGCTATCTTTCCCGACGCCATGACCCACACGACGACCGTTTCGCTCTCGCCCGCCGACGTCCTGGCGCGCGCCCAGCAGTTCTTCGCCGAGCGTGTGCCCCACGCCGCGGCATTCATCGAGAAGGCGGGGCCGAGCTTCGTGACGTTGCGCGGGCAAGGGGGCGAGGAAATCGTGATCAGCGCCTGGGAGGACACAGAGCGGGGCGTGACTCGCGTCCGCGCCTCGACGTTGTTCTTCGATCAGGCGCTGGACCGGTTTTTCTCGACGCTGCCCCTGGCGTCGCCGCTCGAGGTGGCATGAGCGCGGACGTCGCTGAGCGGTACGCCGTGCGCGTCATGGTGACGCCCGCGTGGGAGCAGGTGTCCGTGCAGGTGGACGACACCACGACGGTCGCACAGCTCAAGCGGGAAGCGTTGCGCGCCGCGTTGAAGCGGGCGCCACTCGGCGAACAGGAGTACATCGTGAAGTTTCGCGGCGCCGCCGTGCTCGACGAATCGCTCACGCTGCGGGCCGTGGGCGCCGTCCCGAACGCTCCCTTCGTCGTGCTGCCGGCCCGACGCCAACCGGTGCGGTGAGCACCTCCGCCTTCACGCGGGCCGTCACGATCCTCGCCGTCGGGTTTTTGCTGCTCGACGCGGTGCTGTTCGCGCTCGTCAGCCGCTTCCTCTGGGCCGCCGTCTGCGGCGTCGCGGCGGTACTCGTGATCGTGGGGTGGCAGCGCTACCGCCGGATCATGGCGGACCTGGCCGCCGCCCGTAAAGAGATGAAGCGCGAAGTGGAATCGATTCGCGAGCTGCTGCACACCAACCGCCAGAACTAAGTGTCGACCGCAGTCGTCTGGAACCCGGCCTGCCGGCACCATTACGCGGGCGCGGGACACCCGGAGCGCCCGCAGCGGTTCGAGGCCGTGCTCGAGGCACTGCGACGCCCCGAGCTGGCGCAGCACGTGGAATGGGTGGAAGCCCCGCCGGCGGCCCGCCCCGCGATCGAGCGCGTGCATCCTCCCGCTTATATCGATTTGCTCGAGGCGATGAACGCGCGCGGTGGCGGCGCGCTCGACGCCGACACATTTCTCGGCCCGCGCAGCTGGGAGAGCGTCCTGGCGTCCGCCGGCGTCGCGCTCGCGGCGGTCGAACAGGGGATGCGCAAGGGCACAGCCGTCGGCATTACCCGACCGCCGGGTCATCACGCGCTGGCCGACCGGGCCATGGGGTTCTGCTTTCTCAATAACGTGGTGCTGGCCGGCCGCCAGGCGCAGGCGCTCGGGTGCGCGCGCGTGCTGATCGTGGATTGGGACGTGCACCACGGCAACGGCACGCAGGCGCTCGTCGAGCGCGACCCCACCATCCGCTTTGTGTCGATGCACCAGTATCCGTGGTATCCGGGCACGGGCGCGGCGGTCGAGCGTGGCGTCGGCAACGTCTTCAACATCCCGCGTCCGGGCGGGCTGCCGCGCGCGACCTACGTGCGCGATTTCCTCGGCGGCGTGGATGCCGCGCTCGAGGATTGGCAGCCCGACATGCTGCTGATTTCTGCGGGATTCGATTCTCTCGCGGGTGACCCGCTCGGCGAGTTCACGCTGGAGCCCGACGACATCACCCGCTGGACCGAGGCGCTGCGCGAGCGGATGGGAGCGCGTCCCGTCGTCGCTGTGCTGGAAGGCGGCTACCGGCTCGACCTGCTCGCCGCCGGTGTCGTGGCTCTCGTGCGCGCGCTATCTTGAGGTCGTGACCGCCACTTCCGTCCCGGCACAACAGCCCCAAGCCTCGAAGCACTGGCCGTCGAGCATCTACCGGCGGCCCGATGGCACGCTCGAGCAGGATTTTTCACCGGCGCGCATTCGCGAG
Source organism: Gemmatimonadales bacterium (assembly GCA_035637435.1). Lineage (GTDB taxonomy): Bacteria > Gemmatimonadota > Gemmatimonadetes > Gemmatimonadales > GWC2-71-9 > 20CM-2-65-7. The sequence continues at coordinate 29,871 of DASPXD010000002.1, forward strand.
ATTCTCCAAAGCGGCGAGGGCGAGCTGTGGGTCGACATCGACAGCACGAGCATGCACCAGCACGCGCTGCTCGAGAAAATCTTCGAGTTCCACCCGCTCTCCATCGAAGACACGCTGTCGCCGGGCAGCCGGGTCAAGTTCGAGGAGTACGACCGCTACGTCTTCGTCGTGATGGCGGTCATTCGCTTCGACGAGGGCACGCCCGAGCCCTACGATCTCGCCACGTCGAATCTGTATTTCTTCCTCGGGAAGAACTTTTTGGTGACGGTGCATGCCCTGCCGTCCAAGAGCTGCGCCATCGTGCGCGATCGGCTGCAGCGTAATCCCGACCTGCTCGCCCGCGGCGTCGAGATGGCGATGCACAACATCATCGACCAGTCTGTGGACGCCTATTTCCCGATCGTCGAAGAGCTCAACACGATGGTGGACGGGCTGGAAGAGCGGCTCTTCGAGCGGTTCGATCCCGGCCTGATTCACGAGATCTTCAAGGCGAAGCGCTCGGCGTTTTCCTTGCGCCGGCACGTCGGCCCGCTGCGCGAAGTCCTCAACATCCTGACCAACCGGCCGTGCGGCTTCATTCGCCCCGACACGCAGCTCTACTACCGCGACGTGTACGACCACACGATCCGCATCGTGGAATCGATGGACACCGTGCGCGACCTGCTGGCGGGCGTGCTCGAGACGTATCTCTCGCAGACCTCGAACCGCTTGAACACGGTGATGAAGCAGCTCTCGATCGTCGCCACGATCGCGCTGCCGCTGATCGTCATGGGGGGAATCTTCGGCATGAACTTCAGCCAGATGCCCTTCACCCACAATCCGTACGGCTTCTACGGCGCCCTCGTCGTGATGGCGGTGACCTCCGGCGTCATCATGTGGTGGCTCAAGAAGAATCGATGGCTCTGAAGCTCGTCGTCGAGCAGAGCTCCATCACCACCCGTCATCCGTTTGCCATCGCCCGCGGCTCGACGAACGGGTACCAGCGCGCGTGGGTCCGCCTGGTGGACGACGACGGACTGGAAGGGTGGGGGGAAGCGGATCCCTCGTCGTTCTACGGCGAGACCCTCGAGACCGTGCTCGCGGCATTCGCAAAGCTCGCGTCGCACCTGCCGCGCGATCCGTTCGACCTCGAGGCCGCGGAGGATCGCTGGGAGCACGCGCTGCCGAAGAACTGGGCGGCCCGCGCGGCGCTCTCCGCCGCGCTGCATGACCTCGTCGGGAAAAAGCTGGGCCAGCCGCTGTGGCGGCTGTGGGGGCTCGATCCCAAGCGGGCGCCACTCTCGTCCTTCACGATCGGGCTCGACGCGCCGGACAAGATGCGCGCCAAGGTCCGCGAGGCCGACGACTATCCCATTCTGAAGGTGAAGCTCGGCACCGACCGCGATGAGGAGATCCTCCGCACGGTGCGTGAGGCGACACGCAAGCCGCTGCGCGTGGACGCCAACGCCGGTTGGACGGTTGCGCGGGCCAAGCAGATGATCCCGGTCTTGAAGGAGTACGGCGTCGAATTCCTCGAGCAACCGCTTCCCCCCGACGACCCCGAGGGTTTGAGCGACGTGCGACGAGCGGCGGCGAAACACAACCTGCCCGTGGTTGTGGACGAGAGTTGCCTCGTCGCGACGGACATTCCCCGCCTGGTCGGACGGGCGGACGGCATCAACATCAAGCTCGCCAAATGCGGCTCGCTGCGTGAAGCGCTGCGCATGATCGCGACGGCGCGCGCGCACGGCATGCTCGTCATGGTCGGCTGCATGATCGAGACATCGCTCGGCATCACGGCTGCCGCCCACTTCACGCCCCTCGTCGATGCCGCCGACCTCGATGGCGCGGCGCTCACGGTGGACGACCCGTTTACGGGCGCGACCATCGAGCAAGGCCAGATTCGGTTGCCGATTGAACCGGGCTTGGGTGTCCGGCGGCGATGACATATGCGGCAGTCGTCCTCCCAGTCCCGGTAAGCCGCTCCTACATCTACGAAGTCCCTGAACCGCTCGCGTCACGCGTCGTCCCAGGTGCGCGGGTGGTGGTGCCGGTGCGGCGCCGCAGCGTCGTCGGAATCGTGACGGAAACTTTCAGCCAGCTGCCGTCAGCCGTCAGCAACATCAAACCGATTTCCGCCGCACCCGACGATCAGCCCGCACTCACGCCCGCGCTGCTCGCCTTGGGTCGCTGGATCTCCGACTACTACGGTGCCCCCCTCGGGTTGTCGTTGCGCGCGATCCTCCCCGGACCTCTCTGGAGTGTCGCGCGGCCCGCCGGACCGGCACCGGCCGCAGAACGTCTCCTTGTGCTCGTTGGGAATGGACTGGAGTCCCTGCTCGAGCGGGAGCGGCGTTTCAAACGGGCGCCCAAGCGACGGGCGGTCTATGAAACCGTCGAAGCTCTTGGCGGGCGTGCGCCGGTGTCGCACTTGGTGGGTCAGCTGCGTTTGTCCAGGAATGCCCTTGATGGGCTGGTACGGCAGGGCCTCGCGCGCATCGAGCGGCTGCCGGAGATGCGCGATCCGTTTTCAGGTCTCTCGTCACCTCCACCACCTTCACTCACCGAGGACCAGCGCCGCGCGGTGCAAGGGATTCTTGGCACCGACCTCCGCCAACCTGCCTTACTTCACGGCGTCACCGGCTCGGGGAAGACGCTCGTTTATCTCGACGTCCTTCGTAGCGTCGTAGCGTCTGGCAACGGGGCTATTCTGCTCGTCCCCGAAATCGCCCTGACTCCGCAGACCGTCGCCCGCGTCCGCGGCGTCTTCGGCGACAAGGTCGCCGTGCTCCACTCGGGATTGTCCGACGGCGAGCGTGCCGATGCATGGCGCGCCTTGCGCCGTGGCGAGCGGCTGGTCGCGGTCGGGCCGCGCTCCGCCGTGTTCGCGCCCGTACAGCGGCTCGGCGCGATCGTCGTGGACGAGGAGCACGAGCCGAGTTACAAGCAGGGCTCGCTGCCGCGCTATCACGCGCGCGACGCGGCGGCGATGCGCGCGCAACTGGAGGGGGCGCGGCTGATCCTGGGCAGCGCGACGCCGTCGCTCGAGACGCTGGACCAGGTCGACCAGGGCCGGGTGGCGTTGTTCGAGCTGCCCGACCGCGTGGGCGCGCGGCCGCTGCCGCCCGTCGAGGTGGTGGACTTGCGCAGCGCGCCGCGGATCGCGCCGTCGGAAGCCGGTGTGATCCCCTGGAGTGAGGCGCTCGATACCGCGATTGCCGGAGCGCTGGAGCGTGGCGAGCAGATCATTCTGCTGCTCAACCGGCGCGGCTTCGCCACGTTCGTCCAGTGTCCGGCCTGCGGCAACGTGCCGGGATGCCCGCAGTGCGCCATCGCGCTCACGGTCCACCACACGCCGCCGGCGTTGCGGTGCCATTACTGCGGGCACGAGGAGCCGATTCCCGAGATCTGCGCGGTGTGTGGCAATCCGACCCAGCGCCTGCGCGGGCTTGGCACGCAGCAACTCGAGCACTTTCTCGGTCTGCGCTATCCCGCGGCGCACATCGCGCGCATGGATCTCGACACCACCACGAGCAAATGGGCGCACCATCACATCCTGGAGCGCGTCGGGCGCGGCGAGGTCGACATCCTGCTCGGCACGCAGATGATCGCCAAAGGGCTCGATTTCCCCAACGTTACGGTCGTCGGCGTGGTCGATGCCGATACCGGCCTGCATTTCCCCGATTTTCGCGCCGGGGAGCGCACGTTCCAGCTTGTGGCCCAGGTCGCGGGCCGAGCGGGACGGGGGCCGCGCGGTGGCCACGTGTTCGTGCAGACGCGCTCGCCCGATCACCACGCGATCCGCGCCGCGGCGGTGCACTCCGTCTCGCAGTTTGCGGCGGCCGAGCTGCCGCTTCGAGCACCGCCGAACCCTCCTTATCCTCCACGAACAGGCTTGGTTCGCTTCGTCATCGCGACCACCGATCACGCCAGGACGGCGGAGCTGGCGGAAAAGGTCGCCGCCTGGCTGCGCCGCGCCTCCCGCGAGCGGCTGGAAGGGCTGCTGACGGTGCTGGGCCCCGCGCCATGTCCCCTGATGCGCATCAAGGGGCGCTGGCGCTGGCACGTGCTCGTGAAGGCGGCGGAGCCGCGCGTGCTCGGCCGCGTCGTGCGCGCGTGGCGCGCGCAGGCGTATCGGGGAGGCGCGGTGATGGTCGATCGCGATCCCGTTTCACTCTTGTGAAAGCCGTTTCCCTTCGGGTATTTTCACCGGCCTGTGAGTCGCCCCCGTTTTCAGTACCGACCACCCAACTTTGCCGCGCCTCCGCTGTCGGGCGCGCCGGACGCGCGATTCACGCCCGCACCAGCCGACGGGGTTCTACCCGACGGTTTTTTTTCGACTACGAACCTCCCGACATATGTAAAGCTGCCGGGCGAGTGGCGGCGGCCGCGGCTGCCGCGCATGGACTGCGTCATCGTCCAGGCGTCGGCCGACGATCTCGTTGTCACGGAGCCGCGACGCGTGCGCCGCGGGAACCGGGTGGCGGTCGCCGCATCGGAAGACGGCAGCGAAGGCATCTTCGTCCACGCCGAAGGCTTTCTCGGCGGCACGCACAGTCCCAACGAATTCCGCTTCATGGCGACGGAAGTGTCGCGCGAGCGGCCCGTGGACTACGGCGTCCTCGCGGAGCTGCTGGGCTTAGAGAAGGTCCGCGGCGGCAAGATCGTCTGGGTCATCGGCCCCGCGCTGGTCCACGCCCGCGCGCGCGAAGACATGATCTGGTTCATCGAAAACGGCTACTGCCATACGCTGCTCGGTGGCAATGCCGTGGCCGTACACGATCTCGAAGCCGCGATCTTCGGCACGACGCTCGGAATGTCCAGCTCCGGGGAAAGTGTGGAGGGCGGGCACGGACTGCACATGCGCGCTATCAACGCCATACGGCGCGCGGGTTCGATCGAGCAGGCGGTGACCCAGGGGATCGTCAGGAGCGGTATCATGCACACGCTCGTGTCCAATCGCATTCCTTACGTGCTCGCCGGCTCGATTCGCGATGACGGTCCCTTGCCCGACGTCATCCCCGACACGCTCGCGGCGCAGGACGCGATGCGCGCGCATACATCGACCGCCACGTTCGCGATCTTCGTGGCTACCGCGCTGCATGCGATCGCCGTGGGGAATATGCTTCCCGCTTTTGTCGAGACGGAGGTGACTGAAGATATTCGGCCGCTGACCACGATCTGCGTCGATCAGACCGAATTCGTGGTGACCAAGTTACGCGACCGCGGCACGCATCAGGCATACGGCGTCGTCACCAATGCGCAGGATTTCATGCACGTCCTGCGCTCCTATGTGGAGCGATGGCAAGCCTCGGCGCCGGCGGTCTTACACCGTTAGCTGCAGGGCAGGGCGCGGGCTGGGCCAAGCTCGCCGAGGCCGTCGCGGCGCAGGTGCCGCCGGCGGAGATCGAGGCGATCTACGTGTTCCGGCCGATCAAACGGCAGGGACGCGAGTGGGGGACGGCGGTGGTGACGCGCAAGAGTGCCTCCGCCGATGGCCGGTTGCGCGTCTACACCGCGAAATACATGCTCGTGGTGCGTGGTAAGGAGCGCGGGCAGGCTAAGGTGGAAGTCGTTGAGGTGGCGCTCAGCACCGCGGAGGTGCTGGCGCAGGTGTTGCAGGCGACGGTGGACCGGGGTGGCGATACGGAGCTGCCGGTCGAGCTGGGTCCCGCGGTCTGGTACGAAGGGAGGTAGTCCCGAGTTGATTGACGCCCGAATGTTCATCCCGACCAAGGCCTTTCTCACCAAGGGCGTCGGTCGGCACAAGGAAAAGCTCACCAGCTTCGAGATGGCGTTGCGCGATGCGCATCTTGCGAACTTCAACCTCGTCCGGGTGAGCTCAATTTTTCCCCCTCATTGCGAGCTTGTCGATCGCGAAGAGGGGCTGAGCATGTTGCGGCCCGGGCAGGTGCTGTTCACCGTCGTCGCGGAGTCGTCCACCAACGAGCCGAGCCGTCTCATCGCGGCGTCGATCGGGCTCGCGCTCCCCGCCGATCCCTCCCATCACGGATACATCTCCGAACACCACAGCTACGGCCAGAACGAGGTTACCGCGGGGGAGTACGCCGAGGACCTCGCCGCCTCGATGTTGGGGACGGTGCTCGGCGTCCCCTTCGATCCCGAGAAGGCGTGGGACGAGCGGCGCGAGCAATGGCTGCTCTCCGGCGAGATCGTGCGCACGATGAACGTGACGTCCACCGCCGAGTGCGGTCCCGACGCCCGCTGGACCACAGTGGTGTCCGCGGTCGCGTTCTGCGGTTAGCGTGGTTGTCGCGTTCGCGGCCGGACTGCTGAGTTTCCTGTCCCCTTGCGTGCTGCCCCTGATCCCGAGCTACGTCGGCTTCCTCACCGGCATGTCGGTCGAGGAAGCGGAGCGCCACCGCGGGACCGCGCTGCTGCACGGCATCTGGTTCGTGGCGGGTTTTTCCCTCGTCTTCGTGCTGCTCGGCGCGGCCGCGTCCGCGGTGGGCAACTTGCTGCGCGACTATCAGGTGTGGCTGGGGCGGATCGGCGGCGTGCTGCTGATCCTGTTCGGCGTGTATTTGCTCGGCATCCTGCGGCCCGCGTTCCTGATGCGCGAATGGCGCATCCAGCTGGCGCGCAAACCGATCGGCTATTTCGGCTCGGGGGTGGTCGGGTTCACGTTCGGCGCGGCGTGGACGCCTTGCATCGGGCCGATCCTGGGCGGCATTCTGACCCTCGCGGCGACGCAGGCCGGTCTGGGACGCGGTGTCGCGCTGCTCGCCGCCTACGCGCTCGGGCTCGCGCTGCCGTTCCTGGTGACCGCGCTCGCGCTGGACAGGTTTTTAGTGTGGTTTCAGCGCTTTCGCCCCTACATTCTATGGGTGGATCGCATCGCCGGCGCGCTCCTGGTCCTGTTGGGCATTCTCCTTGTCACAGATAGTTTTACGCTACTAGCCGGCTATCTGCGCGGTTTGACGCCGGCGTTCCTGCGGGAACGGCTGTAGGAAACCGGAAGTTGCAGCCCGGGTACGCTCTTGGCGCGGCCCCCGGCCGCGGCCATTTCAAGAATTCTTGAAATAGCGAGGTACTACCGTCGTAACTGAGAGGACTTTATGAACCGGTTTGCCATTCTGGCGAGCATCGCGGTGTTCGGCTTGAGCGCCTGCCAAAAGGGACAGGACCAGGCCCAGGCCGGCGACTCGACCGCCCGCAACCTGACGCTCGCTCCCGCCGACTCCACGGCGACGCTGCGCGACATGCCCGAGCATCAGACCAACCCGCCGGCCACGCGTACGCCGGCCACGCGCACGCCGACGCACCGCACGACGCCGCCGGCGCCGCCGGTCGCTCCGGCACTACGGAGGCTCAGCGCCGGCACCACGTTCGACATTGCAGCGACCGATACGATTTCGTCGCGTACCGCCAAGCCCGGTGAGGCGTTCACGGCCCGCGTCGTCGAAGGCGTGAAGAACGCGGCCGGCCAGGTGGTCGTCCCCGCCGGCGCGGTAGTCAACGGGAAGATTGTCGACGTAAAACCGGCGCCGAATCCGCGCACGCCGGGGACCTTGACGCTGAGCGTTACGAGCGTCACCGTAGGGGGCAACACATACCCGATCGATGCCACGGTGGACTCGCTCGAGACGGTGCACAAGGGCCGCGGCGTGACCTCCGGGGACGCGGCCAAGGTGGGAGCGGGCGCAGTCGCGGGCGCGGTGCTGGGCCGGGTGCTCGGCGGTAACCGCAAGGGCACGATCATCGGCGGCATCGTGGGCGGCGCCGCGGGCGCCGCCGCCGCGAACGCGACCAAGGACTCGGACATCATTTTGCCGGCAGGGGCGCACATCATTATCCGACTGACGAAGGAACTCGCGGTAGCGGCATCTTGACGCGGTGATCCGCACCAAGCTGTCCGTGATGATGTTCCTCCAGTTTTTCATCTGGGGGGCATGGTACACGACGATTGCCGTGTACATGACGAATCACGGGATGGAGCGACTGACCTATTGGCCCTACACGGTGAACCCGATAGCGGCCATCGTCGCTCCATTTTTCTTGGGGCTCGTTGCCGACCGCTACTTTGCCACCGAGAAAGTGCTCGGCCTCCTGCATGTGCTGGGCGGCTTTATCCTCTGCGCCGTCCCGCGCTTCACCGCATCGCCGACGACCTTCATCCTGCTCCTCCTCGCCTACAACCTGTGTTACATGCCGACGCTTGGCCTCGCGAACAGCCTGGCGTTCCATCACATCCAGTCGCAAGAGCAGCAATTCCCACTCATCCGCGTGTTCGGGACGATCGGCTGGATCGTGGCCGGATTGTTCATCAGTCTCGTGCTCGGGCCGCTCATCGGATCCGTCGCGGAGCAAACGGCATGGCCGCTGTACACCTCGGGTATCGCGAGCGTCTTGCTGGGGGTGTTCGCCTTCACGCTCCCGCACACGCCACCCCCGGGGAGAGGGCAGCGGGTCTCGCTGCGCAGCATTGCCGGCCTTGACGCGTTCGCGCAGATCGGCGACCGGCCGTTCTACATCTTCATCACCGCCTCATTGCTGTTGTGCATCCCGCTCGCCGTCTACTACAACTTCACCCAGCTCTTCCTCGGCGCCGCCGGCGTGACGAAGATCGCCGCCACGCAGACGCTTGGGCAGATGTCCGAGACCATCTTCATGCTGCTGATGCCGCTGATGTTCCTGCGACTCGGTGTGAAGAAAATGCTGATGCTGGGGATGGCCGCCTGGGTGCTTCGCTACGCGCTGTTCGCGCTCGCCGCACCGGGCGCGATCTTCTGGCTCATCGCATTGGGCATTTTGCTGCACGGTCCCTGCTACGACTTTTTCTTCGTCACGGGTCAGATCTACGTCGACAAGAAGTCGACGCCCGCGGTCCGCGGCCAGGCGCAGGGCTTCCTCGTGCTCGTCACCTACGGCGTGGGCATGTTGATCGGCGCACAGATCGCGGGCCGGGTCTACAACCGTTTCCTGAGCGGTCCGGAGGCCACGGCGCTAACTCTCGATCAGTGGGCGCACTTTTGGTGGTTGCCGGCGGGCTTTGCGGCAGCCGTGCTGGTCTTCTTCGCGTTGTTCTTTACAGCCGAGCGGGCTACTCCAACTCCCTGATCCAGATGTTTCTGTAGCGCACCGGATTGCCGTGATCCTGTAGCTTCAGCGGCAACCTGTCCGGATGCGCGTGATAAGGCGGTCGAGCCTGGTTCGCCGTGGGCCCCACCAGCTCGAAGTTGTCCTGAATCAGAATCCCATTCAGAAATACCGTCATGCGCGCCGGGCGCTCGAGCGAGCCGTCGGCCTTGAAGTGCGGCCGGCGAAACACGATGTCGTACGCCTGCCACGCGCCGGGTGGCCGCGTGGCGTTGACGAGCGGGGGGTTCTCGCCGTAGATCGCCCCCGCCTGGCCGTCGGGATAGGTGTCATTCTGGTAGGAATCCAGCACCTGCAGCTCGTAGATCCCCATCAGAAAGATGCCGCTGTTGCCGCGCTCCTGGCCTTCCCCCTGCGGCGGCGTCGGCGTCCGCCATTCGATGTGGAGCTGGACGTCGCCGAACCCGCGCGCCGAAACCAGCATGCCGGTGCCCGGCTTCACTTCGACGTAGCCGTCTTTCACGATCCATTTCGCGGCGCTGCTGTCCTGCGCGCGCCACTGCGCGAGGTCGGAGCCGTCGAACAAGACGATCGCGTCCTTCGGCGCGGGGACCGGCGGGCGCTCCGGCCCCGGATCCACGACCGGGGGCCGCGGACGATCCATCGAGTGTTGCGGCCACTGCTGGGCGGGCATCGTTGCTGGAAGAATAGCCCCGATGATAAGGATTGCGAATTTCGGATTTCGGATTGCGGATTTGATCCATCCGGTGTCAATCCGCAATCCGCAATCAACAATCCGCAATGGTTTCATGGCTTCCACGTCCCCTTGGCGACGGCCGGCACGAACGCATCGACGCCCGGCGGCGGGAAGTCGAGTGTGCGACCCTGCTCGGCGCTCATGTAGGCCGTCATCAACACTTTCACGACGTTGAGGCCGTCATCGAACGTCAGCGAAGGTTTCTGCTGCTTGAGGAAGCAGCGCACGAAGTGACGGTCTTCCGCCTCATACCCATAGGCCACGGCCTCGTTGGCGACGACCGGCATCTGTCCGACCTCGGCATTCTGCTTCTCGACGAGGTCCTCGCCCGCTTTCCCCTGAACTTCGCGACTGAAGAACAGCTTCAGCCCCGAGTCCAGCGAATTCCAGGACAGGGAGTACTCCGGGCCGAGCAGCTCAGCCGATAGCCTGAGTCCGGGGCCTACGAAGCTCCACGACGTTGTGGCCTCGCCCATGACCCGATGTCCATCGTCCGTTGCGAATTCGATCACCACGCTCGCAAAGTCCTCGGCTGGCGCTTTGTCGTAATCGACGTCCTTGCCCATCGTGGCCGCGAGTTTCTTGCTGTAGGTGGGGCGGGTCCACTTGAGACTGGCGATATGGGCCGTGATCCGCGCCGGCCGAACCGACGACGTCGGTTTGGCAGGATCGGTGAGCAGGTGCTGCACAAGGAGCGACGAGTGACACATCATGTCATTGAGCACGCCGCCGCCCTGCAGCGAGCCTTGCCAAAACCACGGTCCGTGCGGGCCGCTGTGCTCTTCGGCGGCTCGCGCCAGATACGGCCGGCCCGTGAGCTTGGCTCCACGACCCCAGAGCAGGTTGCGGCCAACCTCTACCTGGGGGGCAAACACCTGGTTCTCGAGGTAGCCGTTCGGTAATCCTACCTTATTGACCAACTCCAACACCCTTTTTGCCTCACTCACATTCCGGCCAAGTGGTTTTTCACACGCAACGCCAAGCAAGGAGCCTTTGCCGCGCTCGATCGTGCTGACCATCTCTTCGACGTTTTCGATGCGCGCGTAGTTCGGACCGCACAGCCAGATCGCGTCGATCGCGGGATCTTCGACCAGCGCGGCGATGGAGGGATACGGCTTGGCTTCGCCCACGCCGAGCTGCCTGGCGACTCCGGCGGTCCCGGCCGCGTTCTGTTGATTGGGACTCCACACGCCCAGGATGTCGGCGTCGCGGACGCCGACGAACCCCAGCATGTGGAATTTCGCGTTGAATCCGCTCCCCACGATCCCAATCCCGAGTCGCCTGCTCATTCCGTCCCCTCGTAGGTGACGCCAAGTTTGCGCAGCGCGGCGTCCGGGCAGCCCTTCCACTCGCTCACGAATGTGTTGCCCTGGTAGTCGAGATCGGCGAATCCGATCTTGCTCGTGAAAAACCCCGACGCGGTCAGGTCGCGGAACATGTTGAAGAAGGCAACCCCTTGACTGTGCTCCGGTTTTGCTTTTTTGGGCCAGGCAATGTCGTCCAGAACGGCGGAGCGCTCACTTTCCGAACACTGCAGGAAGGTCTTTCCCGAGCGCTCGTAACACTCGTTGTCCAGCCACGCGAGCCCGCCCCGCATCGGGACCTGGCCGTCCGGCCGGTCGCTGAGCATGAAGTCCATGAACTCCGGGACGCCGGCATCGGTCGCGCTACCGGAGCGCTCGTCGCGCGGGATCACGAGGTCGACCAGCACCCGCACCGTCTCCCATTCATGCGGCGTGAAAAACGTCGGCGCGTACGGGGGGGGGGCTCGCAGCGCGGTGCGCGCCAACGTTGCCGCCCGTGCCGCCTCTGCCGGCGTCCACTTAAACGCCGCCGTCACCGCGGCCATGGCCATCGCGCCTACCGCTTCGCGCCGTTTCACAAGCTCCTCGCTTTCAGCTGTGTCGCGATGTATTCCGACGTGCGCCACGACAGCGCCATGATCGTCCAGGTGGGATTCTTGTCGGCTTGCGACGTGAACGGCGCGCCATCGGCCACGAAGAGATTCTTGACCTCGTGGGTCTGGCAATTCGAGTTCACGACCGAGGTCTTTGGATCGGCGCCCATGCGCGCGCCGCCCAATTCATGGATGATCACGCCACCCGCCGCGATGCCGTAGCCATCCTCTTTGCTCGGCATATCCCCCCAGGGCGTCCCGCCCATCTCCTTGATGAGCGCGCGGAATGTCTCCTGCATGTGCTTCACCTGCAGGTGCTCGTGATCGGTGAACTGCCAATGGAAGCGCAGCACCGGGATCCCCCAGCGGTCTACGACTCTGGGGTCGATCTCGCAATAG
>DASPXD010000003.1:0-21885 GCA_035637435.1 Gemmatimonadales bacterium
GCGCCGGTGCAGCCGAGGGGATGACCGAGCGCGATGCCGCCACCGTAGATGTTGACCTTCGCAGGATCGAGCTTGAGCTCGCGGATGCAGGCGATCGCTTGCGCCGCGAATGCTTCGTTCAGCTCGACGAGATCGATTTGATCGATCGTGAGCCCGGCGCGCTTGAGTGCTTGCTTCGTCGCAGGAATCGGCCCCAGTCCCATGCAGCTGGGATCCACACCAGCCACGGCAGTCGTGACGATACGTGCCAGAGGCTTGTCTGCTTTCGCTGTGACGAGAAGAGCCGCGGCGCCATCGTTGATCCCACTCGAGCTGGCCGCCGTGACGGTCCCGTCTTTCCTGAATGCGGGCTGCAGCTTCGCAACCGCGTCCATCGTCGTGCCGGGACGCGGATACTCGTCCTTCGCAAACTTGGAGCCGTCGGGGAGCGAGACGGGCACGAGCTCGTTCGTGAACACGCACTCCTTGAGCGCCCGTTCCGCCCGCTGCTGGCTTTCCACGGCGAACGCGTCCTGTTCGGCACGCGTAATCTTGTAGCGCTCCGCGACGACTTCCGCCGTTTCGCCGAGCGAGATCGTCCATTCCTTTTTCATGCGGGGATTCACGAAGCGCCAACCGACCGTCGTGTCCGCGGTGTCGGGCGCCCTGCGACTCCACGGCTCGCCGGATTTCAGCATGACGTACGGTGCGCGTGTCATGCTTTCGACACCGCCGGCGATGAACGTCGCGCCTTCACCCGCTTTGATCGCTTGCGCCGCACTCGCCACCGCCTGAAGGCCGGAACCGCACAGCCGATTCACCGTCTGACCCGGCACTTCGATCGGCAGCCCGGCGAGGAGCAGTGCCATCCGGGCGACGTTGCGGTTGTCCTCGCCGGCCTGATTGGCACAGCCGAGAATCACGTCGTCAATCGCGGCCGGATCGATGCCCGATCTCTCCACCACCGCCTTGATCGGCACCGCGGCAAGATCATCCGGCCGGATGTTGGCCAGCGACCCCCCATGTTTGCCGACAGGGGTTCGCAATGCGGTCGTGATAAAGGCTTCGGTCACAGCCCGACCCAGATGGTCTTCGTTTCCAAGTAGCCATCCAGCGCTTCTCGCCCCAAATCCCGGCCAAAACCGGAGGCCTTAAACCCGCCGAACGGCGCGCCGGAGTCGTAGAAGTTGTAGGAATTGATCCAGACCGTGCCGGCGCGGATGGCCTTGGCCGCGCGATGGGCCTTCTGGATATCCCTGGTCCAGATGCCGGCGGCCAAGCCGTAGATCGTGTGATTCGCGAGCTTCACGCCCTGCTCGAAATCGTCGAACGTAAGCACCGCCAGCACGGGCCCGAAGATCTCCTCGCGCGCAATCGTCATCTCCGGCTGCACGCCGTCGAAGACCGTGGCTTCCACGTAGTAACCCTTGCCGTTGGGTTTTGCCGCCCTGCCGCCAGCAACCAGAGTCGCCCCTTCGTCCAGACCCTTTTTGATATAGGACAGCACGCTCTCCTGCTGCTTCTTGGAGACGAGCGCGCCGAGTCGCGTGTTTTTGTCGAGCGGATCACCGGGCGTCATCTTCTTCGCCCCTTCGGCGAGCTGCTCGATCACCTGGGCGTGCACCGATTTCTCGACCAGCAACCGTGAGCCGGCGGCGCAGACCTCACCCTTGCCATAGAAAATTCCGGTCTGGGCGCCGCGCACGGCGGCCTTCAAGTCAGCATCCGCAAAGATGATGTTGGGACTCTTGCCGCCCAGCTCGAGCGTCACCCGCTTGTTCGTCTCGGCGGCCAGCTTCATGATTTGGCGGCCGACTTCGGTGGATCCCGTAAACGCAATCTTGTCGACGTCGGGATGACGCACCAATGCCGCTCCCGCGGTTGAACCTCCTCCGGACACGACGTTAAAGGCGCCCGCCGGCACCCCGGCCTCGAGCGCGATCTCCGCGAAGAGCAGGGCGGTCAGCGGTGTCTCGGAGGCCGGCTTCAGGACAATCGTGCATCCGGCGGCGAGGGCCGGCGCGAATTTCCAGCTCGCGATGTTGAGCGGAAAATTCCACGGCACGATCGCACCCACGACGCCGATTGGCTCGCGCAGCGTGTACGTAAAGAACGGACCGTCCACGGGCAGCGTGTCACCGACGATCTTGTCCGTCCACCCCGCGTAGTAGCGCAGCGTGTTGATCGTCATCCCGATTTCGATCCTCGACTCGAACAGCGTCTTGCCGTTCTGCGCCGTCTCGAGCCGTGCGACCTCGTCTAGCCGCGCTTCCAGCAAATCCGCAGCCCTAAAGAGGATTCTCCCCCTCTTTCTGGCTGACATCTCCCGCCACGCTGGCGACTCAAAACAGGCTTTCGCGGCGCGCACCGCGTTGTCCACGTCCGCGGCGTCTCCCGCCGCAACGTCGGCGATGACCTCTTCCGTCGCCGGGTTGACCACGGGAAAGCGCTTCCCCGACGCGGCCGGCCGCCACTCGTTATTAATGAAGAGGTCGGTCTTCACTTCCCCTTGAACTCCGCCACGCGCTTCTCGTTGTAGGCGGCAATCCCTTCCTTCGCATCCTCGCTCTGAAACAGCTGCTGCTGCAGCTCGCGCTCGATCGCCAGGGCACTTTCGAAGGGGACCTCCGCGCCCGACTGCACCGACCGCTTGATCAATCCGACGGCCTTGGACGCCTTGTGCGGCGGGCAGAACTGCTTCGCGTACAGCACCACCTGCTCCCAGAACGCGTCGGCGGGGAAGATTTCGTTCACGAGCCCCAGCTCCTTGGCTCGATCGAACGAGAATGTTTCGCCTTTCACCATCAGCTCGATCGCGAGCGACTTGCCGACGATGCGCGCCAGCCGCTGCGTGCCGCCGGTGCCGGGCAGCACGCCCAGGTTCACTTCCGGCAGCCCGATCTTGCCGGCGTTCTCCTTGGCGAGGCGGAGATCGCACGCCATCGCGATCTCGAGGCCGCCGCCCACCGTGTGCCCGTTGAGCGCGGCGATCGTGAGCTTGGGGGTCTGCTCCAGGCGGTTCAAGGTCTCGTTGGCATGCAGGCAGAAAAAGTATTTGAAGCGGGGCGTCACCTTGTTGAGCATCGCGATATTCGCGCCGGCGGAAAAGAACTTCTCGCCACGGCCACGAATGACGATCACATGCACGCCGTCGTCGAAGCGCGCCTTGAGAATCGCCTCGTCGAGCTGGTGCATCATTTCGAAGGTGTACGTGTTCGCGGGGGGATCGTCGAGCTCGATGATCGCGAGCCCGTCCTCCACGCGATACTGAATGAGTGCCTTGACCTGCGGTTCGGTCATCGTTGCCATGATTACTTAGCCTCCGAATGAGTCTCGACGAAGCCGCCGAGGAAAATGCTCGCCATGAGATCGGCCAGCCGCGCGGGATCGATTTCCCCGGTGGGGTCGTACCAGTTGTAAATCCAGTTCATCATGCCAAACAGGATGTATGTGGCGGCACTGCGATCCACCATACTGTGTTCGGGTGCGGCATCTTTGAGAATGGATTCGAGCAGATCCACGTAACGCCGCTTGATGGCACTGACGCTGCGTGGCGGAGTCTCATGCGACAGCACCTTCATCTCGGCCATGTGGTCCGCAAAAAACGCGACGTGATGCCGGATGAAAGCCTGAAGCCGCTCCTCCGGGTCGGTGGCGGCGGCGACGGCCTGCCGGGCGCCCTCCAGGACCTGGGCGAAGCAGCGCTCCTGGATCAGCGCGAGCAGGTCCTCCTTGCCACGGACGTAGTAGTACATCCCGGCGAGCGACATGCCGCTGGCGGCCGACAGGTCGCGCATCGTGGTGGGATGGTAGCCCTTGTCCGCGAAGACCCGGGCGGCGCGGGCAAGGAGGTGATCGAGACGCTCGTCGTAAGGTCGCATGGGTTTCGAACGGTCGTTCGAATTCCGAAGCTATCTACGGCGTCCTACAGTGGCAAGGGCTTAATATTCGGCCACTTTCCACGTCCACCGTCAAACAGAGCACATGGCGCAACCTCTGGCGCGCACCGAAACGGCTCCCCCTGACACGGCGCTGATTGCCGCGTGGCAAACCGGGGATGAACAGGCGGCGGCCGAGCTCGTCGGGCGCCACGCCCGGCCGTTGGCGCGCTTTCTCGCGGGAGCAGGCGCACCGGAAGCCGATGTGGACGACCTGGTGCAGGAAACATTCATCCGCGCGTTTCGCGGCGTGCATCGCTTCCGCGGCCAGTGTCAGTTTCGCACCTGGCTGCTGACGATCGGCGGCAACGTGCTGAAGGATTTCGGGCGCAGGGCAGCGCGGCGGAAAGTGATGCCGCTCGACGAGGGAGTTCGCGACGGCCGGGGCGATCCTCATGCCCACGCCGAGGCCAGTGAAGCGGAAGCGTTGCTGCTGGCGGGACTGAAGCAATTGCCGCGGTTACAGCGCGAAGTCTTCCTGCTGCGGGCGCAGCAAGGCCTCGAATACGACGAGATCGCGGCGGCATTGGCGACGACGTCTGGAGCAGCGCGGGTGCATTACCATCACGCCGTGCGACGACTGAAGGAGATGGTGCGAGATGAATGAAGACCGGTTGAACCAACTGGCCCGGCGGCTGGGAGCGGATGCCGCGGAGCGGCTCGACGTCGAGGCGACTGCGCGGAAGGTCGTGCAGCGGCTCCGCGAGCAGCCTGCCCCGCGGGCGATGTGGATCCAGCAGGCGTGGGTCCGCATCGCGGCCACGGTCGTGATCCTGGTGGGCGGCGCGGTCGTCCTGCGGCAGGTGCGGATGGACAGAGACTCGGCGGAGCATATCCCCCATTTCGTGGCGGATGATCTGAGCGATCTCTCGGCGGACGAGCTGCGCGAGGTCCTCACGTCGTTCGATGAGATCGTCGCCGGCGACAGCGTGGTCGTGCCGGAGAGCGGCACTGATCTCAACGAACTCGACCCGCAGCAGCTGCGCGCGTTGCTGCGTTCCCCGGAGGGATGAATGAATAGACTCGTGGTCCTCAGTCTTGCCGTCCTGCTCGCGCCGGGGGGGGGGCTTTCCGCCCAGCAGCGCGACAGCATGCAGCAACGCGGCGATACGGGCGAAGCCGAGCGGCTGCGCGCGCAAATCGAGGAGCGCTTCAGCGCGCGCGTGCAGCACGACTTGCAGCTGACGCAGGATCAGGCGACGAAGCTGCGCGCCAGCCAGGAGCGTTTCAGCGCGCGGCGGCGCTGGGTCATGCAACAGCAAATGCAGCGGCACCGGGCGCTGGACGATCAGATGCAGCCGGGCGTGGCGGCCAACGCCGACAGCGTGAGCAAACTGATGGATGGGATGCGCTCCGCCCGGGCCGAGATGCTCAAGATCGAGCAGGATGAAGACCGGGAGATGTCGGGGTATCTCACGGCGGTGCAACGCGCGCGCTATCAGCAGATGCGCGCGCGCCTCATGCAGCGGGCCGCGGAGATGCGGATGGAGCGCCGCGAAGGGCGGGGGATGGGGAGAGGCCAGGGGATGGGGGCTGGTCGTCCGGGGATTCGCGGAGGTCGGCGCCGGGGGATCTAGCCGACAAAGGCCCGGTTCTCGCGAACCGGGCCTTCTCGTTTCTGCACCTCTCACCCGCTAGCTGAGCGCCTTGCTTATCTGCACGCAGCGGCCCAACAGGGTCGGATCATCGAGCCTGGCACCCCCGCCATCGAGGAAGCCGGCGTAGATCCACGGGTTGCCGCCCACGCCGCCTTGCACTCCTTGCTTCGGGAACGTGAAGCTCAGCCCCGGCGGGATGAGAGAGAGGGTCTGGCTGCGGGTCGCCTCATGCGGGCCCCCGACCGGATTGTCGTTGTTCCGGAAGATGACTTGCGCGCCCAGACCCTCGTACGCCAGGCTGGCGCCTATACTGATGAACGGGCCCGGGCTATTCTGGCAGCCCGTGATCCCGAACTCGGCGAACGCCGAGCCTGTCGTGACCTCCGCATGGGTGAAGCCGTACCGGGAGCCTTGGACGCACCGGCCGAGGTAGATCTCGTCGCTGGTCGGCGTGCCGGCGGCGTTCACGAACTGCACCCACATGAACGGGTTGCCGCCCACGCCGCCGAGCACCGGCTGCTTCGGGATAGTGATCGACTGCCCCGCGGGTTGCAGCGCGAGGTCCACCTGTTTGTCGAAGGTGGTGTCGTGCGTGCCCTTCAGGTTATTGCTGAAGCTCATTTCCACGCCAAAGCCACCGAGTGCGGCCACGCCATCGAGCGTGATGGTCGGGCCGGGGTTGTTGCTGCAGTTCGTCGCCGTGAGCTCGGCGTCTACGCTCACGGGCAAGGGCAACTCGGTGATGTTGATGTGGGGCAGGGACGACGTGGACGCAAACGAGGGAGCGAGCGGCTGGGGTGAATTCTCGCGACACGCGCCCGTCAGGAGAAAGGCGCTCGCAAGGGCGAGGAACGTGCTCGTACGCATGATTCGCTTCTCCTTTGCACGGAGATGGTTGCCAGAACTGCGAGAGCTTCCGGTCGCACCCTCGGCGGTGCGGCCGGACACGGTTGGGCAAGGCACATGCCGGGGCGGGGCGTGGTCAGCTCAACCAGCATTGGTGTCGCGTGGCGGCAACAACGGGAGTATTGGCCGTAAGCGTTTTGCGGCCACAGAATTTTGGGTCACGCGTCGTCGAAATTCGTCCGTTACTTTTGGCGCGGTGCGAGCATCTCAGCCCACGTGACTATATTGCGCCGTCTCCGAACGCTGCTGGAACGGGATCTCTATGCGCAGGGTCAAGACACCCGGATTGGTCCTCGTATGCTGTCTCGCGACCACCACTCGGCTGGGTGCGCAGGATCGCGCGCCCAAGCTCAGCGGTTTCCTGCAGCTGCGCGAGACCTATCAACGGCATCTCCTGAGCGCGACGGTGAACCGAGCGCGTGTCTATCTGGACGGCGGCTTAGCCACCCACTTCTCGTATCGCTTGAGCGCCGACTTCGGCACGGGCGGCGCATCGCCCGGGGACCCGCTTGTCAGGCTCGTCGACGCCTTCATCCGGTGGACGCCCAGCTCGGCATGGGGCTTCACGGTCGGGCAATTCAAGACGCCGTTCAGCCGCGAGTACCTGCTGCAGCCGTCCGCGATTGAGATGGCGGACCGTGCGGCGGTCACCGAGTCGTTGCCGCCCAAGCGTGACATCGGCGTCATGGCGACCTATGCCGTGGGATCGACGGCGACCGTGCTGGCCGGCGCGTTCAACGGCGAGGGCGGCAACGCGGTGAGCAATACCGACTCCACGATCCTGGCCGTGGGTCGCGTGACGGTCCGGCCGATCGAGCATCTGGACATCGGCGCCAACGTCGCGGCCTATAGCTCCGACAGCACCCGCTATGGCGTCGACGGCATGTTTACGTCGGGCCCCGCCAGCACGCGCGTGGAATACATCGGAGAGCACCGCGCTGCCGGCGGCAAGGACGATTACGGCTGGTATGTGATCGCCGCCTACCGGGTCGAGCCGCACGTCCAGCTCGTGTTGCGCCAGGAGGACCTGCGCCGGCCCGCCGTGGCCGAGCCACGCAACATCGCCACAACAGCGGGGGCGAACCTCGACTCGACGGATCGTCACGTGCGGCTGACGGTCGATTACGTGTCCCGGCAGATCGGCGCGGAGCGGAGCGGGACGGTCGTGGCTCAACTGCAGCTGAGCTTCTGACCCGGCCGCTTGACGAGTGCTTGATGCAGCACGTGCAGTGTTCGGGCGTCCCTCTCAAGGCACCCGCGTATGCGACTCTCAAAACTGTCCTCCCTCGCCTTGCTGCCCGCGCTGGCGGGCTGCGCCACCGTTGGGATGATGCGGGCGCTTCCGCCCGATGCCGGCCAGCTCGCCCACTATGCCGCGTCATCGGACACGCTGGCCGCAATCGCCGAAACGGCCATACAGCAACAGGGGTTGGCGGTGGCCGAGGTCACGCGGCCCGATACCCTGATCGTGGTAGTCATCGGGGAAAAACCACGAGGGCTGTTCGGCGACGGCGAGTACGTTCGCCTCCGGATCGCACGGGACACCGGAGCGCTCACGGCGGTCCGGGTCGTCACCAAGCCTGGGGACTTGCTTACTCTGTGGCCTCGCGAGCGCGCGCCCCGTCTCTTTCAGGCGATGGATACGCAGCTCGGTGCACAGGCGATCGGTCCCTGGCCCGGGATGCGAGTGCGCGTGGCGCCACGCGGCGGCGCGCCAATCATAGGAAACGTCGTGCGGGTGACCACAGACACGATCGTCCTGCAACCCCGTGCTGGCGTGGCACCTCAACCGCTCGCCGTTGGCGACCTGGGCACGCTGGCCGTCAGTCGCGGCAGCTACGGCCACGCTCTGGAAGGGCAGCTGATCGGCTTCGTGGTGGGGGGCCTGGTCGGGGCGTTGCTCGCCTCCTCCATGCAGGACTCGGGCGATTCGTTCGCGGGCGTCGGCGTCCTCGTCGGAATCACGATCGGGGGTTCTGCCGGCACGTTGGTCGGCGGGGCAGTGGGCTCCGGCACGCGCACGGAGGTCTGGAGCGAGATCCCGCTGGAGCCTCGCCCTTAGCGCACTAGCTTTATATTCCGCGCTCGGCCCGAGTGGCGGAATGGCAGACGCAACGGACTCAAAATCCGTCGGGGGCAACCCCATGAGAGTTCGACTCTCTCCTCGGGCATCTGCATGCATCGTTCTGTTGGCGACCGCACCGCTCGCGTATTCCCAACAATCAACCCTCCACGGCACCGTCGTCAGTGCGGAGACCGGTGAGGCACTCGGCTTCAGCACCGTTACGCTGCTCCCGACACAGACCAAACGCTTCACCGATTCAGCCGGCACGTTCACCTTCGCGGGGATTCGCGCCGGCACGTACCTGCTGAGCGTCCGCCAGATCGCGTACGCGCCTCTCGACACACAAATCGTGGTTCTTGGCGATACGGCGACGACCGTGCGGCTGGCGTTGCGACACCTGGCGGTCGAACTACCCCCTGTCACCATCACGGCGCAGGGAGCATGCACACAACCTGGCGCCCCGGATCGTAGCGCCGACCCCGCGCTCGCTGCCGTCTTCGATCAGCTCGTCGAGAGTGCGCACCGGCTCGATCTGCTCGACGACGCCAACCCGTTCCGGTTCCGGCTCGAGCGTACGGTCCGTGAAGTGACTTGGCGCGGCGACACCATCCCCGTGACAGCGGGAACGATCGAGCTCGACCGGCGGGAAACGCGTCGCCCCTATCGTCCCGGCCATATCGTCGGACCGGGATGGGGACCGTTCCAGGATCTCATCGTCGTAACGCTCGCTTCGTTGCACGAGCTGGGCGATAGCGTCTTCCATCGGACCCACTGCTTCCAGCTCGCCGGGCGTGATACGATCGAAGGCGAGACCCTGGTGCGCATCGACTTCGCCCCCGCAGCGCGCCTCGGCACATCGGACATTGCCGGCTCGGCCTACCTCGATTCCCTCACGTATCGGCTGCGCTTCACGGTGACATCGCTCACTCGGCCGGAGCGCTCCGGCATTCGCGGGCTTCGCACGCTCGTCGCGCGGACCCGGTTTCGCGACGTCGCGCCCGGCGTCGCGTTACAGGATTACATGCGCGCCGTCACCACGTTCGGATTCGGCCCGGTGACCAGCCGAATAGAGACCCAGAGCACCATAGACGTCCGTTTTCGGCATCGGTGATCCCCCCACCCCTTGCGCGGGAAGCGCGCATGGGGGGATATGTGGCCTCCCCACAGGAGGCCCTCATGACACTCGCGTCGCTCCTCGTCCTGTTGCAGGCTGTCACTGCCCAAGCACCGGTAGTCGGCGCTGCTCCTGCATGGACCGTCCGCCTGAGCGGCGACATCCGCTGGCAGCAAGTCACGCCCGCCGGTGCGCTCCTCGTCTCGACCGACGGGGCACTCGCCGGCGTCGACATCGAGCGGGGCCAGATCGCCTGGCAGAAGCCCGAGCTGGGCGGCCTGCCGGTCGACAGTGTCCGCATGGTCGAGGGATCACTGCTGATGGAAGCGGCGAAGCCCGGTCTCTCGATGATCTTCGATCCGGTCACGGGCACCGTGCTCTTCGATTCGCGACGCTTGAACCTGACACAGGTGGTGACGCGGCGGGTGCTGCCGCAGACGGGCACGCTCATCGTGCACGGCCGGCGCGCCTCCGGCCCGCCGGTCGTCGCCCTGTACGACCTCGCAACCGGCAATCAGCGCTGGGTGAGCGAGTCGCTGTTCCAGCAAAGCGGGCCCAAGCGCGGCGGACTCGGCGGCCTCATGCAGGGGCTGGTGCGCATGGCCTCGGAGGTCACCACGCTCGAGGTGCTCCAGGCCGGTCCCGAAGTCATCGTGGTCAACACGCTGACGAGCCTGCGTGGGCTCGATGCCCGCACCGGCGCCACGCGCTGGTCGGCCACCCTGCCGACCGCGCGCGCCGGCAATCCCGCCAGGCACGTGCGGTTGTTCCCGTCAATCGACAAGCCCGATCGCATCTACGTAGGCTTCGACGACCGGCTCATGGCCTACAGGCTCGCCGATGGCCAGCCGTTGTGGGCCAAGCCCGCCATGATCGAGGGCTGGGTGCACGACATCGTGCAGCATCCGGGCGGGATCATCATCCTGCCGGAGTCACCGCCCGCGGATCAAGCGACCGGGAACGTGCGGATCGTGAACGGCGTGGTGCAGACCGGCCTCAACATCGCGCGCTACGAGGATGGGACGACCATCGCGGCCAAGCCGCTGCGCATGCGCGGCACGGTCACGGATGCCATCATCACCGGTGGATCCGCGGTGCTCGCCGTGGATGCCGAGTCGCGCACGTTCGTGAATGTGCTCGACGTCGCGACGGCGACCGTGCGGCTTCCCAAAGACGTGAAGATCAAGGGGCAGCTCGCGTACGCGGAGCTGACGCCGGCCGGTCTGCTCTATGTGTCCCGCTCCGACGCCGCCACCAACGGCGAAGTCAACGTCATCGATCTGGCGCGCGGCGAGCCGAAGTACAAGGATGCCATCGAGGGCACCAAGTCAGCGGCGCTCCTGCATGGCGTGGATGGGCGCACGCTGTACGTCTTTACCAGCCGCGATCACAAGCTGTACGCGGTCGACCGCCAGGACGGCACGTATCGCGCGCTGAGCCCCGAGATCAAGCTGCAAGGCAACGAAGATGCGACCACGCTGGAGATCCGCCCAGCGGGGATCGCGCTCATCGCGTCGCAAAACCTCGTCGTGCTCGGACGCGACGGACAGATCAAGCAGCAAGCCTATTATCCCGCACCGCAGCTCCCCGGCCTGTTGCGCGCCCTCTACCGGATCAACTCCATCCGCGCCGGTCTCTACGGCGCCGCCGCGTCGGCGTACGGCGACGCGTTCGCGCAAGCCTCACGGCAGGCGACCGACACGAGCGCGAAACGGATCACGGGACAGCTCGCGGCGGCCTACACCCAAGGCGGGGCCCAGCTGCAGGGATATTCGAGCCAGGCAGCGTCGCTCGCGTCAAAACGCTTCAAGGCCTCGCTCGCTACGCCGACATCCGTATTCATGCTGACGCGCTCACCCGATGGGAACGGCAACGTGCTGCTGCAGATCGACAAGGACAACGCGCAGCCGCGGGGGCGCGTCGATCTAGGGAAAGAGCGCGAGCCCGTCTATGCGGTCGACGATATTGCGGGAATGCTGTTCCTGCGGACGGCGCCCGGAACGTTGGCCGGCTACCGACTGTAGGCAGTCCTACCGAGTCGTGATCGTAAACGCCGCACTGGTGACAGTGACCGCGTCGGTCGTGCTCGCCTGGAGCGTGTAGGTCCCGGCCTGGTTGACGGCCAGGCTCCCGAAGCTCGCGATGCCGTTTACAGGTCTCACCGCCGTCGTGCCGCTCAGCGACGCGCCCGTGGAGTTGGACGCCAGGCTCACCGTGATCGAGCCGGTGAACGCCGAATCGGGATTGCCGAGCGAATCGCGGGCGAGGACCTCCACCGGCGGCGAGATGGCCTGACCGACATTCGCTGTATTGGGTTGCACGAAGAAGGACAGCACAGGAGGCGTGTTGCCCCCGCCGCCGCCCCCGTTCCCCGAGATGCCGGTCAAAAGCGAGCCGGTATTGCAACCGCCGATCACGAGGGTGATCAGCGCGCGCATGATATTGGAGTTAGATAGTCGCATAACGTTGCCATTACCCGTACAGCCCTAAGGCGTTCCGCCAACCCACCTTTTTGTGGTAAGATGGGGGCCATGCCAACACAGGTCGAAGGCCGCCGCGGCGGGACCGTCGGTGCAAAAATCGACTTTCGGGACGGGCATTGGATCGTGCCCGACCACCCCATCATCCCGTTCATCGAAGGTGACGGCACGGGCCCGGATATTTGGCGGGCCGCCTCCAAGGTGTTCGACGCAGCAGTCGCGCGCACGTCGGGCGGCAAGCGCAGTATCGTCTGGCGCGAGGTCCTGGCGGGAGAAAAAGCATTCAATCAGGGCGGCAACTGGCTGCCCGAAGAGACGCTCGGCGTGATCCGCGAGCACCGGGTGGCGATCAAGGGGCCACTCACGACGCCGGTGGGGGGCGGGATCCGCTCGTTGAACGTCGCGCTGCGACAGATCCTCGATCTGTACGCCTGCATCCGCCCGGTGCGCTACTTCGCCGGCGTGCCGGCGCCCGTGAAAGAACCGCGCAAGCTCGACGTCGTGATTTTTCGTGAGAATATCGAAGACGTGTATGCGGGGATCGAATACAAAGCCGGCAGCGCGGAAGCCGACGCCGTGATCGAGTTCCTCACCAGTCGCTTTGGGGCGAAGATCCGCGACGGCAGCGCCATCGGCGTGAAACCGATGTCCAAATTCGGCTCCCAGCGGCTCGTCGTGAAGGCGATTCAATACGCCATCAAACGCAAGCGCCCCTCCGTCACGCTGGTTCACAAAGGCAACATCATGAAGTTCACCGAAGGGGGCTTCCGCGACTGGGGCTACGAGGTCGCGAAGGAGCGCTTCAGCGAGCAGACCGTGACGGAGGCGGAAGGCGCCAAGCGCAAAGAGGACGTGAGCAAGGTCGTGATCAAGGACCGCATCGCCGACGCGATGTTCCAGCAGCTCGTGCTGCGTCCGGACGAGTACTCGGTGATCGCGGCGCCCAACCTGAACGGCGATTACCTGTCGGACGCCGCGGCGGCCCAGGTGGGCGGTCTGGGCCTCGCCCCGGGGGGCAACGTAGGCGACGGATTTGCGGTGTACGAAGCCACGCATGGGACCGCTCCCAAGTACGCGGGACAAGACAAAGTCAATCCGAGCAGCGTGATCCTGTCTGGCGTGATGATGTTCGAAGAGCTGGGATGGGACGACGTGGCCCGCGCAATTGTCCGCGGGCTCGAAGGCGCGATCGCGGCGCAGCGCGTCACCTATGACCTCGCGCGCCAGCTGCCCGGTGCGACAGAAGTCTCGACCTCGGCGTTTGCCGACGCGATCATCGAGCACCTGGCATGAAAACTCTCATCTCGACGTACCCCCTTTCCAACCTGGAAACGCCGTTGCTCGTGATGGTCATAGCGCAAGGAGCATCCGCGCCGATCAAGGAGGGGAGCCTCGAGCGCGCCATTGCCAGCGGCGACTATAAAGGAAAGAAGGACGAGACCCTGCTCGTCTACGGCGGCGGCAAAGCGCAGCGCATCCTGCTCGTTGGCGTCGGCAAAGCCGCCGAGGTCACCCGCAGCTCGGTGCGTCGGGCGGCGGCGATTGCGGCCAAGCGCGCGCGCGGCCTCGGGACCAAGGCGCTCGCACTGGCGGTCGCGAAGGAAGCGCGCGGCGGGTTGGGCGCTGCCGAGCTGGCGCAGGTGGTGATCGAAGGGGTCGCGCAGGGTGGCTGGCAGTTCACCGAGCTCAAGAAACAGCCGGAGGACCCGAAGCCCGAGGTCGAGTCCCTCGAGCTGGTGGTCGAACCAGCGGACAAGGAAGAAGCGGAGGCTGGGCGGCGCATCGGCGACGCGGTCGCGGCCGGATACCTGTTTACCCGCAACCTCCAGATGCAGCCGGGCAACGTGGCCACCCCGAGTTACCTCGCCGAGCAGGCGAAGCAGCTGGCGGCGGCGCACGGCTTCAAGGTCACCATCCTGGACAAGGCGCAGATAAAAAAGGAAGGGATGGGTGCCCTCCTGGCCGTCGCGCAGGGGAGCGCCGAAGAACCGCGGTTCATCGTGATGGAGTACGCGGGTGGATCGGGTGCTCCCGTGGTGTTGATCGGCAAAGGCGTCACATTCGATTCGGGCGGCATCTCGATCAAACCCGCGCTGAACATGGAGGACATGAAGTTCGACAAGTCAGGCGCCACGGCGGTGCTTGGCACATTCGAGACGTTGGGGCGCCTCAAACCGAAGATCAACGTGGTGGGGCTGATTCCGGCGACGGAGAATCTTCCTTCCGGTACGGCGATCAAACCCGGCGATGTCGTGAAGAGCCATCTCGGCAAGACGATCGAGATCATCAACACCGACGCGGAAGGCCGCCTCATTCTCTGCGACGCGCTCTCGTACGCGCGGCGCTTCAAACCGGCCGCGGCGATCGATGCCGCCACGCTCACCGGCGCCGTCGTCGTCGCGCTCGGGCATCACGCCATCGGCATGCTCGGCAACGATGAGGCGCTGCTCGCCGAAGTGCGGGACGCGGGCGAGCGCGCCGGTGAGCGCTGCTGGCCGTTGCCGCTGTGGGACGACTATCGCGACCTGCTCAAATCCGACGTTGCCGACGTCAAGAATTCCGGCGGACGCGCGGCCGGGACGATTGCGGGCGCGTGGTTCCTGCGCGAATTCGTGGACGGCTTCCCCTGGGTCCATCTGGACATCGCCGGGACCGCCTACCTCGAAGGCGAAGGCGCGAGCCACGCGAAGGGTCCCACGGCCATCGGTGTTCGGCTATTCACGGAATTCCTGCTAAAACGCGCCGGCACCTGATTCGGGCGGGGCTGATCGCCCTGGCCTGCCTGCCCGCGACGCTGACCGCCCAGGTCGATTCGACCAGGCGCGACACGACCGTGGCTGCCGACACGACAAAACCCGACACGGCCGCGATGCTGCTCCCCACGATGCCGGCGGCGATTGCTCCCGGTCCACTCCCCGCGGGCGCCCGCTATACGTTCACGGTCGACTCGATCCTGTTATCGAGCACCCGAACGCTGAGCGATCTGCTCATCCACATCCCCGGTGTTTACGTCGCCCGGGGCGGGTGGTACGGCCAGGCGGAAATCGTACTGTACGGCGGGCGCGGTCCCGCCTCGCTCGAGATCTACTGGGACGGCGTCCCCATCGCGCCGCTGGGTCGCGATTCGGTCTACCTCGATCCCGCTCGGATCCCGCTCGCCGCGATCGAGC
The DNA here is from genome assembly GCA_035637435.1 of Gemmatimonadales bacterium. Taxonomy (GTDB): domain Bacteria; phylum Gemmatimonadota; class Gemmatimonadetes; order Gemmatimonadales; family GWC2-71-9; genus 20CM-2-65-7. The sequence goes on from DASPXD010000003.1 coordinate 15,251, forward strand.
GCGTGGATGTGATCGTACTGCCCGCGACGCTGCAGGTGTACCTCGTCACGGCCCGGCACCGCTCGACCACACCGCGCACGCAAGTCGGCGTCGTCACCGGCCAGCAGGACGTCGCCGATTATCGCGCCGGATACTCGATCCGTACGCGATCGGGCTTCGGCGTCGCGCTGCTCGCGGATTGGAGCAGCATCGGCCAGGGTCCGAGTAACAGCTCATCGACGCCGTTCGGGACCAGCGACCTGTGGCTCAAGGCGGATTACGTCCCGCCGGGCGGACGGATGGGAGCGTCATTTCAGCTCGCCGCGTCGAGCTGGCACCGCAACACGGGGCCCAACGTGGATGCCTGGCGGCAGGAGCGGCGCGACCGCATCCTACGGTTGTTCGTCGCCGATCGCGACGATGGCCTGGGGTGGCGGCTGACGACGACGGTCGCGACGAGCGCCGTCAGTCACGACACCGCCGTCGCGCCGCGCACCGTTTCGACGGCCATCGTCGAATTGAGCCGCGCGTGGCCCACGCTGACGCTCGCCGGGACCGCCCGGTTCGGCGCCGGCGGGCTGCCGCAACAGTTCGAGGCACGCGGCGGGTGGAGACCGATTCGTCCGTTTACCATCGCCGGCGCGTTTCGGCAGGGGCTGTACAGCGCCCAGCGCGAAGGCGTGCAGGTCTATGGAACCACCGGGCTCGCCTTGCCGCTGGGATTGTCGGCGCGCGCCGAGGTCAACTGGCAGAAGGACGTCCAGGCGGTGTTCGTGACGACGGACCAGACGCATACCGCGCGCGACATGGCCGGCTGGCTGCGTCTCGAGAATCGCCGGTTCACGATCGAGGTGGGCCGTGGCCGGCGTGACCCGTTCGCCCCGCTGGGATTCGCCAAGGGCATTCAAACCGTGGACTCGCTGAATCCCACGCCGCTCACTGGGTTCATCGCCGCGCGCGCCAGCATCAACGTCGTCCCCGGGCTGGCACTCTCAGGCTGGTATTTCGATCCGGTGGTGGGCGGCGGTGATTTCGAGCCACCGCGGCACGGGCGCGTTTCGGCCGCGTTCTACTCGAAGTTCTGGCGCGTCTTCAAAAGCGGCATCTTCGCGTTGCGCGGTGAGATCGCGATGGAGTCCTGGAGCCGCTGGGGCCTCGGCGGCCGCCAGGGAGCGACGCAGCGCACGATGGCGGGCGCGAGCTTCGTCGAGACGAACATCGAGATGCAGCTCGCCGGCGTGACGCTGTTCTGGAGTGTGCAGAACGTCAATATCATGCGGTCGAGCTACGTGGAGGGCCTGGGTTATCCCAAGAGCATCCAGGAATATGGCGCCCGCTGGTTCTTCACTAACTAGGGCTGGCGGCCGGGACTACATTTAACACCCTGTGCCACGCAGTATGACAGGCTTCGGTTCGGCCGAAGATCGGGTGTCCAGCGGTCGGCTGCGCATCGAGATCCGCACCGTCAATCACCGCTATTTCAACGCGCAGCTCAAGCTGCCGGCGGACCTCGGCGGCGTCGAGATCGAGATGCGCGAGCGGCTGCGCCAGCTGCTCGAGCGGGGTCACGTCGCCGTGACGGCCCGCTGGATCGAAGGGCCGGCGGCCGCGCGGGAGGTCACCGTCGATCTGTCGCGGGCCAAGCAGGTCGTCGCGGCCGCGCAGCAGCTCAAGAAGAAGCTGAAGCTGAAAGGCAGCGTCGATCTGGCGTTCGTCGCCAGGCATCCCGACGTCCTGACGGCAACGAACGGCGGCGCGGGCAGCGAGCCGCCCGTGCAGTGGTCGGACGTGCAGCCGGTGGTCGAGCGCGCGGCGCGGGACGTCGTCGCGATGCGTGAGCGGGAAGGCCAGGCCCTCGCGGCCGAGCTCAACGCCCGGCTCAACGCGCTCGAGGCCGCGGCGCACACGATCGAAGAGCAGGCGCCGGCGCGTCTCACGGCGGAGCACGAGCGGTTGAAGCATGCCGTGGCGGCATTGACCGCGGGCGCCACGATCGACGCGCAACGGCTCGCGCTCGAGATCGCGCTGCTGGCGGACCGCTTGGACATCACGGAGGAGCTGGTGCGGTTTCGCTCGCACGTGGCGGCGGCTCGCGCGGCGCTGACGTCGGACCAGGCGGTGGGGAAGCAGCTCGGGTTCCTGGCGCAGGAGCTGCTGCGCGAGGTGAATACGATGGGCTCCAAGGCGAACGACGCCCGCATCACGCACACGGTGATCGCGATGAAGGGCGACCTCGAGAAGTTTCGGGAGCAGCTGGAGAATCTGGAGTGACCCCACGGTTGGTCGTCCTTTCCGCGCCATCGGGCGGTGGGAAGACGACGATCGCAAAGGCGGTGCGGGATCGTTATCCGAATCGGTTTGGCTTTTCCGTGTCGGCGACGACGCGCACGCCGCGTCCGGGCGAGCAGGATGGCGTCGATTATCACTTCTGGACACCGAGGGCGTTCCTCGACGGAGTGAACCAGGGAAAGTTCCTGGAGCATGCAGAGTACGCGGGTGAGTTGTACGGCACACTGAAACGGGATGTGCAGACGATTCTCGATTCAGGGCGTCATGTGCTGCTCGATATCGAGGTGAAGGGAGCGGAGCAGGTCAGGCGCTTGGAACCGAACGCCATAACGATTTTCATATTACCGAGCGATCCTCGAGTCCTGACTCAGCGACTTGTGACGCGTGCCAGTGAATCTCCGGAAGCGATTCAGCGGCGGCTGGAAACCGCGATCGAGGAATTGGGTCATGCGCCGTTATTCACGCGATGGATCAAGAATGATGATCTCGACGAGGCTGTCGGTGCCGTAGTCAAGACAGTTGACGCTAGCCCTGAGAAGCTTTGGCGAGATAAGCATGACTTTGCATGGCTAAACGGTTATTTAGATGGTCTCCAACGCGAGAGACAACGACTCTACGATAGGCTGCACCAACAGAAAGGCTGAATCATGCGGATCGTGACACCGGCAGAAGTCGCAGGACAGACACAGAACAAGTACCTGGGCGTGCTCGTGGCCGCCAAGTTCGCCCGCTACGTCAATGATTTCCCGCGGGACCGGTCGGTGGACTGGGAAGAGAAGCTCACCACGCGCGCGTTCGACGAGCTGGTGCGCGGCGGCCTGAAGTACCGCCTGGTCCGGCGGCGGCGCCAGCAGGAAGCCTGATGCCGTTGCCCGGCCGTCACGTCGTGTTAGGCGTGTCGGGCGGAATCGCCTGCTACAAGAGCTGCATCCTGGCGCGCCGGCTGACCGAGGCGGGCGCCACCGTAGATGTGGTGCTCACCGCTGCGGCCGCGGAATTCGTGCGCCCCCTGACGTTCGAAGCGTTGACCGGACGCCCCGTCCTCACGTCCCTCTGGGACCGCGGGGGGGGCCGGGCGCTGGCGCACATCGATCTCGCGAAGGATCCGGATCTCGTGATCATCGCTCCCGCCACCGCCCATCTGCTCGCGCGCGCTGCGATGGGGATGGCGGACGACCTGCTCACGGCGCTGCTGCTGGCGCGCACCGATCGCCCGGTGCTCGCCGCGCCGGCGATGAACGACGCGATGTATGCCAATCCGGCGACCACGGCGAACATCACGGCCCTTACCCAGCGCGGCTGGCAATTCATCGGCCCGGACGTCGGCGCGCTCGCGGAGGGGCCGAGCGAGCGGCCCGGCCGCATGAGCGAGCCCGAGGCGATCTTCGCCGCGGCCGAGCGTCTGCTCGGCGATCCGCACAAGAGCAAATGGTCGGGGAAGCGGGTGGTCGTGACCGCCGGCCCGACGCGCGAGCATCTCGACCCCGTGCGTGTCATCACGAATCCGTCGAGCGGCCGGATGGGCTACGCGCTCGCCGCAGCGGCGCAGCAGCGTGGTGCCGACGTCGTGCTGATCACGGGCCCGACCGAGCTCCCGCCGCCCCCCGGTCTCGCGACGACGCACGTGGAGACGACCGAAGAGATGCAGCGCGCGCTGCAGAGCGTGGTCACCACTGCGGACGCCCTGATCATGAGTGCGGCGCCGGCCGATTACCGGCCCAAGAGCCCGGCGGCGAAGAAGCGCGCCCGCGCGAACGGCCCATTGACCGTGGAGCTGGAAGCGACGCCCGACATCCTCGGCAGCCTCAAGCGCCCCAAGCGCATCATCGTGGTCGGGTTCGCGCTCGAGACGGGAAACGGACTCGCCAACGCGCGCTCCAAGATGCAGAATAAGGCGCTCGATTTCGTGATCCTGAATGACGCCACTGAGCCCGGCGCCGGATTCGAGGTCACGACCAATCGCGTGACGATTCTGGGACGCAACGGTACGCAAGTCGACTTGCCGTTGCTGCCCAAGCGCGACGTGGCCGAACGAATCCTCGACGTGGTGGAAGAAGCGCTTTGACTGACGCGCGGGCTCTGGCGGCTGAATACTTGAAACAGCAGCGGCTCCTAGGTGGGGACTCGGTGATCCTCACGGGAGCGGGGAGCAGGGAGCAGGGAGCCGTCTCTGCGCCGTCGGCACCGGTCTCTGCGGTCGCGCCTGCTCCCCGCTCCCCGCTCCCTGCTCCCGGTCTTTCTTTCGATCCACCCAGCGCCGATCTCTTCGCCTCCGATCCGATCCAACGGGCGGCAAGCCTCCAGGACGTCGCAACGCTCATCGCGGCCTGTCTCAAGTGCAAGCTGTGCGAGGGCCGCACCAACACCGTGCCGGGCGAAGGCTCCGCCACCGCCCGCCTCGTCGTCATCGGGGAAGGGCCAGGACGCACCGAAGACGAGACGGGGCGCCCGTTCGTCGGCAGGGCCGGGGAGCTGCTCACGAAGATCCTCGAGGCCATCAAGCTGCCGCGCGAGCAGGTGTTCATCTGCAATGTCGTGAAATGCCGGCCGCCCGAGAACCGCCTGCCGCAATACGACGAAATCGCGGCGTGCCTGCCGTACCTCTACCGCCAGATCGAGCTGGTCAAGCCGAGAGTCATTCTGGCGATGGGCGGGACGGCGGCGCAGAGCCTGCTCAGCACCAAACAATCGTTAGGCGCGCTCCGGAATCAGGTGCACCGCTTCCGCGGCATCCCCGTGGTTGTGACCTACCATCCGGCCGCGCTGCTGCGCAACCCCAACTGGAAGAGACCAACCTGGGATGACGTCCGTATCGCCGCCCGCCTCCTCGACGACTGAGCCATACGCCGGCCGGCAGACGCCCTGGAGTCACGAGGCCGAGCAAGCCGTCTTAGGCGCGATGATGCTCGACCAGGACGCGGCGCTCAAGGCCGCCGAGATCCTGGACGACAGCATGTTCTATCGCGAAGGCCACCGTCTCCTGTTCCGGTCGATGATGTCGTTGACCGAACGCGGCGACGTCATCGATCCCGTGACGCTGCGCGACGAGCTGAGCCGGCGCGGCGACCTCGATCGGGCCGGCGGGATGGAGTACATCGCGGCGCTGATCGACGTGGTCCCCACCGCCGCGAACGTCGACCACCACGCCAAGATCGTGCGGGACAAGGCGGTGCTGCGCCGCCTCGTGGATGCGGCGACCGGGATCATCCAGGACGTCTACGAAGGCCACGGCACGGCGGGCGAGGTGCTCGACAACGCCGAGCACCGGGTGTTCCAGGTGGCGCAATTCCGCCGTGCCGAAGAGTTCATTCGGATCAAGGAGCTCATCTGGCCGACGATGGAGCGCATCGAACAGCTCCAATCGGGAGCGGGCTCGGTCACCGGGGTTCCCAGCGGATTCGTCGATCTCGACCGTCTCACCGCGGGGTTTCAGCGCTCCGAGCTGATCATCCTCGCCGCCCGTCCCTCGATGGGAAAGACGGCCCTGGCCCTGAACATCGTGCAGCACGCCGCGATCGAGCACAACACCCGCGTCGCTTTTTTCTCGATCGAAATGTCGAAGGATTCCCTCGTCCAGCGGCTGCTGTGCTCGGAAGGCCTGGTCGATGCTCAGCGCCTGCGGCGTGGGCAGCTGCGCGACGACGATTATCCCAAGCTCGCCCGCGCGGCGGGCTTGCTCGGCACGGCCCCGATCTGGATTGACGATTCCGCGGCGCTTACGCCGCTCGCGATGCGCTCGAAGGCACGCCGGTTGAAGGCCGAGCACGACATTGCGCTCGTGATCGTCGACTATTTGCAGCTGATGCAGGGTCCCGGCGACGTCGAGAATCGCCAGCAGGAGATCTCCTACATCTCGCGATCGCTCAAGGCGCTGGCCAAAGAGCTCGACGTTCCGGTCGTCGCGATCTCGCAGCTGTCCCGGGCGCCGGAGCAGCGCGGCGGGGAGCATCGCCGCCCGCAGCTCTCGGACTTGCGCGAATCGGGCGCGATCGAGCAGGACGCCGACGTCGTCTGCTTCATCTACCGGCAGGAGTTCTACGACGGGCCGGTCGATCCCAAGACCAACGAGAGCATCGAAGGCCTGGCCGAAGTGATCGTCGGGAAGCAGCGCAATGGCCCGACGGGGACGGTGAAGCTGCACTTCAAAAAAGAATACACCCGCTTCGACAACTACACGGCGCGCGAGGCTCCGGTCAGTGTCTAAAGGCAAGTCGGTGTTTCGCTGCACCGAATGCGGCGCGGACCAGCCGAAGTGGGGCGGACGCTGCGACAGTTGCGGTGCGTGGAATAGCCTCGTCGAGGAACCTGTTGGACGAAAGGTTGGAAGGTTGGAAGGTTGGAAGGAAACGGCCGCTATTCCCGTCCAA
>DASPXD010000004.1:0-3406 GCA_035637435.1 Gemmatimonadales bacterium
CAAATCGACGAAGCCCGGCAGGATCTCGAGCCGGTAGACTCGCTTTTTCCACCCTTCCTTCGGCTTTACCGTGACCTTGGTACGGTGCCAGCTCACGTTCACGCTGCCATGCACCGGTGAGAGCAGCACCTGTCGTTCCAGGCCGGCGACAGCGCCTCGGCCTCCGCCACCGCCACCGGCCATTTCGTCGATCACCTCGTCGAATTGAATGACGACGTCGTCCTTGAGATTGGGGACGATGGCGCCCGAGTCGGGCTTCACGCTGACGATTTTCGGCGGGGCCTTGTCGGGCGGCCCGCCGGGAGGCGGGCCGACGCTGGCGCAGGCCTGCAGCAGGCTTACGAACAGCCCAGTGACTTGAGCTTGCCGGCCAGGACGTCGCGCTGATCGCGCCATGCCTTTTCCTTTTCGCGCTCCTTGGCCACCACGTCCTGCGGCGCGCGCGAGACGAAGCTTTCGTTGGTCAGTCGCGCCGCGAGGTTCCCCAGCTGCTTCTCGAGGCGGTCGAACTCGTCTGAGAGTCTCCGACATTCGTGCGTGAGATCGACCACTCCTTCGAGTGCGACGACCACTTCGCTGCCGTCGCCGAACACGGCATGCGCGCCGACACCCTGTGGCGTACCGTCGAGCGCGAGGCTGTCGAGCTGGGCGAGCCGCACGATCGTGTCGCGCTCCCCCTCGAACGTCGCCGGGCGATCATTGCCGCGCGCCACGATCGTGGCGTTGAGCCTGGTCTTGGGCGACACGCGGTACTCGGCGCGGATCGAGCGGATCTGCTCGATCACCGTCTTCACGCGCGCGAACTCCTGGTCGGCGCGCGAGTCGTCGAGCTCGGGCTTCGGCGCCGGCCAGTGGCTGACGGCCAGCAGCTCATTCGCCTTCCGCCCGGGGAGCTTCTGCCACAGCTCCTCGGTAATGAAGGGTACCACGGGATGCAGCAGCCGCAACGCGAGATCGAAGCAGTACGCGAGCACGGCCTGCGGCGTCTGCGCGCTCCCCTGATCCGACATGCGTGGCTTCACCGCCTCGACATACCAATCCGCCAATTCGTTCCAGGCGAACGCGAAGCAGCGCTTGGCGGCTTCATCGAGCCGGAACTGCTCCAGCGCGGCGGTCGCGTCGCGCACGGTCGCCTGCGCGCGCGACAGGATCCAGCGATCGGCGAGCGTGAGCGAGCGCCGATCGACGGCATCGATGGCCGGCACAGACTTGGGGAGCTGCCCAAGGACGAACTGCCCGATGTTCCAGAGCTTGTTCGCGAAGTTGCGGCCGGGCGCGAACGTGGTTTCGAGATCGTTGGGATCGACGATGACGTCGGCGCCGAGCGAGCCGCCGCCGATCAACGTCCAGCGCAGCGCGTCGGTGCCGTAGAGCCGCACCACATCGCGCGGGTCGATCCCGTTGCCGAGTGACTTCGACATCTTGCGGTGTTGCGTATCGCGTACCGTTCCCGTCAGATACACCGCCGTGAACGGCAACCGCCGGTCCATGAAGTGGTACCCGGCCATGAGCATGCGCGACACCCAGAGCTGCAGGATCTCGGGCGCCGTGACGAGCGTGTGTCCCGGATAGAAGCGCGCGAGGTCGGGCGTCTGGTCCGGCCAGCCGAACGTCGCGAATGGCCAGAGCCAGGATGAGAACCACGTGTCGAGCACATCGGGGTCCTGCTCGACGGTCGCGCCGCACTTCGGGCAGGACCGGGGATCCTCGCGGTCTGCCCACTGATGTCCGTTCGCGCACGTGAACACGGGGATGCGATGGCCCCACCACAGTTGCCGCGAGATGTTCCAGTCGCGGATGCCCGCCATCCAGTTCTCGAACGTCGCCCGCCACCGCTCCGGAATGATCCGAAACTCGCCGCGGTGAAACGCCGCGAGCACCGGTTCGGCGAGCGGCTTCATTTTCACGAACCACTGGTCGCTGAGCCGCGGCTCGACCACCGTATCACACCGATAACAGCGCCGCACGGAGTGCTGGTGCTGCTCGACCTTCTCTAACAGGGCGGTCGTTTTGAGGCGCTCGATGATCTTCTTGCGCGCCTCGAATCGATCGAGCCCGACGAACTCTGGTGGGACTCTTACGGCGGTCGGGCGGTCGGGTCGGTCACGACCGCCTTGACCGCCGCCCTTGTTCTTGACCGCCGCCGTTGCTTCTTGACCGCCCTCCTCACCAAGCGTCCCGTCCCCTCGGATAACGAGCGGCATCTCGCTGGCAGGCCACACTCTCCGGGCAATGTCAAAGTCATTGGCATCGTGCGCCGGAGTGACTTTCAGCATGCCCGTCCCGAAGGTCTGATCGACGGCGTCGTCCGTCGCAATCGGGATCGCGACACCCGACAGCGGGATCTGCACCCGCTTGCCCTTCAGGGCCCGGTAGCGCTTGTCCTTGGGGTTGAAGACCAGACCGATGTCGCCGAACATCGTTTCCGGACGCGTCGTCGCGACGGTGACAAACCCGGAGCCGTCCTCGAGCGGATACGTGATGTGGTACAGATTGCCCTGCGTCTCGTGGTGCTCGGCCTCTTCGTCCGACAACGCCGTCAGACAGTGCGGGCACCAGTGGATCACGCGATGGCCGCGGTAGATCAGCCCCTCATCCCAGAGGCGCACGAACACCTCGCGCACCGAGCGCGAATAGGCGGGGTCGAGGGTGAAGCGCGTCCGGCTCCAATCGCAGGAGCAGCCGATGATCTTGAGCTGCTCGAGGATCGTGTCGCCTGTCTCGCGCACGAATTCCCACACACGCGCCACAAAGGCCTCGCGGCCCAGATCGAACCGCGTCTTGCCTTCTTCCGCGAGCTGCTTCTCGACGACGTTCTGAGTCGCGATGCCGGCGTGATCGGTCCCGGGCAGCCACTCAGCCGCCCGACCGCGCAGCCGCTCGAAGCGGATCAGGACATCCTGGATGATGTTGTTCAGCCCGTGCCCCACGTGCAGCACGGCGGTGACATTGGGTGGCGGAATGACGATGACGTACGGCTCGCCCTCGGGCCGCGGCTGGAAGACGCCCGCATCGAGCCAGCGCTTATAGATGGCGGGTTCTACGGGCCGCGGATCGTATGCCATTCCTTAATATAGAAGCGGCCGCTAGAATATCGTTCAATGACCGATCCCAACTCTGCCGCGCCCCCGCCCTCCGATGATGTCCTGCCACCCAGCCGCGTCGTTCGCTGGCTCGTGCTCGGCGGCATCATTCTGTTTTCGGTAGCTTTGTATTTCCGATTCGGCTTGCATACGCCGCACATCGGAACCGTGCCGACGCCCTAACGCATGCCCCCTGCGGAGATTCAGGTCGTCCTGCCGGATGGGAGCAAGAAGATCCTGCCGGCCGGCGCAACGGGCGCCGATTTAGCCCGGGCCGTGGGCCCGGGCTTGGCAAAGGCTGCGTTGGCGATTCGGGTCAACGG
>DASPXD010000005.1:0-1551 GCA_035637435.1 Gemmatimonadales bacterium
GCGCGCCCTGCGGTTCAGCGCGCGATTCGAGTTTCGGATCCACGCCCGTACGCTCGAGGCCGCCAAGGCCAACGCGCAGGGGCTTGGTCAGCTCTCCGCGGAGCGGGTGCGGGATGAATGGTTCAAAGGACTCAAGACCGCCAAGAAGATGTCGAGGCTTGTGACGTTGTGGCGGGACGTTGGTGCAATGCGGATCTGGCTACCGGAAATGGGCGCAGGAAGTGACGACCTGGGCACAGTGGACAAGCTGCCTCGAGATCCGGTGCTCGTCACTGCGTTCCTGGCTAAAGATCCCGCGTCGCTCCTCACGCGCCTGAAGTGTGCCAACAGGGACATCGAGCGGGGACGAGCGATCGGCACGTGGCGGGATCGATATCCGGATGCGAAGGATGCCGCGGCCATTCGCCGCTGGCTGTCGACGGTTGGCGAGCATGCGGATGATTTATTGACTCTGCTGCCTCCCGTCTCCGCGCTGCCGAAGGCGGTTGCCGCGATTCGCGCCAAAAAACCGCCGCTCGAGCTCAAGGACCTGGCGGTGAAGGGTGATGAGCTGATTGCTGCCGGCGTACGGCCCGGTCCCGATGTTGGTGAGACGCTCGCGCGGCTGCTCGAGGAAGTCCTGGAAGACCCGCAGCGCAATACGAAAGAGTACCTTCTCTCGCGTGTCTAAGGCACTGCTCTATGCGCTGGTGGCCGCCGCCGGGAACGTCCTCGGCGGGCTGGCCGTCACCCGTCGCGCCGTCCGCGAGCTGCGCGTCATCGAGCTGCTTGTCGCCTTCGGCGCGGGCTTCATGCTGTCCGTCGCGATCGTGGAGCTGTTGCCGGCCGCGCTATCCCGCAGCGGGGCTGCCGCGCCCGCGCTGGTGTTGCTCGGATATCTGGCGGTGCACCTCACCCAACACACGGTGACGCCGCATTTCCATTTCGGCGAAGAAACGCATCCGGTCAGCTCGATCGCTGGGACATCGGCGCTGGTAGGACTCTTGCTCCACACGTTCTTCGACGGGGTCGCGATCGCGAGCGCGTTCCTGGTGCGCGCCGAGCTCGGTATCATGGTGTTCGTGGCGATCTTCCTGCACAAGCTCCCGGAAGGCGTCACGATCTCCAGCCTGATGTTGGCGGGTGGGCGCACCGGTGGACGGGCGGTGGGCGCGGCGGCGCTGCTCGGCGTCGCAACACTGCTCGGCGTCGTGCTTACCGAGCAGATGGGCTTTCTCGTCCAACATGGCCTGGCGCTATCGGCCGGCGTGACGATCTATGTTGCGGCGTCGAACCTCGTGCCGGAGTTCCAGGGCAAGAGGGGATGGAAGCTTCCGGCTGCATTCTTCGCGGGAGCGGCGGTATTCTTCGTGACGAAGACGTTGATGGATCGAGTGTCGTGACCGAGCCGACGTTATTTCAAGGCTCCAGAGAGCCGTTAGCGGCCAGAATGCGGCCGAAGACGCTCGAGCAGTTTCTGGGCCAAGAGCACCTGCTCGGCCCGGGAAAGGCGCTCGGCGATCTCATCCGCCGCGGCGACGTCGGGTCGTGCATTTTCTGGGGACCGCCCGG
>DASPXD010000006.1:0-19283 GCA_035637435.1 Gemmatimonadales bacterium
CCCCCTTGCTGCACACGGTGAGCAGGAACATCCCGCCCACCACGCTGAGAATTCTGCCTGTCATTGCTGCCTCCGGAATGAAGTCTTCTGCTGCGCGCGCCACACGACCAGCATGCCCAACCCCAGGGTGAGCACCATGGCGAGCACCGGCGAGATGAACACCCGGGCCGGAACGGGTTCGTCGAGAGCGAGGAAGTACCAGGTACTGATGGCCATGCGCGTACCGTGCTCTCCGTTGGACCCGTCCCACGCGAAGAACGCCACCGGGATGGCACGGCCGGTCCGGAAGGGAAGCTGGCTGGCTGTATCGGCCGAGGCAAGTGCGCGCGTGAAGACAACCCGCCACTGGCCGTGGTCGTAGACCGCCTGGGCTCCGGGCCCGGCGCCGGACAGCGGATCGAACCGATCGATCCCGCGTGCGAGGCCGGCGACCGCAGCGGTCCGCGCGCTACTCGTCCAGCGCCATTGATAGACCGGGGCGCTGGAGCTGCCCATCAGGAAGTAGGGCCGCTCCATGCCCGTGGGAATGGAAACCGGAAACTGAACGGCCAGCTGGTCCGGCCAGAGCGCGGGCTGCTCCCGTGTCGAGTCGTCGCTATCGAGCGCGCCGAGCACGCGCCCCACGAAGCCAAGCCAGGCGCTATCGGGACTCTGAGAGCGGTCGTCCCAGGACACGCGCAGCGCAATCGAGTCGGCGGTGTGCACCGCTTTCACCCACACGCCCGAGATCGCCGGCGCGAACCAGCGCGGCTTGCGAATGATCTGGCCGACGAGCGGGAACCAGTACGTGTCCACCGGGCTCCAGGCCGAATCGTCGGGTGCGTGGGGCAGCGCCCGCCTCAGCAGCGGTGCGTGGATCACGTCTCGCACGACGGGCCGCTCCTCAGGCGACAGGCTGCGCACGTACTGCGCGATGCGCCACAGCTGCTGATCGCTGAGGAATTTCTGCTCCAAGAGATCGCTGAACGCCGGCATCGGTGTGCCGTCGAGGCCGGTGCGCAGCCGGTGGTAGATGTCGTCCACCGAGCCGCCGCCGTTGAAGCGCCAGTTCTCGTGCAGATTCGCGGCGAAGATCGGATGACCGGCGTCGTCCTTGAGCGTGGGTGCCGACGGCCCGTCTCCCCGGCCCTGATCACCGTGACACTTGCGGCAGCCGATCGAATCGTAGAATTGCCGCCCGACCTTGAGCGCCTCGGCGCCGCCGCCGCCGCCCGGCGCGCCGCCGAAGGCGAGTGGCGTGCGATGCAGCGTCGTATCGGCGAAGAACGACGAGAACGTCTTGATGTAGGCGAGCACGTCGCGGCGCTCGCGGTCGGAGAGGCGCGTCTGCCACCCCGGCATCGCGGTGCCAGGCAGCCCGTCATCGATGGCGCGCCGCAGGTCGGCATCGGTGGGCAGCTCCCCGCTGGCGGTCGAACGGATCTGGTAAAGCCCGGCAGTGAAATCCCGCGGCGGCGGGATCATGCGCTTCGCGGCGACCCCGTCACCCGCGCCGTTGTCGCCATGACAGCCGGCGCACCATTTGACATAGACGGTCTTGCCTGCGGTGGTATCCTGAGCGAGGAGCAGGGAGCTGGGAGCGGGGAGCAGAATCATGAGAAAAGCGAAGATGCGCTTAATCATGCTTGCTCCCTGCTCCCTGCTCCCCGCTCGCCTCCCAAGTCCTGGGTTTCCATCCGGTTTGTTCGTAGAGGAAAAGCACCACCGACCAGATCTCGTCTTCGGTCAGGAACTCCTCCCATGCCGGCATCGCCGAATTCCACGGCGTCCCCTCGCGCGGCAGTCCCGGCCCGCCCTTGGCGATCCGCCAGAAAACAAAGCTCTCCGTGAGCTGCGCGATCGTCCCGTTGTCCTGGAAGTTCGCCGGCAGCGGATTCAAGCCGGCCGCGAAGTGCCCCTGCCCATCGAGATGGTCGCCGTGGCAGGGCACGCAGTTCTGATAGTAGATCCGGTGCCCCTCGGCGATGTGCGCCGCCATGTCACCTTGGCGCCGGAGCGGATTCTCGAGCCCGACGAGCGTGATCGCCTTGCCGCGGAACGTGATCTGGGACGGCGGCGCGGGATGGATCGAGCGCAGATTCGGCGGCGCGGCGACGCTCGCTTTCACCTGGCTGTACGTGAGGCACCCCACGATCAGCGTGACCGCGGCGAGCAGCCCGGTGCGCACCACCTTGAGCCGCGGCTGGATGAGCACCTCGTGCAACGGCGCTTTGAACGTGGTCCAGCGCGCTTCGTCGTCGCTCACCCAGATCAGCACCCCGACCAGCACCGTCGCCATGTATTGCAGCACGACGCTCTTGGGGACGATGGCACTGCCCGGCAGGATCGGGATGACGAAGACGATCGCGAGATACGCCAGCACCAGCAGCAGGGCGGCCTGCCAGAACGGATGCTTGAGGTACTGTCTCATTTGTGCGCCGCCAGGAACTGCACCAGCGCTTCGAGCTGCGCCCCGGTGAGCTGGTTGCCGAACGTCTTCGGCATGATGCCTTTGAACTTCTCGAATCCCTTGGCGACCTTCGCGTCGGGCGTGAGGATCGACTCGCGAATCAGGTTCGCCGGGAGCCGCGCGCCGACGCGAGTCAGATCGGGGCCGATCGCGCCGCCCTCGCCGCTGATCTTGTGACAGGCGGTGCAGCCGGCGCCGCGGATGATCGTCATCGGATCCGTGCTGCCATTCGCAATCCCTGCCGCCGTTGGCGCCCCTGCCGCCCCGGCATTGGCGCCGGGGGCGGCAGTGGCGGCAGGGGGAATATCCGTCGCACTCACATCCACCGTGCCGCCATTCGATTCCAAGAACGCGATCAGTGCCCACAGTTGCTGCGGCGAGAGCGTCCGGCCCATGTCGGGCATGATCGGCTCGTATCCCGCCACGACGTATGCCCGTGGGCTGGTGAGCGACTCGTAGAGATACGCCTTGCAGTCCTTGCCGGGCTCGCGTTTGCCGCAGCGCGCACCGACGGGTCCCTGCCCTTTTTCGTCGGTCAGGAGGTTCGGCGCGCGGGTGCCGAGGCCGTGACAGGCGGTGCAGCCGCCGGCGCCGTGGTACAGCTCGTCGCCGGCGGTGACGAGCTGCTCCGGCGTCACATTCGCGCCGAGCGTCAATGCGTGGGGCACCTCCGATTGCACCTGGGGGATCTTGTTCGCGATCAGCGTATAGAGCGCGAGCGTGCCGAGCACGATGCCGAAGATGCGGAGGTTAATGGCCCACATGGGGCGCCTCCACCGTCGACGGGACGAACGTCGATTTCTCGGCGAGGCCGCCGAGCCAGAAGATGAAGCCCACGAGCGATAGGAAGATCAGCACGCAGGTGCTGATCATGATAGCGGCGTAGCCCAGCGCGGGAGTCGCGGCGTAGGGCGTCATGTCCTGCATGACTCCATACACGTGCCAGTGCTGGCGGATGCCGCTGCGCGCAAAACCCATCAGGCCCATCAGCCAGGTGAATGTGACGGCGAGGATGAAGAGCGCGTACTGCGAGCGCGGCGGCATCTTGCCCCACTGAATCGCGCCCAGCGACTGCGCGCCCCGCGCCATGAGCACGTCGATGAGCGTGACGAAGATGATGCAGGCGAGCACCGCACCCACCTGATAGACCGAGTAGCCGATCCGGACGATCGCCTCCACGAAATAGCCGCGAATCCCGAAGAACAGCACGATGGCGGCGGCGATCACAAACATTCCGGCCTGGATGCGCGTGCCGGTCTTCGCCCACGGCACGACCTGCCGGATGTTGGCGCGCCGATACAGCAGGAAGGACAGGAACGTCGAGAGAATCATCAGGTTGACGGCGGTGTTCTTCGCGCTCATGACGCCGAGCGCGCCGAGCAGTGGGTGGTGCGAGCCGCCCATCGCCGCCAGCTCGCGGGAATCGGCGATCATTGTGTGCGGCGTGCCCCACACCAGCGCCCCAAGCACGAGCACAACCAGCAGCCACTTGGTGTAGGGGCGGAACCGCTCCGCTCCGGGGATGCGGCCCATGCCGACCCAGAGGTAGTAATTGCCGGCGAGGAACAGCACCGCGATGAGGAAGGCCTGGATCACCCACAGCCAGCTCATGAAGCCGCCCATCATCGTGATGCCCAAGGACTGGTCGTACTGGTAGATCTCGCGGCCGAGCCAGTAGCCGGCGAACGGCAGCACGATGAGCGCCGACATCGCGATGAAATTCCCGACGTATCCCATCCAGTCGTAATGCGCGCGCTCCTCGTCGCTCTTGGCGGCGAGGAAGCGGTAGCTCGCGTACGCACCCACGATCGCGCCGCCGAACACGACGTTGCCGATCAGGCGGTGGATGTTGATCGGCATCCAGGTGTGGTTCAGGATCGCATGCCAGAGCTTGATGCTGGCCGGCGCCGTCTGGGGCGTGATGTCGCGCGGCGGCGTCATCATGTACGTGAGCCACGAGTCGGCGATGAACATCACGATCGTGCCCCAGATGTTCAGCAGGATGCCGAGGCCCCAATGCACGAGCTTCGCGCGGCCGTACTTCCAGCGGTCCCAGCCGTAGTAGTAGAGGTACAGCGTGAACGATTCGAGGAAAAAGATGCCGACGTAGACCCACATCGATGGGGCGAAAATCGCCGTCAGATAGGCCCACAACCGCTGGTACAGCGTCGCGAGGAAGAACACGAAGACGGCGCCCCAGATCGCCGTGGCGCTATAGGCGATCAGCAGCAGCCGCGTGAATTCTTTGGACAGGCGGTCGTAGCGCGGATCCTTGCCGAAGATGCCGATCGCTTCGGCCACCACGGCGAAGATCGGCACGCCCAGTACGAACGCCGCGAACATCAGGTGGATCTCGGCCGCGATCCACACCGCGGCGCGGCTCCCGATGAGCGGGAAGTCGCGGTACGCGCTCGCGCTGTCGGCGACGGCCTGGACCAACAACATGCCGTCAGCCATCAGCCGTCAGCCTTCTGCACGAAGAACGGTTTCCGCTTCGAGAAATCGATGGGCATGGCGTTGCGGATCTCGCTCAGCAGCTCTGGCGTGATCTCGTGCAAACCCCGTTCGCGCGCCCAATCCTCCACGCGCTTCGCCACGACGCCGCGCACGAACGACGGAATCCGCTCGAGCCGCGCCCGCGCGGCCGCCGACCACGCGAGCAGGGGCGCGAACTCCTCCCCGTAGGTGACCTCGCGCTGCGGCTCGATCACCGCGGCAACCCCCGGGGGGGGTTCGTAGATGCACGACGGATCGGCGGCCATGACGTCGCCCTCCAGGGCGAACGCCCGCGCGCGGCAACCGCCGCACAGCTTCTGGTACTCGCAGCGCCCGCATTTGCCGCCGAGGCTCCCGCTGCGGAGTCGAGCGAAGAGCGGAGACGAATCCCAGATCTGACCGAAGCTCTCGGTGCGCAAGTCGCCCGCGACTTCGGGCAGATAGGGACAGGGCGTCAGCTTGCCGTCGGGCGTGATGCGGCAGTACTGCGTGCCACAGGGGCAGCGCGTCTGGTAATTGAGGATCGGCGACTCGGGGTCGGCGCGATGCACGTGCCGCATGAAATGCGGCGCGCACTTGGCGCGGATCATCATCTGCCCGCGGTATTGCCGCTGCCACCGCGCCAGATCGGCCAGGACCGCTTCGTATTCGGCCGGCGCGAGATCGGACAGCCCGGCGCCGCGTCCCGTCGCGACGAGGAAGTAGCAGTTGAACGCCACCGCGCCCTGCTGCGCCGACCACTGCGCCACGCGCTCCAGCTCCGCGCGATTGCCCTTGGTCGCCGTCGTCTGGATGATGAAGTCGAGCTGCTGCGCGCGTAGCCGGCCGAGCGCAAGGGTCGTGGCCTCGAGCGAGCCTTTGCCGTGGCGGAAGTTGTCGTGATAGCTGGGCCGGAGTGAATCGATCGATACGGCGATCCCCCGCACCCCCGCCGCCTTCAGCGCCGCGATCCGCTCGTCCGTGAGCAGGGTGCCGTTCGTCCCGACGACCACCATCGCGCCACGCTCCGATGCGTATGCGGCGATCTCGGTCAGATCGTGCCGCAGCAGCGGCTCACCGCCCGAGAGAATCAGCATCGCCGCGGGGTTCACGGCGAGCAGCTCGTCCACGATCCGCAGGCACTCGCTGGTCTCGAGCTCGGATGTCGCGCTCTCGTGCGGCCCGGCGGCGATATAGCAGTGGGCGCACTCGAGGTTGCAGCGCCGCGTGAGATTCCAGGCGACGACGTGTGGTACGTAGCTCACTGCAGCAGTTTCTCGATGGCGCGTTTCGCGTCTTCTGGTGACACGGTTTTCATGTCGACGGGGCACTTGTCCATCTTCTCTTCGATGTCCCGGATGGGGCAGCGCGTGATTCCCTGCGCCTTGGCTTCCTCGATGAATGCCCGCATCTCGGGCGAGAGTGCGTCCTTCCCCTCCGCTTCGGCGCGGATCTGTTTGGCGCGCAGCTCCGTGAACATCACCATCATCGTGTCGACGTCGAATTCGTCGGCTTCGATCATCGCCTGCTTGTTGTCGTCCATCACGTGCGTCGTGACGCGCCAGATGCTGTGGCTGCGCGCGAAGCGCTCCACGGTATTGCGGGCCAGCGGGCGGGCGATGAGCGGCACGAGCTGCAGCCGCTGCCACCCCTCCTCGGTCCACACGATCGGGTCGGTCGCGACGCGCGGGCGCTTCGACACCGCACCCGTAACCGGGCATTTCGTCTCGACTTCCGCGACTTCGGGCTGGGGATCGGCGTCGTGCCCCTGCACCTTCGTCGCCTTCATCTGCTCCGTCGCCTTCACCTCGGCGAGGGCGATCTCTTCGGCACTGCCGATCCCCATGATCAGCTGCATGTGGGTGGGCAGGAGTTTCTGGATCGCTTCATCGAGCAGCTTGCTGGTTACGATACTGCCACCTCTTTCAAGGGCGAACTCCTCGACCGCGCGGCGCGCGATGCCCTGGGCAAAGGGCGGCACGCGCAGAATCCGCACCTCGGCTTCGGGGGCCCATGGCAACCCCGCCTGGCCGTCTTCTTCTATCCAGGGGATGTCTTCTGGGCGCACGCCCACAACACCAACCAGGAGCACGGAGCACGGAGCAAGCCGGACCAAGTTCTCGGACTGTGAGCCGAGCTCAGTGTCTTCGATCCGATGGGCGCCGTGCCGGCCGATGACGAGCAGGGTTGGCTTGATCTCTTCCGCCCACTGCATGATGACCTGGAACGGCTTGCCGATCAGGATCTGCGTCTTGATCGGCACAGCGGGATACTGCTGTGCCATCACCTCGGCGCGCTTGAGATTGGCCTGGCAGAGCTTGAGCAGTCCCTTGTCGATGATGTTGTTGTGCAGCTCTTCCTGCTCCTCGAACTTGAACACCTTCGACGCCTGATACGACAGCACATCCTTGATATTGTGGAAGACGACGTGGTGGTACTCGACGTCGAACGCGCTACAGACGTAGAGCGAGCCGCCGAACTCGTTGGCCAGCTCGAGGGCCGCTTTCATCGCTTTATAGCTGTAGGACGAGCCGTCGACGCACACCAGGAAGCGCGCGCCGGTGAGCGGCTGCTGATCGCGCACGATCAGCACGTCTTTTTCGACGCCGCGTAATACGCGAGCCGCTACACCACCGAGCTGCGAGAACTGCTGCCGTCCCAGGCCGTGCGCGCCGATCGCGAGCAGGTCGTACTGGCGGCCTGAGGAGCCGACCAACCGGGCCGCCGCGTCTTCGTCTTCGGCGACGAGCCGCCCGTTTTCGCCGAGCTTGATGTCGCTGCGGACCTTGTCGCCGCCGTCGTAGCCCGCGGCGCGATTGGGATCGAACCCGATCAGCCCGGGCAGGCGGCCCGCGCCACGGTTCACCTCGTTGACGATCTCTTCGTAGTTGATCCCCTCGAGCAGCTGGCGCGTGAGGGAGACACCGGCCGCTTCACACCGCTTGCCCAGCTGGTCCAGAAAGCTGTCGGCTATCAGCTGTAAGCCTTTTTCGATCAGCTTGTCGTGGATTTTGCGCTGCTTCTTGATCTCTGCGGGCGTCTGGAACTGCGCGGGGAGGCCGGTCTCGAGCTGGCGGAAGCGGACATCGTGGAGGCGGGCGGCGTAGACATGGTTCCCGGTGATTCTGCCGCCCGTTTTCCTGCACATCTCAATGGCGCGGTCGACAGCCCAATCGGAGTGCTGCGAGTTGTCGACGGGAACGAAAATCTCGCGGTACACCGCTACCTCCCCGAGTGACGCCGCTCGAGCGGGTCTTTAAACTCTGGATGTCGGTGTGGATGCCGTCAGAGTTAAGGGATATGCAATTGGGGTTGCATGCTGTCAAGGAACTTGTTCACAAGCGGCGGGGACGATTTGGGTCCCGTCGCCGTTCCAAACCGTAATCGCATCCACCGGGCAGGCGTCGCAGGCGCGCAGCAGCCGCGCGCGATCCACGGCCTCCGGCCGCACGAATACGGCCGTGCCGCTGTCGTCGAGCACGAAGGCGTCGGGCGCTTCCGTGATGCAATCGCCGAAACCGACGCACAGCGTGCGGTCGATGCGCACGCGCAACTCGCCGACGCTGCGCTCGTCGAAATCGCTCACATCCCTTCCAGGCCGAGCTCGGCGCGGGCGGTATCCATGATCGCGGGGGTGATCTCCGTGATGCCGCGTTCCCTGGCGTAGTCGGCGTAGATTCTTTTCACCATGCCGCGGACAAAGCTCGGAACGCGGCTCAAGCGCTCCTGCGCGTCGGCAGACCAGGACAGCCCGGCCGTCGTCACCACGTTCGCGCGGACCATCTCGAACGGCTCGGCCGGAACGGTTCGGCCGCCGATCTCCACGCCCAGCGACGACACCAGCTGCGTTTCCATCGGATTCGTCAGCATCGCGACGACCCGGCCGCACTTGGGGCACTTGAACGTCGCCGCCAGGGTCCCGTCTCCGGGCAGCTCACGCTCTGCAAAGGCCATCTGCTGGTCGCACTCAACACACAAGAATTTCACAGCTGCGCGGCCAACCGGTTCCAGGTGTCTGGGGTCGGGTGCCAGGGAATCCTGGCCACCACTGGTGTCGCGAACTCCGCCGCCAGCTCATTCGCCGCAGATCCGTGCAGCTCACCCCCCACCATGTTCTCGACAATCCCCAGCAACTCCGATCCGCGATCCACGGCCGCGCGCATGGCCCGCCGAACCGCGTCGCGCGACTCAGGCGTCGGAATTGTCACCGTAAGCACGGGTGGCGGATTCCCCAGGATGTCGCACAACTCCACGTAACGCTGCATGCCCGGCGGCAGGTCGAGCAGCAAGACGTCGAGATCGCCCCACTCCACGTCGCCCAGAAACTCCCGCAGTGCCGAGGCTTCCATCGCCCCCCGCCACACGAAGCTCTCAGCAGCCGGACCTGTGAACGCCAGGGGAGCGCCGTCATCGAGGAACTGTCCCATGGAGATGCATTTCACACCGTCGAGGCCGACTGCAGGCGGATGGGGGGGGGCGTTCGGAGCGATCTGCAGCAGCCCCGGAATCGTGGGGCCATTCAAGTCGGCGTCGAGCACACCCACACTGCGACCAGCGCGGGCAAGGGCTCTCGCCACGTTCGCCGTCACGTAGCTCTTTCCCACGCCACCCTTGCCGCTCATCACCGCCACGATCCGCTTTACCCCGGCCAAGCGCTCCGCCACCCGGCGCCTCTGGGCGCCGATCTGGTCGAGCAGACCCGACCGGTCGGCATCGGTCAGCTGGTGGTAGGTGCGCATCCGCCCCCAAAAGCTAGCCGGTTAGGCGGTTCGTCGGTTAGTATCCCCGGTATGATCGAAGCGCTCAAGCAAAAGCTCCAGTCAGAAGTCGAGCGGCTGAACCACGAGATCTCCTTCGTCCTCCCCAAGGAGATCGAGAAGGCGCGCGCGCACGGCGACCTGCGGGAGAACTCGGAATACAAGGCGGCGCTCGAGCGGCAGCAATTCGCGCAGGCGCGGGTGCATCATCTACGGCTGCGGCTCTCGAAATTGTCGGACGTCCGGGAGCAGGACATCCCCCGGGACCGCGTCGGCTTCGGCTCCCGCGTGACCGTCGAAGACATCGACACAAAAAAGAAAGAAGTCTACGCCCTGACACTCGGCGAATTCATCGAGGGCGAGGACGGCGCGGCGGAGGTATCGGTGTCGATGGCGTCGCCGCTCGGCAAGGCGTTGCTAGGCGGTAAGGTGGGGCAGAAGGTGGACATCACACTGCCAATGGGCAAGCGTAAACTCAAGATCGTGAGCTTGGATACGGTGCACGATCTGGCGGGCTCTTGACTAAAAAACTTTGCATGATATCACTTAGACCCACATATTGATGCCCGAATGCCGGGAGAGCCGATGATGGCCACGCGCTTGCTGACCGCTGCGGCGGTCTTTATGCTTTTCGCCCCTCTGGCGACGGCTGCGGGGCAAGCCGATCCCGATCGCAGCGTGGCGGGCGGCGGCACCTTCCCTGCCGGCTGGCGCGTGCGCACCGAGACGAACCGCCAGACCGGGCAGCCCGCGCCGCTCGAGAACGTGAAGTTCACGAGCATGGGTGACGGCCTGCATACGACGGTCGGCCCAGCGGCGATCTATTGGCGTGATCGCGACACCATCTCCGGCACCTACCACGTCGTCGCGAAGCTGGGTCAGATGAAGAACCCCGCCCATCCCGAAGCGTTTGGCATCCTGATCGGTGGAAAGAATCTTGCAGACTCCGGGCAGAGCTACACCTACTTCCTCGTGCGGCCGATCGACGGCATGTACTCGATTCGCCGCCGTCCCAGCTACGCGGCACGCCCGACGGCGGTCGTGGAATGGACGGCCAGCGACGCCGTGACCAAGGCGGATTCCAGCGGCCGCGCGACGAACGAGCTCAGCATCCAGGTACAGGGCGGCAAAGCGAAGTTCATGGTAAACGGCAAAGAGGTCTACACAGGCGACGCCGCGAACCTCGACGTGAACGGCGTGGTGGGCTACCGGGTGAATCACAATCTCGACGTTCATCTGGGACCGCTCGGGATTCACAAACTGTGACCAGCGGCGCGTTACGCCACCACGATGCGGACGACGAGCGCTTCTCGTTCACGCCCTTCACGCGGCATCCCTTCTTCACGCAGGTCAACCGCTGGATCCTCGAGCGGGTGATTTGTCCGGGTCGCCAGGTGATCGTCGATCTGGGCTGCGGCCCGGGCGCCGTCACGGAGCTGATCCTCGAGCGCGTCCGCGGCCAGCAGCCGCCGCCACGCGTCATCGGAGTCGATCCCTCGCCGTCCGCGCTGGAAAAGGCGCGGGCCGCCATTTCCTCCAAGTTCGCCGAATTCGTGCAGGGCAGCGCCGAGTGGCTGTCGAAGCTCGTGAAGTCCGCCGACACGGTCGTTTTCCTCAATGCCATTCACTTGATGCCCGACAAGTGCGAGGTGCTGAAGGAGATTCGCCGCGTACTGAAGCCGGGCGGACTGCTGGCGTTCAACAGCACGTTCTTCAATGGCGCGTATGTGGAAGGCACGAGCGGCTTCTGGCGTCGCTGGATCGTGCGCTCGGTGCAGGTGGTGCGCGAGCAGGGCATGGACGTCAAACACGACGGCCACGCCGCGGCGATGGAATGGTTTTCTGCCGAGCAATACAGCGCGGCATGCACGGCGGCGGGGCTGCGTCCGACGACGGTCGAGCTACTGCGCGTTGATATGACGCGTCAAGCGCTGATCGATATCGGTCGGTTCTCGCTCTTTATCGAAGGTGCACTGCCCGGCGTACCGCTCGAGGAAGGAGCGAAAGCCCTCGAACTCGGCCTCGAGCGCACCATGGATGAGCTCAAAGTGGACTCGGTCCCACGGCATTGGCTGGAGGTGGTGGCGGAAGCAGTGTAAAGCTGAGCTTGCGGTGGGCCTCGCGTAGAGCAGTCTCGACGACTCCAGGTGTCTCTCCCCTCGCGAAGATGAATCCCGGGTAACGCGAACCCTCGGGAAATGGAATCAACCGTTCGCCTGGATGCGCGGTGATCTGCACATCCTCCACAAGCGGAACGCGCTTCGCCTCCGCCAAGCCACGAACCTCCTGCAACATTCCCGCACCAGGAATCGGAATCATCATCACCCCGGCGGCGAGCCGCTCGCGCTGCAGTGACGGGATCGGTAGTCCCAGCGCGTGCCGCAAGATGATCTCCTCCAGCGTCACACCCTTCCCGCTTCCCCCTTCCCCGAATTTGAGCACCGCCGAGCAGCGGCCACCGATCGGCCGTGCGGCCAGCTCGATCAGCCAGGGCCCGCGCTCGTTGTAGCGCAGTTCGGCGTGCACCGGGCCTTCCACAATACCGAGCGCTCGGACGGCGCGATCCGCGCAATCCTTGATCGCCGTCTGCAGGCCGGCCGGAACAGTGGACGGTGTGACGTAGATCGTCTCTTCAAAGAACGGCCCGTCGAGCGGGTCCGGCTTATCGAACACCGCGAGCACGTGCAGGCGCCGATTGACCACCAAACCTTCCAGCGCGACCTCGTAGCCGGGGATGAACTCCTCGATGAGATATTGGCGTGCTCGGTCACCGCAGGTAGCAGCCGTTTCCGGATCCGCGAGTATCGCACGCAACCTGCCATGCGTCGTCACAAAGGATCGCGGATTATCGGCGCGCATCACTCCACGCGAAGCCGAAAGGCGGACCGGTTTCAGCACACATGGATAGACGATCGATGTCGCAAGTGCGGCGGGATCCTCGTCCAGGTTTCGCAACACGAACCGCGGAATCGGCACGGCAGCCTTGGCCAGCAGCTCGCGTTGCAGGTACTTATCGGCTGCGGCGATCGCCGCGTGGACCGGATTTCCTTTGAGCTGCAGGCTGGTGGCGATGGCAGCAGCAACCACTGCCGTTGTGTCATCGACGCCCACGACCCCGTGGACCGGGTACTGCTGGGAGAACACACGCACGGCATCGGCCGCGCGCTCCGGTTGCTCAAAATCGATTGTGAGGAAACCGGCAGGGTTGGCGGCGGCGAGCGCGCTGGGCTGTTCGGAGGCGACCGTCAACTCCACGCCCATCTGCCGTGCAGCCTCCACGAACGCCGCCGTGCGGTAGGTCGTCGTGGGCAGCAGCAGCAGCAGGCGGGGCGCTATTTTTTCGACGCCTGGAAATACGGGTTCGCGCCCGACGTGTGGTCGGTGATGTCGACGATGCCGCGGACCGCGGGCACGAGCTGCGCGAGCATCCCCTCGATCCCCTGGCGCAGGGTGACGTCGGCCATGCCGCACCCCTGGCATCCGCCGCCCATGCGCAGCATCACGACGGCGTCCTGCACGTCGATGAGCTCGACGCGCCCGCCGTGGCGCGCCACCATCGGGTTCACCTGCTCGTCGAACACCTGCGCGACCTGCTCGTAGAGCGCGTCGTCGCTGACCGCCGACGGATCGGCGGAAGCGGGTTTCGGCGCCGCTGCAACCGCCGGCACGTCCGCCGCAAGCGCGGTCCGTATCGCGGTCCCGACCGCCCGACCGACCGCCTGCCACGGCGCCGGCGACTGTTTGACGACCGTGACGATGTTGCCGGAGACGATCAGCTCGCCGACCACGAGGCCCGGAATCGCGAAGATCGCCTTCGCGAGCGGCGAGCCCTGCGCCTCAGCGGGGCCGCTGAACCGGCGCACACCGCCCGCGAACACCGGCTGGCTCACGATGAACTTGCAGCGCTGATCGTCGATCGGCTCCGCCGTGATCCCGATCTCAGTTGCGGCCATTCCGCATCTCCTTCGCCGCCGCCACCATGTTCTTCAGTGCCGCCAGCGTCTCATCCCAGCCGCGGGTCTTGAGCCCGCAGTCGGGGTTCACCCAGATCTGCGCGTCGTCCAGCACCCGCGACATGCTCCGCAGCGCGCCGCTGATCTCGGTGGTGGAAGGCACGCGCGGCGAGTGAATGTCGTACACGCCCGGCCCGATCTCGTTGGGATACTTGTACTGCTCGAAACCCTGCAACAGCTCGGATCCGGACCGCGCGTTCTCGATCGAGATGACGTCCGCGTCCATGCGCTCGATGACGCGCAGCACGTCGTTGAACTCGCTGTAACACATGTGCGTGTGTATCTGCGTGGCGTCCCGGACGCCGGCGGTGGCGAGCCGGAAGGCATCGACCGCCCACCGCAGGTAATCCGCCCAGTCGGCGCGCCGCAGTGGCAGTCCTTCGCGCAGCGCCGGCTCGTCGATCTGAATCACGCGGATGCCCGCCGCCTCGAGATCGATCACCTCGTCGCGAATGGCCAGCGCGAGCTGCTTGGCGGTTTCGGCGCGCGGTTGATCGTCGCGCACGAAGGACCACTGCAGGATCGTCACCGGGCCCGTCAGCATGCCTTTCACCGGCCGCTGGGTCAGCGACTGGGCGTACCGGCTCCACCGCACCGTCATCGCGCGCGGCCGTGACACGTCGCCGAAGATGATCGGCGGTTTGACGTAGCGCGTCCCGTACGACTGCACCCAGCCGTGCTCGGTGAACGCAAAACCGTCGAGCTGCTCGCCAAAATACTCGACCATATCGTTGCGCTCGAACTCGCCGTGCACCAGCACGTCCAGGCCGATCTCTTCCTGGAGCGCGATCGTCTTGGCGATCTGCGCCTCGATGAAGCGCTCGTAATCCCCGGCGCTCAGCTGATGGTCGTTCAGCTTGCGCCGCGCCGCCCGCACCTCGTTCGTCTGCGGGAACGAACCGATCGAAGTGGTCGGATACCGCGGCAGACTGACTTGCGCCTTCCGGCGCACGGCGTACGGCTCACGGCGCACGCGGTCCTTTTCCATCACCGCGCCGGCGCGGCGCTGCACGGCCGCGTTGTTGATGCGCCGGGAGGCTCGACGCGCCTTGGCGGCGCTGCTGCTCACCGCGACGGCCGCCCCATCGCCCTGCGCCAGCGCGACCACTTCCTGAAGCTTCTGCTTGGCGAACGCCAGCCAGCTCTTCAGCTCCGGATCCAGTTTCGTCTCGAGATCGAGATCCAGCGGCGCGTGCAACAACGAGCAGGACGGCGCCACCCACAGCCGATCCGTGCCGACCTTCGCTGCGGCTCGCTCGAGCAACGCGGCCTGCTTCGCGAGATCGGCGCGCCACACGTTGCGCCCGTCGATGACGCCGGCCGACAGCACGCGGCCCTTGGGCCAATGGGCCAGGAGCGCATCGAGCTGGTGCGGCGCCCGCACGAGATCGACGTGAAGCCCCTGCACCGGCAGCGCGAGCGCCGTCGAGAGGTTGTCATCGAGCCCGGCGAAGTACGTCGCGACCAGGAGCCGCAGTTTCCCCGCGCGCGACGCCAGGACCTTGTACGCGCGCCGGTATGCGTCGCGCTCGGCGTCGCTGCGATCCAGCGCCAGGCACGGCTCGTCGAGCTGCACCCATGTGGCACCGGCGGCCGCGAGCGACTCCAACACGTCCCCATAGACCGGGAGGAGCTGGTCGAGCAGCGACAAGCGGTCGAATGCGGCGCCCTTCGTCTTGGCGAGCAGCAGAAACGTCAGCGGCCCGATCAGTACCGTCGTTGCGTCGAGGCCCCCCCCCAAAGCTTTCGCCTCGCGGTACTCGTTCGCCGGCTTCGCCGACGCCATGCGGAAGCGTTGCCCACGCTCGACTTCGGGGACGATGTAGTGGTAGTTGGTATCGAACCACTTCGTCATTTCCATCGCGGTGACGTCGCGGCCTTTTCCCTGGCTGCCGCGCGCCATCGCGAAGTAGGTGTCGGCATCGACCCAGTCGCCCGTCCAGCCGTAGCGCGGCGGCACCGCGCCGACCATGGCGCACGTGTCGAGCATCCGGTCGTAGAACGAGAAGTCATTGGCGGGGATACGATCGACTCCCAGGCCCTGCTGCAATTGCCAATGGCGGCGGCGGAGCTCCGCGCCGGTGGCGAGGAGTTGCGCGCGCGAGACCTTGCCGCTCCAGTACCCCTCCGTCGCGCGCTTCAATTCGCGGGCGGCGCCGAGGGGGGGGAAACCCAGATTCGAGGCGATAGTCATAGAGGGACGGAATCTAACAAGCAACGACGTCGGGCGGGGGGCTACCCCGCCGTAATCAGCGGTTGTCTTAGGGGTGTGGAGGAGCCGGGGGGTGGGGCGGAGGCTGAGGGTGGCCCGGTGGTGGTCCGCGCCGCGCCTGCGCAGCCGCGGCGCGCGCCAGACCCGCGGCGGCCTGCGCTGGGGTGGCGCCCCTGGCCACCTCGCCCTGCACACGGCTGGGAAGCGAGAGCAATTTGGTTGCGGGACTGTCCGATTGTACGGAGGCACTCACCAGGTTTGCCGCTTCCGCCGACGGCACGCCCATCGCCACCAGGGTTCCCGCCACATTGAGCTCGAGCCGGACGTTCACTGCTGTTTGCCCACCGCCGCGCAGGATCAGGTTCGTGATGTCGCGCGCATCCATCCCGGCATTGATCGCGAACGCGCCCGCAGCAATGGCGAGCGTGTCGGAGATCATCCCGCCGGCTCGCAACGCCGCGGCGGCGGTGTCCAGCTGCATCACGACGAGCTGAACCGCCGCAATTACGCGCTCTGGCGGAACACGCTTCGCGCTTCCTTCGATCGCCTTTTGAATCAAGGGATCGATCGGCAGCCCGCGCGCGGCAGCGTCGGTGCCAAGCGACTCGACGGCCGCGCCGACATCAGGAGGCACCCGTCCGGACAGCCGGTCGGCAATTCCCTGTTGCATGCCCAGCAGGGCGAGCACGGTGAGGATCACAGCGTGAGCACGCTATTGCGGCGCCCGTAGCCGTCGTCGACGGCCGGCGCAGTTGGATCGGGTACCCAGCGCACGCCGTCGACCACGAAGGCGTACTGATGTTGGCCCGGCGGCAACTTGAGCGTCACGGTCCACATGCCGTTGGCGCCGCTGCGGACCAGTGGCGTGGCGCGCGCATCCCACTGGTTGAACGTGCCCGCGACGCTCACGGCGTGCGCGTCCGGTGCGGAGAGGACGAAATGAACCGTGACCACCGTTCCTGGAGCCGCGATCGGGCCGTGTGAACGGCCCAGCCAGAGGACGAGAGCGGCCGCGAGCGCCAGCGCCGGTGCAAGCAGCCAGCGGGGCAAACGCTGCGGTGGGCGAGTGAGGGCGCGCATCACGCGCTGAGGAATTGCCGGGAGCGTCACGGGTGACCGATCCACCGCCGCGAGCAGACGCAGCGCCTCTTC
This sequence comes from Gemmatimonadales bacterium, assembly GCA_035637435.1. Classification (GTDB taxonomy): domain Bacteria; phylum Gemmatimonadota; class Gemmatimonadetes; order Gemmatimonadales; family GWC2-71-9; genus 20CM-2-65-7. The sequence goes on from DASPXD010000006.1 coordinate 17,059, forward strand.
GCCCTCGGCGCGCAGCTCCGCCGGCAGGTCGGCGATCGTGATGTCGCCGTCCAGCAGTTGCTTCACCAGCGGATGAAAATCGTATGCGCTCATTTGTGATCTCGCAGTTGTTCGCGCAGCCTATCGTAGGCGCGGTGCATCCGCATTTTCAGCGATGGCACCGAGGTACTCAAGCGCTCCGCGATCTCCCCGTACGACAATCCCTCGACATGCTTCAGGACGAACACTTCCCGTTGATCCGGCGTCAACTCGAGCAGCGCGTGCTGCAACGCGCGACGCCGCTCGGCCGTTTCCGTTCCGCCATCGGTGCGATCCGCGGCCGCCACCTGATCGGCGGCCTCCAGCGGCGCCTGCGTCCGGTTGCGACGCCGCTCCGCGAAGCAGCGGTTACGCAGAATGAGGAAGAACCAACCGACAAACTTGTTGGGGTCCTGACACTGCGCCAGCTGATCGTACGCGCGCACGAAGGCATCCTGCACGGCGTCTTCCGCGGCATCCGTCGAGCCCAACATCCGTGCCGCGTAGCGCGCATAGCGGTCGCGATAGCGTTCGACCAGTTGTGAATAGCGCTCGCGGTCGCCCGCGAGCACCGCCCGAACGATGTCGCCATCCGCCTCTGTTCCAGCGCGCAACCGGTTCCTCCGCTAAAGAGTGGCCATATAGAGGAATGGTAACGGATTGGCGATCCATGGTGACCCGCGTTACCTCGCTGACGTGCGTTACCTCAGGCGCCGTAGGCAATCTTTACCAAGCATGACCGCGATGCTAGAGCCTCAAACCCCAATCGTCGCCGATGCGGTGCTGATGCACCGGTTGGCGCAACGGGACTCCACCGCCCTGGTGGAGCTCGAGCGCCGGCATCGGGGCTCGCTGTACGCGCAGGCGTACGGCATCCTGACGGATGCCATCGCGGCCGAACGGGTCGTGCGCGATGCATTTGCGCAGCTCTGGTTCGCCGCGACGCAGTACACCGGCCGCGACAGCCCCTGGACGATGTTGCGCGACATGGCGAGAGAGTTGGCCCGCGCCGAGCGGGCGTTGCGCGCTTCACCTGTAAGAAGGAGGTAGGATGTTGAAGCGAATCTTCGTGCTCAGTCCCGTTTTGCTGGTGCCTGCGCTGCTGACTGCGCAGACGCCCAAGCGGGCGACGCATGTCCGAGGTGAGGCGGTGGGCCTGGACAACCGGCCCGTGACGCCAGCCACGGCTGCGGTGCGGTCGACCGGCGCCACACCGGCCGTTCACAATCCCGATGGATCTACGACGCCCGCCATACCGGCTACGCCGGCGACCCCAGCGGTCCCGGCATCCCCATCACATCGACCCGACCACGCGGGCCTCGGTGGACAGGGTCGCGGGAATAATCCCCGCCGGCCGTAACTAGCGGACGGTCGAGTCGCTGTATCTTACCGGTCCCATGCGAATGGGACCGGTTTCGTTTGCGGCGATATTGGCCCTATTGCCCTTCTCTCCCGCCCTTTCCGCTCAGCGACAGGGATCGCTGGGGATCGGAATGGGTGCCGTGCGCTACACGGGAGGGTCGAGCTTCAGTATTGTGACGGCCTCCCCCGCCGCGCAGCGGATCACCCCCTCTTCCTACGTCGGCGTAAGCGGAGCGCTGTCGCTGCTCGAGCGCGGCGTATGGGCCGGCCAGGCGCGTGCCGACATGTGGGCGACCCTGTCGCATGAAACCACGGGGACGCGCCCGGCTGTCAGCGCGACACTCGCGGCCAGCACGCGATCCGATGGAATCGGTGCCGCGTCTGGTGCGGCGCTGCTCGAAGTGGTCTCCGACAACGGCGCAGTGGGCGCAGGTTTCGTGACTGGCGTCATCGAAGGGGAGCCGGGTGTCGGCGCGTTGCGGGTGCGCGTGCGGGGCTGGCGGCAATTCGTCGCTGCATCACAGCTCTCGCTGAGCGTCGAAGCCACGCGGCTGCTCGACGCGTGGTACAGCGACCTGGTCGGCGGCGTGACGGTCGACCGGCCGCGCGTAGTCGGCTCACTGTGGCTGAGCGGACGGGTGAGCCGGACCTCCGCCTCGAGTGGAGCGGCGAGCGTTTCGTTGCAGTACTTCCTGACGCCGACGATCGCCGTCGAGGCATCGGGAGGTAATTACCTCCGCGACCCGTTTCAGGGTCTCCCCCGCGCCGGGTTTGCGGCCGGCGCCGTCAGAATCTTCACGGCGCGGCGCGCGCTCACGCCGGCGCCCTCGAACCCTGCCCCCCCC
>DASPXD010000007.1:0-2158 GCA_035637435.1 Gemmatimonadales bacterium
AACGCGTCGCGCACCATGCTCTTCAATCTGCGCACCGGCGATTGGGACGACGAGCTGCTGGACTTGTTCGGCGTGCCCCGCTCGGTGTTGCCGGCTGTTTCGTCGTCGAGCGAGGTGTACGGCGAAACGACGTTGTTCGCCGGGGGCCGCGCCGTTCCGATCGCTGGCATTGCGGGCGACCAGCAAGCCGCGCTGTTCGGCCAGGCGTGCACCCAGCCCGGCATGGTCAAGAACACCTACGGCACCGGTTGTTTCATGCTCATGAACACCGGCACGAAGCCGATCGTGTCCAAGAACAATCTCCTGACGACGGTGGCGTGGCGCATCGGGAGCAGGACCGAGTACGCGCTCGAAGGCAGCATTTTCATCGCCGGTGCGGTGGTGCAATGGCTGCGCGATGGACTGGGCATCATCAAGTCGTCGTCCGAAGTCGAAGCGCTGGCCGCGCAGGTGGATGATACGGGTGGGGTGTATCTGGTCCCCGCCTTCGCCGGCCTGGGTGCGCCGCACTGGGATCAATACGCGCGCGGTGCGCTCGTGGGCGTCACGCGCGGCACGACGGCAGCGCATGTCGCGCGCGCGGCGCTCGAGGGGATCGCGTTTCAGGTCGCGGACGTGCTGCGGGCGATGGAGGCCGATGCCAAGATCAAGCTGAAGGAGCTGCGCGTGGATGGCGGCGCGTCCGCGAACAACCTGCTGATGCAATTCCAGTCGCACCTGCTGGGCGTTCCCGTGGTGCGGCCCAAGGTCACCGAGACCACGGCGCTCGGGGCGGCGTATCTCGCGGGATTGGCCGTGGGCTACTGGAAGGACCAGAAACAGATCGCCGCGCAGTGGCAGGTGGACCGCCGCTTTACGCACGCGATGAAAGCCACGCAGCGGAAACAGCTCGAGACCGGCTGGCGCAAGGCGCTCGACCGCGCGCGGCGGTGGGAAGCGGAGGGCTGAGCCGTGGAAGTCATCATCCAACGCGACTATCAGCAGATGAGCAAAGTGGCGGCGCGGATCGTCGCCGAGGTGCTCAACACCAAACCGAATGCCGTGCTCGGCATGGCGACGGGGTCCACGCCCCTGGGCCTGTATCAGGAGCTGGTGCGACTGCACAAAGTGGAGCAGCTCGACTTCGCGCGCGTGACCACGTTCAATCTCGACGAATACGTGGGCCTGACGGCGAATCACCCGCAGAGCTACCACTACTTCATGCACGAGCACTTTTTCCAGCACGTCAACATCCCGCGACAGAACATCAACATTCCCTCGGGGACGACCAGCAACTACCCCGCCTTTTGCACATGGTACGAGGAGCGTATCACGGAATGCGGCGGGATCGACCTGCAGATCCTGGGCATCGGCTCCGATGGCCACATCGCCTTCAACGAGCCGACGAGCTCGCTGAGCTCGCGCACGCGGCTCAAGACGCTGTCCAAGCAGACCATCGATGACAACGCGCGGTTCTTCGAGCGCCGGGAGGACGTGCCGGTGTACGCCATCACCATGGGCGTCGGCACGATCCTCGATGCGCGCAAGCTCGTGCTGGTGGCGAGCGGGAAAACCAAGGCCAAGGCGATCGCCCAGGCCATCGAGGGACCGGTCACCAGTATGGTGACGGCGAGTGCGCTCCAGCTGCACCGCGATGCGATCATCGTCGTCGATGAGGAGGCCGCCGCCGGCCTGACCATGCGCGACTACTACGAGTTCATCTACGCCGCCAAGCCGGCGGCGCCGAAGGCGTAGTCACGAGGATCGACATGCGAACCATTTCAGTCGTTTTTACCCTGTTCCTGTTGACTCAGCCTGTCGACGCACAAAGGCGCGCGATCGTCTACACCACGGCCGAGAGCACCAGCTTCCGGCTGACGCCCGGGGACACGCTGATGTTCAAGCCGTCGGAGCCGACCTCCGAAGGGAAGGTGTACGTCTTCGTCGATCCGCGGAAAGCGTTCCAGCCCATGATTGGAATCGGCGGGGCGCTGACCGATGCCGCGGCAGAGACCTTCGCGAAACTGCCCGCTGCGCGACAGGAAGAGCTGCTGCAGGCGTATTACAGCGCCGACCGGGGGATCGGGTATACCCTGGGCAGGACCAACATCCACAGCTGTGACTTCTCGAGCGAGAGCTACACGTACGTCGACGAGGGTGACAAGGACCTGACCTCCTT
>DASPXD010000008.1:0-4877 GCA_035637435.1 Gemmatimonadales bacterium
TCCTCCCAATCGCGTAGTACAGCAGCATGTGGGAGCCGGCGACGGCACGCGCATCGTGCAGACGCCAGCCTCCGCTTCCTCGTTGTACGGAGCGATCGATGGCGAAGCTGGAGTTGGTCGACCCTGTGGCGCCCGTTCAGGACGAATCCCGCAGTCCCGCGGCCGCGCGCGAAGACCGGCTCGACGAAATGCTGAGTCGATACCTCGGGCCGACCGTCATCCGCGCAATGGCGGACGACGACGTGACCGAGGTGTACGTCAACCCACAAGACGGCGCCATCCGGCTCGACACCCGCTCGCGTGGCAAGATCGCGAGCGGCACCATCATCGACGCGCACCGCGTCGAGATGTTCCTCAACGCGGTCGCCGCGCGGCTGGGCGTCACCCTGACCAGCGATAGCCCGCGGCTCGAGGCCGAACTCCCGGCCGCGACGTTCGCCGGCAGCCGCCTCCAGGGCTTCGTCCCACCGGTCACCTCCGGCCCCGCGTTCAACATTCGCAAGCCGCCGTCAGTGGTCTACTCCCTCGACGACTATGTGGCCGGCGGTACTCTCACTCGAACGCAGTGCGTGGCTCTCCAGAGCGGCGTCACCGAGCGGTACAACATCCTGATCGCCGGCGGGACGAACACCGGTAAGACGACGCTCGCGAATGCCATCCTGCGGGAGATCACCGATCGCTTCCCAAGCGAACGCCTCGTGGTGCTCGAGGATACGGTCGAGCTGCAGTGCGCGGCGCGCGACCATCTCGCGTTGCGGACCAACCAGCACGTCACACTCGCGGACCTCGTGAAGAGCGCCCTCCGGACAAGCCCCAACCGCATCATCGTCGGAGAGGTCCGCGGGGTCGAGGCGCTCGATCTGCTCGACGCCTGGGCAACGGGACACCCGGGCGGAGTGGCCACGGTGCACGCGGCCTCCGCCGAGGGTGCACTGCTGCGCCTGGACCGCTTGGCGCAGCGGGCCAACGTGCCTCCGCAAACGGCCCTAGTTGCCGAGGCTATCCACCTGGTCGTGGTCATCGAGGGCGGCAACAAGGGGCGCCGGGTCACGGATCTCGTGCGCGTCAACGGCCTCGATACCGATGGTCGCTTCGTTCTGCATCACCTCAACGCTTCAGGAGAATGGATATGAACCCGTCACTTCAGGTTCACACAGCAGGGCTTCTCGGCTCGCGCTGGGTCGCCCTGGGTTCGACCCTGTTTGTCGTCTTGCTCCTCGCGCTTACGCCGGGCCTCGCGTTCGCGGCGCCGACCGGCGGCGGCGCGCCGATGCCGTGGACGGGACCGCTCCAGAGCCTGCTGGACAACCTGACCGGTCCCACCGCGCGCATCCTGGGCGCCCTGGCGTTCGTGGTCGGTGGCGCGATGTGGGCCTTCACGCGGCACGAGGAAGGCGCGAAGCGCTTCGGCCAGGCCATCGTGGGGATCGCCGTGATGATCGGGGCCGCGAATATCGTCGCGGCACTCGCCTTCGTGGGCGCCCTGGTCTGACCGGGTGACTTGGCATGTCAAACGAGACGCTCACACCCGCGACCCACGTCATCCATGCGTCGCTCGTGCGTCCGGCACTGTTCGCGGGCGCCGAGCCGGCCGTGGTGATGGTTGAGGCTTCGGTCACTTTCGCGCTCGTCTTCGTCGTTGGATTTCATGTTGCCACACTGCTGCTCGCCGTCGTCTGGCTCACCGCCGTGCATGGCGTCATGGTGTGGGTCGCCAAGCAGGACGCACAGATGACCACCCTGTACGTGCGGAGTCTCTTCGCGCAGGACTACTACCCTGCGCACGCCGGCGTACAGGCGGCGCCGGCCGCTGTTCGATCGTCCGTCCCTTCGTGGGCGTGATCGCCGCTCGGGCGACGCGATCCACGGGCATACGCAAGTCCTCGAGATTCGTAGGAGAGTCGGTCGGTGGACGTCGTGACTTTGTCAGTAGGCGCTGGATTGGGCGTGGCGGCGTCGGCCGCCCTCGGGCGCCTCCGGGAGCATCGGGCAGCGCCTCAGGGCGCGGCGGATCTGCTCAACTGGGGCTTCGTCGTGGATGCGGGCGCCCCGGCCGTAATCCTACAGAAGGACGGCAGCCTCCTCGCCGGGTGGCGCTACCGCGGCCCTGATCTGTTCGCGGCCACTCCGGAAGAGCTGGACGCTCTTACCCGACACGCGAACGACGCGCTCCTTCCGTTCTCCGACAACTGGATGTTCCACGTCGACGCGATCCGGCGCCCCGCGATCCCTTACTCGCCCGACGTGTTCCCCGATGCCGTGTGCCAGCTCATCGACGACGAGCGCCGCCTCGCTCACGAGCAAGAGACCGGCCGTCAGTTCGAGACCACGTACACGATCGTAGCGACGTACCTGCCGCCGTCGGACACCGTCGCGCGCTTGGCCTCGTTCTTCGTCCAGGACGTGAGCCACGGGCTGGCGCCTAAGGGTTCGGCGCGCAGCGGCTCCGATACCGTGTGGGACCGCGTGCTCGGGGCTTATCGGACCGCGGTCCACACGCTCCAGACGCGGCTCGGCGGCCGGCTGGTTCTGGAGCCGTTGGACGCAGACGGCCTGCTCACCCATCTGCACGAATGCCTGACCGGCTTGCCTCAGGCCGTCCGCACGCCGCCACACGGCGCGTACCTCGACCTCGTTCTCGCCGATCAGGAGCTCGTAAGCGGATTCGAGCCCAGCATCGGACGCCACGCCATCCGCGTCGTCGCCATCCAGGGCTTCCCCGACCGATCGCAGCCGGGCCAGCTCGACATTCTTAATTCGGTTGGGTTCCCGTATCGCTGGTCAACGCGGTTCATTCCGCTCGGCACGCACGAGGCCTCGCGGCTCATTCGCCGGCATCAGCTTCAGTGGTTCAAGAAACGCAAGGGCGCCGCCGCCTGGGCGAAGGAGATGGTGGGAGGCGGACGGAACGATCGCCCCCCAGACCCCGACGACGCGCTCTGGCAGGACCAGGACGCGCGCGCGATGGCGCAGGACGCTTCCGACGCAGCGGCCGAGAACGCGCGCGGCGAGGTTCGATTCTGCTTCCTCACCCAGGTCGCCGTCGTGATGGACGCGGACGCCTCACGCGCCGATCATGCCGCTGGGGAGCTGCTGAAGATCTTCACCGACCGGGGATTCACCGGTCGTGTCGAAACCGTCAACGCTCTCGAGGCCTACCTGGGCAGTCTCCCGGGGCACGGGTACCCGAATCTGCGCCGGCCGGTGCTATCGACGCAGAACATTGCGGACCTGCTGCCGTTGACCAGCACCTGGTCGGGCCTCGCCCACAATCCGAGTCCGTATTTCCCGCCGGCGAGCCCTCCGCTCCTTTGGGCGAAGACCGCTGGGTCAACGCCGTTTCGGCTCAACCTCCATGACTCGGACGTCGGCCACACGCTCGTCTTCGGCCCCACCGGCGCCGGCAAATCGGTGCTCCTGGGCTTCCTCGCCGCGCAGTTCCGCCGCTACCCGGACGCGCAGGTGTTCGTATTCGACGTGGGCTACTCGATGTGGACGCTGTCGTCGGCCGCGGGCGCTAAGCACTACGACCTGGCCGCTGGCCGCCCCGACGCCCTGCGATTCCAGCCCCTCGCCGCGCTCGACGAGCCGACCGAGCGAGCCTGGGCCGCGGAGTGGCTGGAGACGGTGGTCGCCTTGCAGGGCGTGACCGTGACGCCGCCCCTCCGGGCCCGGGTCGACCGAGCCCTCGAACTCGTCGCGCGCAACGATCGCGCCCACCGCACCGTCACTGAACTGACTGTGCAGCTGCAGCACGAGGACCTCGCCGCGGCTCTGCGCCCCTACACCGTGATGGGCCACTACGGCGAGCTACTCGATGCCGCCACCGACGATCTGTGCGAGGGGGCATACCAAGTGTTCGAGCTGAAGCATCTGCTCGCCCTCGACGACCGTGTGGCGCTGCCGGTGCTGCTCTACCTGTTCCGGCGAATCGAGCGGCGGCTCGACGGCCGCCCGACGCTCATCGCGATTGACGAGGCGTGGCTTGCCCTCATGCACTCCCTGTTCGGAGCGCGCATCAATCAGTGGCTGCTCACGCTGCGGAAACAGAACGCGGCGGTGGTGCTCGCCACGCAGAGCCCGGCGCAGCTCGCCCAGCTCCCATTCCGGTCGACGATCCTCGACTCCTGTCCGACTAAGCTCTACCTGGCGAACCCGGACGCGGCGACGCCGGCGCAGGCCCCTCTCTACCGTGAGCTCGGGCTCAACGCGCGGGAAGTCTCGCTCATCGCGCAGGCGGTGCCGAAGCGGCACTACTACTTCAAGTCACCCCGCGGGAGTCGCCTGTTCGAGCTCGGCCTCGGCCCCGCGGCCCTGGCGTTTCTGGCCGGTCTACCCGGCGCGACCATCGACGAAACCCGTCGCGCGGTCGAAGCGCTCGCCAAGACGCATGAGTCTGCGTGGCCTATCGCGTGGCTCGATTCGCTGGGGCACGCCCGTTGGGCGGAACATCTCCGCGCGCTCATGGCCGCACGTGCTGCATCGACGGATGCACCCGCGCCCAATCCTACCCTCGCGTCACACTTCCTCACGACTGGAGGCTCTTATGAAGAAGGCACCCTATAGACTCGTCCATGCGGCGTTCCTCATGGCCGTAGCCCTGCTCGCGCCAGCCACGGTGCACGCGCAGTTCGGACTCGGCGGGATCGTGCTGGACCCGTCAAACTTGGCTCGGAACGTTCTCCACTACGCGCGGCGGCTTGAGCAGATCGCGATGCAGAAGCAGCAGCTGCAGCAGCAGCTCGTGGCAATGCGAAAGCTGCCGAATCCGCCGTGGCGAGACATCCGTCAAACGATGGCGCAGATCGACGAACTCATGGCGGACGGTCGCGCAATCGGTTATCGCCTCCAAAACCTCAATCAACAGTTTCAGGCGA
>DASPXD010000009.1:0-7784 GCA_035637435.1 Gemmatimonadales bacterium
GTTCGCGCGCGTGGTTCGTCAGCACGAACACCGGCACGTGATACGGCGGGTTCTCGCCCCACCAGCCGCGCCACTGGTCGTCGGGCCAAGGCCCGCGCACGGGGCCGAACATGTTTCGGCCCATGATATACGCACCGATGCGTTCCCCGAAGCGCTTGGCAAAATCGTTGTCGGGACCCGTCGTCCCGCCTGTTTGCCCGTGCATCTCGCGAAACGCGCGCGTGCCGACGTACCAGCCGTGCAGCTCCTCGCCACCCACGCCGAGTGGGTGCTCCCGTCCCTGGCGGGGGCCGGCGCCGTACCCGTCGAGCGAGATCGCGAAGTTGTGGACGCGCAGTTCGGACATGGAATCCTCCGCTGGTTTCATATGCGTCGAATGGGCCGTCCCGAAATCGACAGGCGAACGTGAGGACCCCGAAGAGGCTTGGCGTGATTCGCTTACTCCTCCTCGTGCAGCAACATCCACGACGTCCCAAACCGGTCGCGCAGCATCGCGAACCGATTCGCGAAAAACGTCTTCTCCAGCTTCATGAAGATCTGACCACCCTCGCCAAGCAGCGCATAGAGCCGCTCCGCCTCCTTCGCGCTGTCCAGCCGTAACGTCAAATACGCACTGCGCATCGGCTCGGCGCCCGGGATGTCCGCGCCCATGAGGACCGTGTCACCAATCTCGAGGCGCGCGTGCAGGATCGCTTTCTTCCAGTCGGCAGGAACGCCCGCTTGATTCGGCTGGTCTTCGTGCGTGCGCATCATCGTGATCTTGCCGCCGAGGTGGCGTTCGTAGAACCGAAATGCGGCTGCGCACGTCCCGGGATAATTGACGTAGATGTCGAGCTTCATTTGGCTGCTCCTGATCGTCAGTAGAGGGTCGTCGTGGCCTACACCCTAACGACGAACAGGGCAGGGGGAAATCGACAACGGTCAGGAGGTGACTAAGGACGGCTCCTTCCGAGGGGCGAGCACGAACAGCAGCACGGCCCCGAGGCCGGTCACGGCCGCGCCGGCCAGGAGGTCGCCGCGTTTGTTGGGCAGTTGAATCGCCATCAGCGCCATGACCGCCGTGTGCCCGAAACTGGACCATATAGCGTACGCGATCAAGCTGCGATATGCGGAGGGGTTGCGTGCCGCGAGCACCAAGAAAACGCCGAGCGCCGCCAAAATGGTATAGAACATCGGCGCTGTCGTACCGCCAGTCGGACGCAGCGCCAGGAGAGAGGTCACCAGAGCAGAGATATTGGTGACGATCGCCAACAGCCCCAACACCACCAGCACGACCTGCAGCGCGCGTTCTCGCTTAGACGTCACGGCCATTGGAGCCCTCCCGAGGTAGATGCGCTGGCGTTGCTGCCACTCCCTTGAAAAAGGCATAGAATCCGAGTCATGCAAGCTGCTGTGTGCACGGCCTACGGGCCGCCCGAAGTACTGCAAGTGCGGGACGTCCCGCGGCCGTCTCCCAAGCCACGCGAGATCCTCATCAAGGTGCACGCGACGAGCGTCACCGTGAGCGACACGTACGGACGCGATGGCTTCGGCTTCGCCCGCTGGTGGCAGCGCTTCCTCGTGCGCCTGGCGTTCGGCTATAGGCGACCGCGCAACCCGATCCTCGGGATCGTCCTGGCCGGCGAGGTCGAGCAGGTAGGGAAGGGCGTTACGGGGTTTCGCTCTGGCGACCGCGTGTACGGCCTGACCCGCATGCGATCCGGTACGTACGCGCAATACATGTGCGTCAAGGAGACCAGCGCAATCGGGGGGGCGCCATCGAACCTCAGCGACGATCAGGCGGCGGCGATTCCGTATGGCGGTCTCATCGCGCTGTACTTTCTCCAGCGAGCCGGCCTGGGCGGCGGGCAGCGCGTGCTGATCTACGGTGCGTCCGGCGCGATCGGCACCGCCGCGCTGCAGATCGCCAAGATTGCCGGCGCGCACGTCACGGCGGTGTGCGGCCCGACCAATCTGGATCTCGTGAAGACCCTCGGCGCCGACTCTGGCGTCGACTACACCCGCGAAACTGCCCCACGCGGGCAATTCGATCTCGTGTTCGACGCCGTCGGCAAGCGCAAGACCTCGGCGTTCAAGGTCGCGTGCGCAGCGGCGCTCACGACGGGCGGGAAGTACGCGTCCGTGGATGATCGCTACCCACGACTGACCGCCGCTCTGCTCGAGGAGCTAACCGCATGGGCGGAGGCGGGGAAGCTCAAGCCCGTTATCGACCGGCGTTATCCGTTAGAGCAGATCGCCGAAGCCCACCGCGACGTCGAGCAGCGGCACAAGAAGGGCAATGTCATCATCACGATCCCACACTAAATGGCCGTCGCCGTGCGTCATGATCGAGCTATGGCCTGAGCGGCGCTCGCACCAGCGTCGGCAACGGCCTATCGGTGACCGTCCCGTCGCCCAACTCCCCGGAGGTGTTGCGTCCCCAGCAGTAGCCACTGCCATCGAGTGCGACCCCACACGTGTGTTCGTTCCCAACTCCTACCGATCGAAACTGGAGACCGCCGCCTACCGCCAGCGGGGAGAGCGAGCAGTTGAAGTCACCAATTGTCGAAAAAGTGCACGTGGCAGCGCCGGTCGCGCCTAGCTGGCCGCGCCGGTTGCTGCCCCAGCAGTACGCCTCGCTCGTTGTTGTCACACCGCAGGTATGAGCCAAAATGTTGTTGCCCGAGTTCGCATCCAGCATCGCGAACGTCAGGCCCCCTACCACCGGGGCTGGGGTATTTGACGCTGCGCTGGAACCAAACCCAAGCTCGCCTACGACATTGAGGTTGCTCCAGCACCGGGCCGACCCATTCGAGGCCAGTCCGCATACGTAGGTGCTTCCGACATCCAGGGTCGCGAACGCCTGGCCGCTCCCGGCAGGAATCGGCGTGGCCGAGAGGAACGGCGGCGTGGGAGGTCCGTTCCCGAACTGGCCGAACGCTGTCGACCCCCAGCAATACGCGCTTCCGTCGCCGGTCAACGCGCAACTGGTCCGAAAGCCCGTACTCACGACAGTGAATCCCAATGAGCCACTATTTTGAACAGCAACGGGCACGGCACTCAGGGCTCCGACGACGCCGTTCCCCAACTGCCCGTCGCCGTTCAGACCCCAACAGTAGGTGGCGCCGTCCGTGGCAATACTGCATGACGAGCGGAGTCCGGCGTTGACGCTGACGAAGGTCAGACCAACGCTGACGGGGACCGGCGTAGTGCTGAATCCGCCAAGGCCCGTCGGTAGTCCCGCGCCAAGCTGGCCGGTGATATTGGAGCCCCAGCAATACAAAGCCCCGGCCGTGTCGATCCCGCACGTATGGATATCCCCCACAGCGATTTCTTTGAAAGTCAATCCGCCGCTCACGGGCACCGGCGTGCTGCTCGAAGTCTGGGACCCGTCGCCGAGCTGCCCGAAGTTGTTCGCGCCCCAGCAGAGCGCCGATCCATCAGAGCGCAGGCCGCAGCTGTATCCGCTGCCGGCGCCCATGCTGACCCAGTCAAAGAGGAACGAGGGAGGCCCCGCGCCGGGAGGAGCGGGCACGCCCGGGGGCGGACCGATGTGTGGTGGGAGGATGATGCCGGGGGGCGGTCCGGGAATGCCATCGCGCGCAGCGGACAGGTCTGGTAGCGGTGCGGTCGGCGGGCCGCTCCGCTCACATGCGACGAGCAGTCCGAGCAGGCTGGCCGACGCGAAGCTGAGAGCGGACCTCATGAGGTCCTCCAGTGTGCTCTCTTCGGCCGGAGGGACGCCGCAAGCCGCGCCGGCCCGCGTACAACGCCGGTGCCATCGTACGGATGATTGCTGCGCCTTGCAAGGACGCCGAGTCGCAGACGTTCGCCACTCACAAACTCGAGTCCTGAGTTAGTAAAGAACAAGACCGAGGTCTACGAGCACAGGAATCTTTCCGCCAACTGCTGCAAACGCTCGTTCCCCTCAGCCCGTGCGTCCGTCAGCATCCGCTCTACATGCGTCTTGAGCTTCGGCTCCCCCCACCGATACCCGGTCGCCAACTCGGCACTGTACGAATCGCCGACATTTGCGCCCTCGAGCAGCGCCAACGCCGCTGCTGCGTCATAGCCAGGATCGCTGCGGGCTGGCAGGCTGTACCGGCGCTCAGGCCCCCCAGCGTCTTCCTTAATGAATGCGCGCGACATGCGTGACCTCAGTTGCTCGCGGGCGGGAGTTCCGAGCGTCCATGCTCGTCGTGCCCCATCTCGAGACGTTCAAAACGAGGGTGCGCAAAGATGGGTGCCTGCACCCGGCCGTTCGCCACGCCGACGTGGTCGCTGAGCTTGCCGGCGAGTGCCGCGACAATTCGGTTCATGTTGTGCACTTCGCTGATCAGGCGCTGCTCGTCTCGCGTTTCCCAGTAGCGGGTTTCATCGCGCACCACGACGCTCACGCCAAGTTCGATCGCATGGTCGAGCAGCTTCACGAGGCCGCGATGACAGGTCACCAGGTGAGCATCGCTGATGACCGACGCGTATTGGGTCTTGCAGGATGAATGCCAGAACCAGTCTCCGTGTTTGCCGCTCTGATCCGCTCTCGGCATGAAGGCAAACGCCGCGGATTCGCAACCGTTCCCCGGAATGACCGAGAATCCGCGCACCAAATCGATGTGCGCAATCAATGGCGGAGTATCATCGACAAACACCTTTGCGATGACAGACGCCAGAAACCGTAAACCGCCCCCGCGAGAGTCGAAGCGGCCGAAGTCGGGCCGATAGATCTCCGTCACGCTCTGGAAGGGCAGCGCGAGGGCAAAGTCCCGCAGCCTGACGAGCACATTCTCCACCTCTTCGGCGTCTGTCGAATCTGGCAAGCGCAATTCGTAGTTGAGGTGCAGGCCCATGAGTCAATGTTAGCGTGGTGACGTCAACGTGTCGCGGCAAGGGCGCTCCTGTCGTCAGCATGGCCAAGACTCGGCGGCGGAGATCCTCTGGGGGGTCTGGCTCTTCCCGATGGGACTGCTGACGTACAGATCGGGCTTCCTGCCGCGCTTCCTTGGCGTGTGGCTCATCATCAACGGCACCGCGTACGTGCTGCTCAGTGTGTCGCGCCTGATGATCCCGGAATCCGCGGGCAGGTTCTTCACCTACGCGCAGCCCGCGCTCTTCGGGGAGCTGGCAATCATGTTGTGGCTACTGGTGAAAGGGGCCAATCCGGCCCCAGCTCGCAGCTGATCGGTCCCGCCGCAGGGGTTCACGTAGGGGCGCAGCATGCTGCGCCCCTACTATTTCACACCTGATCACGTTTCAGGAGCGCCGTCCCACATCGCGCAATATCTTCATCGTCATGAACACGGTGATCGCCTCAATCCGCCCGCTGCTCGCCATCCTGCTGCTCGGCGTCCCCTGTGGCCGGCTCGCGGCCCAGCATTTCCACCGGCTTCCCGCCACACCGCGGACCGTCGCCTACGGCTATTACAGCGCTGCGGCGACGCCGGTGCTGCGCATCGCCTCGGGTGACACCGTGGACGTCGAGACGCTCATCACCAATCGGCCCGACCGCCTCGAGGCCGCGGGCGTCGCGCCGGCCGACGTGCAACAGTCGCTGCGCGATATCGTCACCCAGGTGAGCGACAAGGGCCCCGGCGGACACATTCTCACGGGGCCCATCTATGTAGAAGGCGCCGATTCGGGAGACGTGCTCGAGGTGCGCATTCTCCAGATCGACCTTGCGATCCCGTACGGGTACAACGGCTGCAGCGGGTTTCTGCCGGCGAACTGCGACAGCACGCACCGCACGCGGATCATCCCGCTCGACCGCCGCCGCATGGTGGCGCAGTTCGCCCCGGGGATGGACATCCCGCTGCATCCCTTCTTCGGCAGCATGGGCGTGGCGCCGCCGCGCGATTCGGGCCGAGTGAGCTCGAACCCGCCCGGCATCCACGCCGGGAACATGGACAACAAGGAGCTGGTCGCCGGGACGACACTGTTCATTCCGATCCACACGGCGGGCGCCTTGTTCGAGGTCGGTGATGGTCACGCGGCGCAGGGAGACGGGGAAGTGGATCAGACCGCCGTCGAGACCTCGCTCGTCGGCCGCCTCCAGCTCATCGTCCGCAAGGATATGCACCTCACCTGGCCGCGCGCCGAGACGCCGACGCATTTCATCGCGATGGGGATGGACAAGGATCTCACGACGGCCACACGGATCGCGGTGCAAAACGCGATCGACTTCATCGCCGCCTACCGCGGGATGTCGAAGATGGAAGCCTATAGGCTCGTCAGCGTGGCGTGCGACGTGCGCGTAACAGAGCTGGTGGATGGCAACATCGGGGTGCATGTCATGATTCCAAAATCAATCGTGGGGAAATGATTCATGTTCGACGACCGCCGCAGTTGCCTCTTGACCGGCCGACCGCCGCAATTGTTTGTTCTCCTCGTCGCCCTCGTGACTCCGGTTGCCCTCGTGGCTCAGGCCGACTCAGCCCCAGCCCCCGACCCCATAGCCCAGCTGGTCGCGCGCCTCGACCTGGAGCGTTACAAGGCGACCATCAAGGGACTCACGGCCTTCGGCGATCGGCGCCAGGGCACCGACCGCAACCGCGCCGCCGTTGACTGGATTGAGGTGCAGCTCCGCAGCTACGGCTGCAGCGACGTCTCGCGTCTGAAGTATGACTTTCAGCCGAGTCCCCCCTCTCCCGAAGGGAGAGGGGGTCAGGGGGTGAGGACACGCGACACCACGCATGCCTCGGGCGGCTACCGCGGCACGCAGATCGGGGCAGGGTGGGACCCGAACTGGCACCAGCCCACCGATCTCTATGCGACCTATGACGACGCGGACTTTCGGCTCGGGCTGAACGCCGCGCAGACGACGCTCGCGGCGCTCGCCGGTCTCACCGGAGCGACGCTCAAGTAGCCTGTGCAATGCGCAACACGGGGGTTGCGTATTGCTCCCTCCGCGGGTTAAAATACGCAACATGATAGTTGCATATCACAAACGCACGGCGCTCGCGGCGACCCTCGGCCTCGCCGCCGCGGCCTGGGTCGTCACGGTCCGCCAGATGCACGGCATGGACATGGGCGTCGCCACCCCGCTCGGCTCATTCGCGTTCTTCGTCGCCCTGTGGGCGGTCATGATGGCGGCGATGATGCTGCCCGGCCTGGCCCCGGCCGTGTTGCGTCGCGCGCGCACGAGTGGTGCCGTGCGCGCCGTGGTGCCGTTCGTCGCGTCCTACCTCGTCGTCTGGACGCTCGTCGGCGCCCTCATCTACGCGCTGTATCGCCCGCACGGCAGTTGGGCCGCTGGTCTCATCGTGATCGCGGCCGGTCTGTACGAGCTCACGCGTCTCAAACAGCATTGCCGCCGCTGCTGCCGGGCGCGCACCCGCTCGGGATTTGAATTCGGGCTCTACTGCGTCGGGTCCAGCATCGGACTGATGGTGATGCTGGTGGCGCTCGGTGTCATGAGCGTCACCTGGATGCTCGTGATCGCCGCCCTCGTGTTCGTGCAGAAGCTGCTGCCCGCCAAACCCGCCGTCGATGTGCCGCTCGCCGTCGCGATCGTCACGCTCGGAATCCTGATCATCGCCGCACCCGGGTCCGTTCCAGGCGTCATGCCAACGATGTAAAAAAACGTACGGGCGCAGCATGCTGCGCCCCTCCTAACCCCAACCACGCAACTCGAAAGACAGGAAATGCCGAAACCAGCGATTGTATCGCGAGACGAATGGACCGCCGCCCGCAAACGCCTGCTCGTCAAGGAGAAGGAGCTGACGCGTCAGCGCGACGCGCTGAGCGCCGAGCGTCGCAAGCTGCCGATGGTGGCGATCGAGAAGGAATACGTGTTCGAGGGGCCGGACGGA
>DASPXD010000010.1:0-17030 GCA_035637435.1 Gemmatimonadales bacterium
CATCGCGGGCCTCGACTGGGTGAGTCAGAACTTCGTCGCGCCGGCCGTGGCGAACATGTCCTTGGGGGGCGGGAAGTCGGACGCGCTGGACGCGGCGACTACGAACCTCTGGGACGCCGGGGTGTTCGTGGCCGTGGCCGCCGGCAACGACGATGCGGACGCGTGCGAAGCCTCGCCGGCAGGCGCGAGCGGCGCCTTCACCGTCGCCGCCTCCGACAACACGGACGCCAAGTCGTCGTTCTCGAACTCGGGTCCCTGCGTCGAGGCCTACGCGCCGGGATCCGGAATCAAGTCCGATTATCTGCTCGGGCTGACCGCGACGCTCAGCGGAACCTCGATGGCCTCACCGCACGTGGCGGGCGTCGCGGCGCTCTACAAGGCCACGTTCGGCGACGCATCATCCGCCACGGTCGCCGACTGGATCATCGGCAACGCGACGACCGACGTGATCACCGGCAATCCGGACGGTACCCCCAACAAGCTGCTCTACAAGTCGTCGCTGTAGGTTTGGAAAGTTGGAAGGTTGGAAGGTTGGAAGGTTGGAAGGTTCTACTTTCCAACGTTCCAACCTTCCAACGTTCCACTTACGTAGATAACCTGCCCAAGCCCCAGCACCTCAATTGCATGAGGCGTCCCAGCAGGCAAGTCCAGCCGGTCTCCGGGGCCGAGCTCGACCGCGCCGCCCTCGGCGGTCACCCGGAGAAAGCCTTCGACCACCCAGCGCGTTTCGGGGAAGCTGTGCGCATGCATCGCCATGCGCGCTCCCGGAACGTCGGACCACCACGCGGTGACCATGCCTTCGCGCTCCAACACCCGCCGCAGCGTCGCGACCTGCAGCGGGCCGAGGCGCGGATCCCAGGGGCGGCGCGCGAGGGTCATGACACGAAGCGTGGCGCACCGGCGAGGATCCGGCGTGCGAACAGAATGATCGCGCCCGCATACAGCAGGTGGATCGCGCCGCTGGGTACGTGCGCGACGAACAGCAGCAGGAGCCACACGAGCAGCATCACGACAGCGGTGAGGAGCGTGAGATTCAGGGCGATTGACCTTTAGGGCACCGCACATATTGTAGTACGCAGGGACGGGGAGATCAAACTATTGAGCCAACAAGCTCGATTGCGGACCCGGATACCGCGGCCCATGTCATGCCCCCACGATGGGGAAGACAGAATTCGTGGTGAGGGACCCATCATTACTTTCGGGCTTCAATAACCCTCTCCGTTCCTGTCGTAATCGGTCGGCCGGCCCATGTTATGTGGTCCCGGCCGATCGTTTTTTGCGGACCGTCCGCCAGAAGTACGCCGGGGCCCGCAGCGGCTGTCCCTTCACCACGAATTCGATGACCAGCACCACGGCCCAGACGCCGTACGCGACCATGATCTGGGCGCGCAGCTGGGGCAAGGCGAACTGCACCGCCCACAGCACCAGCAGCGCCGTCGCGTCCAGCCAGTCGAACTCCATGTTCGCGAGCAACAAGACCCCCAACATCGTTTGCAGCAGCGTCAGCGCGAGCTCGTTGCGCTGGGCGATATCGAAGGTGAAATCGGCCCACACACCGTAATGGTGCAGATGGGAAAAGCCGTACACGATGGGAATCATCGCGGCGAGAATAGTCCACTGGTTGATGTTGCTCGAGACGATGTTCATCAACGCCATCGGCGCGCGCGTCACGCGGCGCGCCCAGCTGAACGTGGACACGAACTCGGGAAACTCCGAGAGAAACGGCGCGACCCATTGCACGAGGAAGAACTGGCTGATGCCGAGCGTCGCGGCGAGGGCGATCATCGAATTGAGAAAGGGATGGGCCGTGACGTACAGCATCGCGCCGCCGACGGCGAACAGGCCCGCGATGGCAGCCTTCTGCCGCCAGCCGCGCTGGCGATAGGCCCAGCGCGATACGGCCGGCGCGTCGGCGAGCGATTCCGCTTCGCGCGGCGGATTCCGCATCAGGATCCACAGGTACCCGAGATACAACGCGACGAGGACCACGGCGTCGACCGCGCCGATGCGTTGGCGCCACAGTACCACCAGGAAGTACAGCAGCGGCGGCACGAGCCCCATGACTTCGACCGCATGCTCGGGCTCGAGGGTGATGGGCGGCAAGGTCTTGCGGCCGGGGTGCCGGCCGGCCGCGGCGAATACGAAGTAGATCATCGGCCACCCCAAGCCGAGCAGCAGCCGGATCGCTCCCGTGAGGTTGGCGATCGCGAGATGGGCGCGCTCGGGATTCCGTCCCGCTTCCCACGCGATCACCGCTTCGACCGCGAACTCGGGTAGCGTCTGCAGCCACGCCAGGATCGCGAGCGCGAGCCCCTGAGAGATGAGGAACTGCGCCGCTTCCGCGCCCCAGGCGACGAGAAACGCGGACAGCAGCATGCCGGGGAAGGTCCACAGTGCCGCGAGGGCGGAGCCTCCCGCCTGTGTCGCTGACGCGAGTAGCTTTAGGAATCGCACGGGGGTCCAAACTTACCATGGCACGAGACAAGATGAAGTCCGCGAGTCTGCACGGCTTCCACGAATCGCACAGCGAGCCCACCGCGGTGCGCATTCCCTTTCAGACGCTCGTGCACGAGATCCTCGAGCAGCTGGGCGAAGATCCCCGGCGGGAGGGGTTGCGGCAGACGCCCGCCCGGGTCGAGGCGTCGCTGAAATGGCTCACGCGCGGGTACGGCCTGGTCGTCGAGGATGTGATTGGGGACGCGCTGTTCGAGGAAAAGCACGAGAGCATGATCTGCGTGCGCGACATCGAGATCTACTCGATGTGCGAGCACCACATGCTGCCGTTTTTCGGAAAGGCGCACGTCGCCTACCTCCCCAACGGCAAGATCGTCGGACTGTCCAAGATCCCGCGGGTCGTCGAGGTCTTCGCGCGCCGGCTCCAGGTGCAGGAACGGCTCACCGATCAGGTCGCCGAAGCGCTGTGCCGGGTGTTGAAGCCGCTGGGCGTCGGTGTGGTGATCGAGGCCTATCACCTCTGCATGATGATGCGCGGGGTCGAGAAGCAGAACTCGAAGACGGTGACGTCCGCGCTGCGGGGCGCGTTCCGCGACGACGGCAAGACGCGCGATGAATTCCTGCGGCTCGTCCACGGAGGCGCCGGGCTGCCTTGAAGATCGCGCTCGTGACGGGCGCGTCGCGCGGCATCGGCCTCGCGGTGGCGGACGCGTTGTACGCCGGTGGCATGCACGTGGTGCGCCTGGCGCGCAGCCTGGTGGATCGATCGACGGACCGGCGCAACGACGTACGCTGCGATCTCACGGATCACAAGGACACCGAGCGTGCGATCGCCCGCGTGATCACCGTCGTCGGGCTCCCCGATATCATCGTCAACAACGCCGGCATGTTTTTCATCAAGTCCCTCGCCGAGACGACGTACGACGATTTCACGACGACCCTCACGACGAATCTCACGTCGGCGTTTCTGGTCGCCCATACTTTGGTGCCCAAGATGGTGCAGCGTGGCAGCGGGCATCTCGTCACGATCGGCTCGATCTCGGACTACATCGGCTTCTCGGGCTCGACGGCGTACGCCGCCAGCAAGTTCGGCCTGCGCGGCATGCACGAAGTGATCCGGCAGGAGACCGCCAGGAGCGGCGTGCGCACTACGCTCATCTCGCCCGGCCCCGTCGACACCGACATCTGGGATGCCGTGGACCCCGATTCCAAACCGGGGTTCACCAAGCGCAAAGACATGATGCGTGCCGAGGATGTCGCCGCCGCGGTCCTATACGCCGTGACGCAACCCGACCACGTGGCCGTCACGGAGATTCGTCTGTTGCCAAGCGTCTACACGCCGAGGGGATGATGCTGCTGCTCTTGGCCTTCCTACAGACGGTTCCGCAACTGCCCGATTCCACCGGTTGGGGCGTCCATGTGCTGGCGATCGCGCGCAGCCCCGACAGCGCGATCTGGGTCGGGACGTATGGTCAGGGCGTCTTCGTTTTGCGAAAGGGTGCGGGGAGCTGGGAGCAGATACGCTCCTCGAGCGACACCGCCGCACATGCGATCTCGTGGGATTTCGTGCATGCGTTCGGCTTCGGACCGCGCGGCGAGATCTGGTACGGGACGGTCGGCAACGGCTGGGGGCTCTCGACCGACGGCGGCAAGACGTGGAAGAACTGGGAGTTCGGGCAGCTTGGTCCGGAGTGGCAGTACGTCGTGCCGGATGGGATTGTGATGCGCGGCGACACGACCTACATCGCGACCGCCGACGGCATCAAGCTGACGTGGGATGACGGGCAGACGTGGCGCGTGATTACCGATTCGATCGGTGCGACGACGGCCAGGGACTCGCTCTGGGGCCGAATACCGAACCAATACATATATGCGTTCGTGGGCATCGCTGAGCCCGAGCACATGATCGTCGTCTATCCTGGTGGAGCAGCACGCTCCAGAAGCGGCCGCATCTGGGAGAAAAATGAGGGCCGGTTCGGGCCCGCATGGCGCCCCGCAGTCAGTTTCACCGAGTCGTTTGCGCCTCCAACGGTGTTGTGTTCCGACCGCAGGGTTCCCGTTCACGGGCCAACGTTGTTGCCTGATTCGCTCCGCGGCACTCCGTGGGGGCTCGTCCGCACGCGAGGTCCCCGCAGTTGCGCCACGGTGCCGCGCGGTGGAAGCACCGTCCACGGGCCGGTTGCCACGGGTCGAGCGCCCAGGCATACCTGGTTCCGCCGTCCCATCGCGCTCACTGACCAGCCCTACATCGATCAGACCTATCGCTTCGGCTCGACGATGGGCGGCAACTTCCAGCCGCATCAAGGAGTCGAGTTCAACAACGCCGACGGAACCCCGGTGCACGCGATCGGCGCTGGGGTCGTGGTCCATTCGGGACCGGCAGAGCGGGGCGCGCTCACGGTGGCAATTCGGCACGACCGACGGCTGACGGCAGATGGCAGACGGCTGTTTGTGTATTCCGTCTATTACCACAACTCGAAGCTCCTGGTCCAAGTCGGCCAGCGCGTGAAGGCGGGGGATGTCATCGCCCTCGTCGGCAACACGGGCCGGGCGACGAACGACCACCTGCACCTCGAGGTCCATGCCTCACCGTTCGATTCGACGCGCCTGATCGTCGATCCCGACGTGCGCTATCCGCCGTACAATACGAACCCGGAGTTGTGGATCGATCCGCTCCCCGGCACAGGACTGATCGCGGGGCAGGTGTGGGATTCCGCCGGCCAGCCGGTCTACCAGGCACGCATCTACGGCCTCGTGAAGTCCGAGCCGAACGAAACGCCGTTCTCGTTCATCGAGACGTACGGCCCGCGCAATCACTCCGATCCCGTGTATCACGAGCACTTCGGCATCTCCGACGTGCCACGGGGAGAGTACGTGCTTGGTGTCGAGATCGGGGGGAAGCGCGTGTTTCGCCGGGTCGAAGTCGAAGTGGGGAAACTCAGTTGGATCGAATTCAGGCCATGACCACGCACGACGCACCACGCACGACGCACGGCCTCTAGTGCACATCGAGCTGACGGAAATGCTCCGCTGCCCCGAGCCGCACCGCGAGGAAATGCTGGTGCTCTCGACGGGGGAAGTGAAAGACCGCATGGTCCGCTCGGGCCTGGTGGGTTGTCCCGTGTGCCACAAGGAGTATCCGATCGCGCGGGGCATTGTGAACTTCCGCCGCAACAAGGAACGCGTGTCGAAAGATTCGTCCGGCCCGCGCCCCGCGTACACGCCGCCCTCCCCCCTGCCGTCGGCCGATGCAGCGAAGCTCCAGGCGCTCCTCGAACTGTCGGGGCCGGGCGGCTACGTGGTGCTGGTGGGCTCGGCCGTGCGCCAGGCGGCGCGGCTCAGTGCGCTCATGGAAGGGATCCACTTCGTCGGGATCAACGCACCGACCGAAATGGAGGAGCAGCCGAGTCTCTCGTTGCTGTATGCCAACGAGAAGGTGCCGCTGCGCACGGCCATTGCGCGCGGCGTCGTGGTCGGCGCCGATCTCGCGACGTCGCCCTGGCTCGTCGAAGCGCATCGCGTGCTGCTGCGCGGCCGCCGCTTTGTCGTGGAAAACGAAGAGCCCGAGCTTCCGATCGGGCTCCTCAAGCTCGCCGCTGAACAGGGGCTGTGGGTTGGGGAGAAGCGCTAGACGATCAAAAGCAGATCCTTCGCTTCGCTCAGGACTCGATCGCCGCGGCCATCGCGTCGCCGGCCGCGTACGCCGCATCGATCACGTCCTTGTACCGCTTCTCGACGACGCGCCGCTTCACCTTGAGCGTCGGCGTCAGCTCGCCCGACTCGATCGTGAAATCGTTTTCCAGCAGCACGACCTTCTTCGGCGTCTCGAACTTGGCGAGCTCGCGGAGCGTGCTCATCACCTCGCGCTCGACCTTGGCCTGTACATCCGGCAGCTGAATCAGCTCGGCGCGCGTGCCGTACGTCAGGTTGCGCTCCCGCGCCCAGCGTTCGAGGTTGTCGAAGTTCGGCACCACGAGCACGATCGGGAACTTGCGGCGATCGCCGTACAGCAGGGCGTTGGCGACGAACTTGTTGCGCTTGACCATCCCCTCGATCGGCTGCGGCGCGATGTACTTCCCGCCGGCCGTCTTGATCAGCTCCTTCTTGCGGTCCGTGATCTTGAGATAGCCGTCGGAGTCGAGCTCGCCGATGTCGCCCGTGTGCAGCCAGCCCTCGGCATCGATCGTTTCCTTCGTGGCGTCGGGCAGCTTGTAGTAGCCTTGCATGATGTTCGGGCCGCGCGCCAGGATCTCGCCGTCTTGCGCGGTCTTGAGCTCGACGCCCGGGATCGCACGGCCCACGGTGCCGAGCTTGATGCGATCGAGCGGGTTGAGCGTCAGGACGGGCGATGACTCGGTGAGCCCGTACCCCTCGATGATGGGCAGTCCCGCGCTGTAGAAGAACTTCGCGATGTCGGCCGAGAGCGGTGCCGCACCCGAGACGAAGAACCGGATGCGCCCGCCGGTACGCGCCTGCAGCTTCGCGAACACCAGGCGGTCGGCGACCTTCTTCTTGAGGGCGAGGCCGCCGGGAATCGGCAGTCCGGCGAGCGACAACGTTGCCCATTGCTCGCCGGTGCGTTTCGCCCAGAAAAAAATCGTCCGCTTGATGGCGCTGCCCGACAGCGCGTTCTCGAGCACGCGGCCGTACACCTTTTCGTAGAGCCGTGGCACCGACAGCACGACGGTCGGCTTCACTTCGCCGAGATTCGTGGCGACCGTGTCGAACGACTCGGCGAAGTTGATGATCACGCCCGCCTGGAACAGCGTGTAATCCACCATCCGCTCGTAGCTGTGCGACAGCGGCAGCATCGAGAGGCACTCGTCGCCGCTGCCGATGGGAATCATCTGGAGCACGGCCTGAACGTTGGACCAGATGTTGTGATGCGACAGCATCACGCCTTTGGGGTCGCCGGTGGTGCCGGACGTATAAATGAGCGTTGCCAGATCGTCGGGCTGCGCGGCTAGCGCCTCCTGCTTCCATTGCGGGTGCCTGGGTGCGGCAGCTCGGCCCTTGGCCTCGAGGGCGGCCAGCGCCGTGACGCCGGGTCGCTGCGCCGCGGCAGCGCTGTCGAACGCCACGACGTGCTTGAGTCCGGGCAACGCGCTCTTCGCCTCGAGCACCTTGTCGACCTGTGCCGTCGTCGAGCAGAACGCCGCGACTGACTCCGAGTCGCGCAGGATGTATTCGGTTTGTTTCGCGGTGAGGGTGGGATAAATCGGCACGTCGGTCGCACGCGCGCACAGGCAAGCGTAATCGCTCAGCACCCATTCGGGACGATTCTCGGAAATGATGGCGACCTTGTCGCCCGGCTTGATGCCCAATTCGCGCAGGCCGAGGGAGATCGCCTGCACGCGATCCAGCGCCGCGCGGTGCGTCATCGAGACCCAGGCGCCACCGACCTTGGACCGAAAGGCCGCCGCCAGGCCGGCGTGCCGGTCCACGGTCGTGAAAAAGAGCTGCGTCAGCGTCCCTCGGTTCATGGGCCAAACTCCACGACGAATGTCGGGTTTCCCGGAACGATCGTCCCGTGCAACCGCGGCATCGTCGCCGTCACCACGACCGAGTCGGGTCGGGGGCCCGGTCGCAGCCGGAGTCGCACGCTGGCGAGCGCGGTGGATACGCCGCTGGTGGTCAGGACGGTATCCCTGGGCACTAATGTGACCACCGGGCCACTCGCCGGAAAGGTGGTGGCGGCGAACATCACGGGTCGACCTGCCGCGACACCGCCCGACGCGAACACCTCGACTTGCAGCGGAGCGGAGAGCGAGTCGAGGACCTCCGTCGAGTCGGGCGTCAGCTTCACCGTGTCGCGGGTCGCCCCGGCGGCCCGGATCGAATCGGGTCGTGCGAGGACGTTCACCGATTGGGGATTGGAGAACAGTCGTCCGGTCCGCACTTGCAACCGTCCGACCCCGACCGATTCGGGGAGGGTGACACCGGTGGTGCTGTCCAGCACGGCGATGATGGCGGTGTCGAGCGAGCTCCAGAAGAGCGGCGCAGCCACCGAATCGCCGAAGCCGTTCAGCGCCCGGCCGCTGGGCCGGAACGTATCGGTCAGCTCGACCCGGCCGCTGTCGGGCAGGACGATTTCGATTGCAACCGGTTGATTCGCGTCAGTATTGAGCTTGCAAGCGAACACGGCGGCCAGCGCCAGCACTGCGAACGGCCGAATCAGGGGCTTCCCGTCCTCTCTTCGGGCATGCGCGCCGCGGCGGCGCCGCCCGCCCCAAGCTCCTGCAACGCCTGATTCGCGTGCTCGACCCATTTCTGCGCGTCCGGGCCCCGCGGGGGGTGCGCGAGGAACGTCTTGAGATGTTGCGCGGCGCCGTCGGGGTCGCCCCGTTGCAGCAGCAGGAAGGCAAGCCCGTAGTGCGCGCCGGCGAGCGAACTGTCCAGCTCGAGCGCGCGCCGGTAGTGCCGGATCGCCTCGTCGAAGCGGCGCGTCTTCGTGAACGCGATTGCCATGTTCTGGAGGATGCGCGCGTCGTTGGGATGATCGCGCAGCGCCAACCGGTACGACGTCAGCGCGGCGTCATAATCCCCCTGACGCTCGAGGGCTAACGCCTCGTTGAGATAATCGAGACGTTGGGGTTTGAGATCGTCGCCCGACGAGCCCCCCCCGCCGAACAAGCGCCGCCAGAAACCCATGCGCCGAAAATAGCTTGCGGCTGCGCGCGTCCGCAATGTAGCTTCCCGCACGATGGCTCCATCCGCCGGCATGCGCCCCAAAAGCAAGACTCCCCGCGGCGTGCTTCAGGTCGACTGGCCGTTCTTCGGCGAGCTCTGCCGGGTGCTTGCGCTGAAGGTGTTCCGCGAGTATGACCCCCACGTGGTCATCGGCATCGCGAAGGCCGGCGTCATCCCCGGCGCGGTGGTCGCGAGCATCCTGCAGCGCGATTTCGCCTCCATCGCCATTACGAAGGAAGGCTCCGTCATCGCCGGCCCGCCGCGCCTCGTGACCGGCAAGCGCGTGCTGCTGGTCGACGAAACGTGCGAGTCGGGCAACACCATGAAGCTCGCGCTCGCCGCCGTGCGCGAGCAGAAGCCCGCCGAGGTGAAGACGGCGGTGTCGTTCAAGACCGGCGGGTACAAGCCCGATTTCTACGCGCTCGAGAACGAGAACTTCATCATTCTCCCCTGGGACCTGGAAGTCATCGTGAACGGCGAGATCGTGGTCCGCCCCGACTACCGCGCCCAGCTGAAGGACGGCCGTTGAGAGATCGTCTTGCCGCGGCCGTCAAACAGTCGCGCGCCGGTTACACCGAAATCCGCGTCGAACGCACCTGGAGCTCCGCCGTCGCCTTCCGCGGCCGCCGTCTCGAGACGGCGACGGTCAGCGAAGACCAGGGCGGATTTGTGCGCGTGCTCAACCAGGGCTGCGGCTGGGGCATCGCGTCGTTCACGTCGCTCGACGAGCTGCCGGCGATGGTGGCACGGGCCAACGAGCTGTCGCGCGCCGTGCGGCTCGACGAGCCGATCCGGCTGGCCGACACGCCGCCGGAGGCAGCCGACGCCGTGCTGGAGCTGGACGGGGACGTGCGCGGGATCTCGCTCTCGAAAAAGAAGCAGCTGCTCGATCGCTACAACGGCGCGATGCTCGCCGTGTCGAATCAGATCGTCGATACGCAAGCGAGCTATCGGGACGAAGTCTCGGAGGTCTGGTACGTCAACTCCGAAGGCACGTCGCTCTACCAGCTGCGGCCCGAGGTCGTCGTCTCCGGCACCGCGATCGCCCGCCGCAACGGCACCATCGAGAAGGGCCTCGAGTCGATCGGGCTGCGCAAAGGCTGGGACAGCGTGCAGGGATTCGACGATCGGTTCCGCGTCGTCGCGCAGCGCGCTGTCGATCTGCTCGAGGCGCCGCGCGTGCGCGGCGGCGCCTACCCGGTGATTCTCGACAATGAGCTGGCGGGCGTCTTCATTCACGAGGCGTTCGGCCATCTGTCCGAAGCCGACTTCGTCTACGAAAACCCCCAGGCGCGCGACATGATGACACTGGGGCGGCGCTTCGGGAAACCGGTGCTGAACGTCGGCGACAACGGCGCCGCGCCGGGACTGCGTGGGACGCTGCCCTACGACGACGAGGGGACGCCGACGCAGGACACGCCGCTCATCCGCGAGGGGATCCTCGTCGGGCGCCTGCACTCGCGCGAAACGGCCGCGAAGCTGGGCGAGCATCCCACCGGCAACGCCCGCGCGATCTCATTCCGGCATCCGCCCATCGTCCGGATGACGAACACCTACATCGCCCCCGGCGACAACGGCGTCGGGTTCGACGATCTCATCAGCGACATCCCGCTCGGCGTGTACGCGTGCGGTGCGTTCGGCGGCCAGACGATGCTCGAGAATTTTTCGTTCACGGCCGGCTGGGGCTACATGATTCGCGACGGCAAGGTCGCCGAGCTGGTGAAGGACGTCGTGCTGGCGGGCAATCTGTTTCAGACGCTCGACCGCATCGATCACATTGCCGGCGACTTCACCTGGAATCAGATGGGCGGCGGGTGTGGCAAGGGCGGCCAGTTCCCGCTGCCGGTAACCGAAGGGGCGCCGCACGTGCGCATCGAGGAAGCCCTCATCGGCGGGGACGTATGATCGACCGGCTGCTCGACACCGCTCGCGGCGCCGTCGACGGTGCCGACGCGCTCTGGCGCCGCGAAGAGCGGACGACGGTCGCGTTCGAGTCGGGGCGGCTCAAGGCGGCGGGCATCTCGGAGGAGGCGGGGCTCAACCTGCGCGTGCTCGCGCGGGGCCGCATGGGCGTGGCGGGGACGACCGCGGCCAAGCCCGATCCCGCGGCCCTGCTCGATCGGGCGCGCGCGTCGGCGGAACTCGGCGAGGTCGTGGATCTCGCGTTTCCCGGCGCCGGCACCGCCAACCTGCCGCCGATTTCCACGTTCTTCGCCCGCACCGCCGACGCCTCGCTCAATACGTTGATCCGCATGGGCCGCCTCCTCGTCGAGCGGTTGGCACGGCCCGACTGCCAGGTCAACGTCTCCGTGGAGCGGGAGGTCGCGGACACGGCGGTCGGTAATTCGGCCGGCGCGCGCGGCGAGTACCGCGCCACCGGCATCGCGGTCACGGCCGACATCACGCGCATCGCCGGGGACGACGTGCTGATGGTGTACGATCAGTACGTCGGCGCCGACTTGCCGAGCGATGCCGATCTCGAGACGCTGGTGCGCTCCGTCGAGACGCGTCTCACCGCCGCCCTCAACGTCGTCACACCGCCCGACGGCGCGCTGCCGGTCGTGTTCACGCCGGCCGGACTCGCGGCCGTGGTGCTGCCGCTGGAGCAGGCGCTGTCGGGGAAAACGGTGCTCCAGGGCAGCTCTCCCCTCGCCGGCAAAGTGGGTGAGACGCTGTTCGACGAGCGTCTCTCGATCATCGACGATCCGCTCACGCCGGGCCGGCCGGCCTCACGGCCGGTGGATGACGAGTGCGTGCCGTCGCGCGCGACGGGACTGGTCGAGCATGGCGTGGTCGGGCGCTTCGTCTACGATCTCGAGACGGCCGCGCGCGCCAAGACGCAGAGCACCGGCAACGGACGGCGCGGGGTGTTTGGGAAACCCCATATTGGCTACACGAACGTGGTGTTTCGGATGACGGACGGCGCACATGTCGGATCCGAATCCCGCGCGTTGGGCGGGGGATTGATCGCCGACATCGACGATGGCCTCATCGTCGATGACCTGATCGGGGTCGGGCAGGGCAACGTGATCAGCGGCGCGTTCAGCCATCCGGTGGGACTCGCCTACCGCGTGCAGCGCGGCGAAGTGACGGGCCGCGTGAAGGATGCCGCCGTCGCGGGGAACACCTACGACCTGCTCAAACGAGTCGGAGGATTTGGAACGGACGGGCGCTGGCTCGGCTCGCGTTTTTCACCCTCACTCCTCCTCGAGGGTGTCAGCGTCGCGCGGCGCTAGCCGCCGAGGGCCTCCGCGTAGCTCCTGCCCTGCGTCATGTCGTTATAGACCCGTTCCAGCACCTCCGGCGTCGCCGACAGGAAACGGCAGCGCTCGTCGCCGCGGCTGCGGCACTCGACTTCCATGACCGACACCGTCTCGTCGGACAGCCGCCCCAAAAAGTCCGCGAGCATCCCGGCCGAGAAAAAGCACATCGGTGCCTGTGCCGTCCCCGGCTCGGCTTCCGCCCAGTCGCTGGAGTCGAGCGCCAGCGCGCCGATGCCGACCGGGCTCATCGACACGGTGCCCCAGCCGCCGCTCGTGAAGAACGCGGAGAGCGTTTCCGCGAGCCGGTCGGCATCGAGATCGGTGGGGCTGTGCTCGGCGGCGAACGCCGTGTAGAGCCCTTCCCCCGCGGCGTAGCCGGACTCCTGCAGGATCGTGACGAGCTGGTCAGGAGCGTGTGCGGCGAGGCTCGCGTGGAGCTGTCGCAGGATGCCGGGGACGGTCATATGAGAAGGCAACTTAGGGTTTGCGGTTCGCGCGGCGCAAGAGTTCGGCCTCGTCGATCTGCTCGACGCCGAGCGCTTTCGCCTTGTCGAGTTTCGACCCCGGATCGGCGCCGACGACCAGCGCCGTGGTTTTCTTCGACAGGCTGTCGCCAACGTGTCCGCCCGCCGCTTCAATCAGATCGCGCGCCTGCTGGCGGGAGAGCGTCGGCAGCGTGCCGGTGACGACGTAAGTCTGGTCGGTGAGCGGCCGCGGGCCGGTGGCCGTGGCGGTCTCCTTCAGCGTCAAACCGAGCTTGTCGAGTCGCTCGATGAGCTTGCGGTTGCGCGGCTCGGCAAAGAAGCCCGCGACGGCGTCGGCAATGGCCGGCCCGATGCCGCGCACTTCGCCGACTTCCGCGGCCGATGCGCGCGCCAGGGCGCTCATCGTGCCGAAATGGCGCGCCAGGAGCTTGGCCCCCTGTGCGCCGACGTGCCGGATGCCGAGCGCGAACAGCAGCGCCGACAACGGTTGCTGCCGCGACGCGGCGATCGCGTCCACGAGCTGCTGGGCCGACTTCTCGGCGAAGCCCTCGAGCGCCAGCAGCTGCAGCGGCGTCAACTCGTATAGATCGGCCACGTCTTCGATCAGTTTGGCATCGAGCAATGCGCGCACGCGTTCATAGCCGAGCCGCCGGATATCCATCGCGCTGCGGCTCGTGAAGTGAACGATCGACTCCAGGATGCGCGAGGGACACGAGATGTTGGGGCAATAGGTCATCACTTCTTCGTGCGGATGCTCGACCTGCGAGTTGCAGCTCGGGCAGCGCTCCGGCATTGCGTAAGGCTTTTCGGCGCCGGTCCGCCGTTCCTTCACCGGACCGAGGACCTGCGGGATGACCTCGCCGGCGCGCGTGACCTCCACCCAATCGCCCTCGCGAATGTCCTTGGCGGCAATCAGCGCGGCGTTGTGCAAGGTGGCGTTGGAGACCGTGACGCCCCCGATCTCTACGGGCTCGAGGACGGCGTACGGATTGAGCGCGCCGGTCCGACCCACGTTGATACGGATCTCGTGCAGCTGCGTGATCTGGACCTCGGGCGCGAACTTGCGGGCCACCGCCCAGCGCGGCTCGCGGTTCCCGATCGTGCCCAGCTCGGCGTAGAGCGAGCGCTTGTCCACCTTGACCGCGACGCCGTCGGCGCCGTAATCGAGCGTGGGGAGAAGCGTCTGTAGCTTCGCGATCTCGCGGTGCGCGGTCGCGAGGTCGGGGACCCGCGTGTGATGCCGCTCCACCGGGAGCCCCCACGCGAGCAGCGCTTCGAGCAGCTCCTGCTGCGAGTCGATGCCGAGCTTCTGCCCCGGGGCCTCGACCTGGAAGGTGAAGACACGCAGGCCGCGGGCGCGGGTGATCTTCGGGTCCAGTTGCCGCAGCGCTCCGGCGGCGGCGTTGCGGGGATTGGCGAACGGCGCCTCGCCCGCCGTCTCCCGCTCTGCGTTCACCCGGGCAAACTGGCTCTTCGGCAGGTAGACCTCGCCGCGCACTTCCATCTTCTTCGGCCACCCTTTGCCGCGCAGCCTGAACGGCAAGTCGAGGACCGTGCGCAGATTGGGCGTCACGTCCTCGCCTTCGACGCCATTGCCGCGCGTGACGCCCGTGACGAGCACGCCGTCTTCGTACGTGAGGCTCACGGCGGCGCCGTCGATCTTCACCTCCAGCGTGTAGCCCGCGGTGGTCACCTCCGGCACGAGGCGCGTGTTACGCTCCTCCCACTCGCCCAGCTCGGCCTCCGTGAAGGCGTTGGCGAGCGAGAGCATCGGAACGAGGTGGCGGTGCTTGCGGAACCCGGCGGCCGGCTCACCGCCGACTCGCAGGGTAGGGGAGTCGGACGTGCGCAGCTCAGGATGCTTTGCTTCGAGCGCCTGGAGCTCGCGGAACAGCCGATCGTACTCGGCGTCCGAGATCTCCGGCTTGTCGAGGAGGTAATACGCGTGGTTCGCCCGTTCCAGAATCCGCCGCAGCTCAGCGGCGCGTGCTGCCGGCTTCACCGCCCTTTGGCTTCTTCCTGGATGACGGCCATGGCCACGGCCACCAGCCGGTCCAGCTCCTCGGCGCTGGCTTTGGGAAGGAGACCTTCGCCCCACGCGCCCTCGCGGTCCCCGAACGCGTCGAGCAGCCGGCGGAAGAAGGCGAGCAAGGCGACGCGCTCCAACTCCATGTGGCGCAGCAGGCCCCCGGTCTCGTGCTGGCGGTGCGCGAGTCGCTCGTAGCGGTGGGCGTTGCGCAGGCTCTGCGCCGTGAGTGCGGCGACGACCTGGACGAAGCGCACGTCGGCGTCGGAGAAGGTGGGGCCGTCGCGATAGGTGCGCAGGAAAATCGCGCCGATGGCGACCGAGCGCCACGTGATCGGCACGACCGTGATCGACTTGACGCGGCGGTTGATCAGCTCCTCCTTCACGTGCCGCAGCGACGGATCGTTGGCGGCGTCGGGGATGAACACCGTCTCGCCGCTCTGCATCGCCTTCTTCAATTCGGGATAGCGCTCGAGGTCGACGACGTAGTTGCGAATGGTGGGATCTTCGTACGACGCGACGAGCCGCACCTGCCGGCCGCCCTTCTCTCCGAGGAAAATCGAACAGCGGTCCAGGCCGAACGATTCGCCCAGCTTGCGGGCGATGGCCTGGAGAATGTCAATGAAGTGCAAGGAACTGGAGGCTTCCTTCAGGATCTCGATGACGGCGAGCAGGTGCTTGCGCTCATGCTCCAGCTCGGCAATCCGCGCGGCCAGGCGTTCCGCTTCCGCGTGTGTCAGGGCCGAGTTGATCGTCATGGGTGCAATAGTTTCGCTCGGGAACGCGAGTCACGTCAAGCACAGGTAGATTAGGCGACATGCGAACAACTCTTCTCGCGACTGTCATCAGCGTCACGATCTGCGGGCGATCTGCGTCCCAAGCTGCGGGATCAGCGGCCCCCATCGGGGCGTACAGCGTCGTGCCCGAGCTGCCGGGGATGGGGCGGCCGGTGGATACCGCGGCGGTCGCCGCCCGCCGCCGCGCGCTGCTCAAGCGCATCGGACGCGGCTCGGTCCTGGTTCCGGCCTCGCACGAGCGGAACATCGAACAGGACTACGTGCAGGACAACGATTTCCGCCAGAACAACACCTTCTTCTATCTCACCGAGCTCGAGACCCAGGACGCCTGGCTGCTGCTCACGGCGCGCGGAGGCGACACGCTCGAGACCGTCCTGTTCCTGCCGCCGCGCACGCCGTCGCAGGAGCGCTGGACCGGCTTGCGGCTCGGCCCCGACAGCGTGGCGGTGCGCGTGTCCGGTATCGGCACCGTGCTGCCGCTCGATTCCCTGGACAACCGGCTGCGGCGCGTCCGATTCGCCGCGGCGCGCGGCTGGCCGGTCTACGTGCCGCTCGGCCCCGGGACGCGTGACGAGTCCCGCATCGCCGATCTCGCCTTCTCCGGTGGCGACGTGCGCAACGTGCTCCCGATCGTCGATTCGATGCGCGTCGTGAAAGACGCCGACGAGATCGCCCGGCTGCGGCGCGCCGTCGACATCAGCGTCGCCGGGCACATCGCCGCGATGCGTGCCGCGCGCCCCGGGATGTACGAATACGAGATCGAGGCGGCCCTCGAGGACGGGTTCCGCCGCAACGGCGCCGACCGCGTCGGATATCCCTCGATCGTGGGCAGCGGCCCCAACTCCACCACGCTGCACTACGACGTCAACCGCCGCCGCACCGAGAACGGCGATCTGGTCCTGATCGATGCCGCGGCGGAATGGGGCCAGTACACCGCCGATGTGACGCGCACGTTCCCGATCAACGGCCGCTTCACGCCGCGGCAAAAGGCGATCTACGATCTGGTGCTGGGCGCGCAGCAGGCGGCGTTCGACTCCGTGCGCCCCGGCGTCACGATCGGGCAGCTGGACGGCATCGCGCGGGCATACCTGCGCGCGCACTCGGGCACGCTGTGTGGTGAGAAGACCTGCGATGACCGGGAATACTTCAACCACGGCCTCGGCCATCCGATCGGGATGGACGTCCACGACGTCGGCTTCGGCCGGCCGCTCGAGCCCGGCATGGCGATCACGCTCGAGCCGGGGATCTATCTCCAGGCCGAGAAGCTCGGCGTGCGGATCGAGGACGACGTGCTGGTTACCGCGACGGGCGGCGA
>DASPXD010000011.1:0-2109 GCA_035637435.1 Gemmatimonadales bacterium
GCGTCTGCCCGTGTCGATCGGCGATCCGGCGCTCGTCACCGGCTCGCTGATGGTGTGCGGCATGGCGGATGTGTTCCAGTTGTTTCTGCAGAACGGGCGGATCGAAGTCGGGTTCCTCGGCGGCGCGCAGGTCGATCGCCATGGCAACATCAATACGACCGTCATCGGGCCGTACCAGCGCCCCAAGGTGCGGCTGCCAGGCTCGGGCGGCGCAGCCGAGATCGCGATTCACGCGCAACGCATCCTGATCATTTCGAAGCTTTCGCCGCGCACATTCCCGGAGCGCGTGGATTTCATCACGAGTCCGGGGCAGCGCGTGAAGCGGGTGATCACCGACAAGGGTGTGCTCGAGCCCGATGGTGCGGGCGGAGAGCTCTTGCTCGCGGCGCTGTACCCCGGCGTCGCAGAGGGTGACGTGCAGGCAAACGTCGGGTGGAAGCTTCGTTCCCGCTCGAAGCTCGCCCGGCTCGATCCTCCGACCCGCGTCGAGCTGCAGCTGTTGCGTGAGGTGCTCGACCCTCAGCGATTGTATCTCACGTCATGACGCTCGCGGTGGCCCGGCTCGT
This sequence comes from Gemmatimonadales bacterium, assembly GCA_035637435.1. GTDB lineage: Bacteria > Gemmatimonadota > Gemmatimonadetes > Gemmatimonadales > GWC2-71-9 > 20CM-2-65-7. The sequence goes on from DASPXD010000011.1 coordinate 567, forward strand.
CTCGCTAGGCGTGGTGTTGTTCGTAGGGGCGCAGCATGCTGCGCCCCTACACGCACAGCGCGCGCCAGTTCTTCGGCAGGTCGATCTCCCGCACGCGTACTACTGGCGCGAGATGTACGTCCCGCAGGTGACCAGCGGTCCCAGCGCCGTCACGTGGTCACCCGATGGCAGCGAGCTGATCTACTCGATGCAAGGGACGTTGTGGCGCCAGCGGATCGGATCGGATACCGCCGCGCAAATCACCGCCGGACCGGCCTACGATTATCAACCTGACTGGTCATCCGACGGCCGGACGGTGGTGTTCTCGCGCTACGCGCATGATGCCATTGAGCTCGAGTTGCTCGACGTGGCCTCCGGCAACGTCACGCCGCTCACCGCCAACGGCGCGGTCAACGTCGAGCCGCGCTGGTCGCCGGATGGATCGCGCATCGCGTTCGTTTCGTCGGTCTACAACGGGCGCTGGCACATTTTCGTCCTGAGCCCCCAAGGGGCGAAGGATCCAGTGCGCCTCACCGCAGACAACGACAGCAAGCTCCCGCGCTATTACTACAGCAAGTGGGACCACTACATCTCGCCGACGTGGTCGCCGGACGGCAAAGAGATCATTCTCGTTTCCAATCGTGACCACATCCACGGCAGCGGCGGATTCTGGCGCATGGAGGCGCGCCCCGGCGCTCCGCTGCGCGAGCTGCGCTACGAAGAAACGACCTGGAAGGCCCGGCCCGATTGGTCTCCCGACGGCACGCGCGTCGTCTACAGCTCCTACCTGGGCCGGCAATGGAATCAGCTCTGGCTGATGACGAGCGAAGGGGGCGACCCATTTCCACTCACGTACGGCGAGTTCGATGCGACCGCGCCGCGCTGGTCACACGACGGCACACGGATCGCCTACGTCTCTAATGAAGGCGGGAACACGGCGCTGTGGGTGATCGACGTCGTCGGTGGGCGCAAGCAACCAATCCAAGCGCGGGTGCGCAGCTACCGCGGCGCCGTTGGAGCTCTCCATCTGAACATTGTCGACCGTGCGGGCAGGCCGCTCGCCGCTCGCGTCTCGGTCTCGGATTCGTCGGGACGCGGCTACGCACCCGACGACGCCTGGTGGCATGCCGACGAGGCCTTTGACCGCGCCGAGCGGCAATTCGAGTATCCGTACTTCCACTCGAACGGCTCTGCCGAGCTCACGGTACCAGCCGGACGAATACACGTCGAGGTGTGGCGTGGACCGGAGTATCACGTCTTTCGTGCCGACGTGAACGTGCCGACGGCTGTTCGTGTCACACACCGCATCACGCTCGAGCGTCTGGACAATCTGCCGGCGCGCGGCTGGTGGAGCGGGGACGTGCATGTCCACATGAACTACGGCGGCGCCTATCGCAACACGCCGCCGCACCTCGCGTTTCAGGCGCGCGCCGAGGATCTCCACGTCGTCGAGAACCTGATCGTGAACAAGGAGCAGCGGATCCCGGACATCTCCTACTTCCGGGTTGGTCCCGATCCGGTGTCGAGCGCGACGTTCCTGCTCCTTCACGCGCAGGAATTTCAC
>DASPXD010000012.1:0-3526 GCA_035637435.1 Gemmatimonadales bacterium
GGCAAGCGTTGTCGTCTTGACCCCCGTCGTGGAGAATCAACGAGCCCAAGGCGGTCCACGTTGATCGGGGCGTAGTCGTGGTGCTGTTATTGGTGCCGTTTCTCGCGGCAAGCCCCGACATTTCAGGCAACGGCATCCGGCGCCGACGCTCGGAAGCCATTGAAAAACCGACAAGTTGTCGTTTTGAGTAGGATTCCTGACCCGCATGGGGTTCAGGGGGTCGCGGGTTGAACTTCGGCGCCTGCGGCGCCATCGCCCCGCTTGCCGGGCTGAGCCCGGCACCGGCGGCTGACGCCGCCGGGCGCGTCAAATCCCGCCGTCCCGACTGAGTGAACATGGTCCATTCCGGACACATGGGTGGACAGTTTATTCCGAGCACATAGGTAACACTCTTGAGCCGAAGGGATAGTCGATCGGTTCGAGGCGGCACGTCTCGTCGTCGAAATAGCCGAGATCGTACTGCATGAAGGTGACGAGCCACACGTGCTCGCCTACCTGGGTCACCCCGACGTTCTGGCCGGCAAAGACCTGACTGAGATTGACCTTGCGCCTCTGGAAGCAGAGGCGGCCGCACCGGGTCACGGTGATCGTGGCGTCATGGTAGGGGTAGGTGAGCTCCTCGAGGCCCCGGTAGACACGCGGGGAGCGCGTGTAGACGACCGCGGGCACCTGCATGCCCAGCGCCTGATGCGGGCGCTCCTGGTTGTAGCGCTCGACGAAGGCATCGAAGCGCGCCTGTTGCTGGAGCACGTTCGCCTCGGCCGGCCGCGTCGCCTCTCGCTTCAGCGTGAGATGCATCCGCTCGTGCCGGCCGTTCTGCTGGGGCTGGCCCGGCTGGATGCGCTCGAGGCGAATGCCGAGCCGCAGCCACCACACCGCCAGTTTGCTCAGCCCGTAGAGCGCATGCCGCGATGCAAAGGGCACCCCGTTGTCGGTGCGAATCGCCCCGGGGAGCCCGAAGTCCTGGAACGTCCGCTCGAAGACGGTAAACGCGAATTGCTCCTGCGTGGTCGACAGCGCCTCGCAGGTCAACAGGTAGCGGCTCGCGAAGTCGGTGATGGTGAGCGGATAGCAGTATTGCCGATTGCCGAGCTGGAACTCGCCTTTGTAGTCGGCACACCAGAGGGCATTCGGTTCCGTCGGGCGCGAGAGCGCCGTGCCGGCGGCCGCGGGCCGGCGGCGGCGGCGCCGCTTGACCAAGCCGTGGCGGTCGAGCACCGCGTGGACCGTACTGATCGCCGGCAGCTGCACGCCCGGGACCTGCTGCCGGAGCTTCTCCCGGACCTTCGGCGCGCCCCAGCCCGGGTACTCACGCTTCAACCGGACGATCGTTGCCTCGATCGGCGCCGGCAGCCGATTCGCTTGTCGATACGGCCGCCGACTGCGATCGGTGCACGCGGCGATCCCGCAGTCTTTGTACCGCTCGAAGATCTTGTACCCGGTCTTCCGCGAAATGCCGAACGCGGCGCACAGAGGCGCCATCTTCTCGCCTTCGAGCAGGCGGGCCACAAACCGGAGCCGCTCGTCCATGACGTGACACTCCTTCCAAGGCATGCCCCCTCCTGTGAAGGGGCAAAAGTGTCACCCATGTGTCCGGAATACTGTGTTACCTATCTTCCAGGAAGGACAGATCAAGCTCTGCAGCGACTTCTGCTGTAGGGCTTTTTCTTCTACGTCGCACCGTAAACAGCACGACCCCCTGAGTGGCGCAGGGGGTCGCGACGCTGTGAGTGATGGCGGTGGCGAAGCGCTCCTTACTTGGTGCCCGGGGCGACCTGGTCGAGGTCCGCGGCAAGAGCGAGCGCGGCAGCTCTGCGGCCCAGGGCGAGCCCCGCCTCCATGTCGAATCGATAGTGGATTCCCGCGTAGAGTCGCGACAGGCTTGCCTCTTGGGCGACGGCTGCCATTCGCGCACCCTCGCTTGGGAAAGCGGCGGCGAGTACGCCGCTAAACGCGCCCGAGAAACAGGAATGAGCGGACGGGTAGGACGGGTGCTGCGGCGTCGGGAACACGGTGTGGATACCCGCGTCTGCCTGCGGGGGCCGGATGAACCAGTAGTTGTACTTGGCATCGAAGCATCCGATGAGCGCGTCGAAGCCTGCCGCGCTCATGACGAACATGAGCCGTGCGGCCTCCGCGTCCGAGCGGTGGTGTGAAACGATGAGTTCGCGCGCGATTCCCATGAAGGCTGCCTGGGACCGCGGCGACTGGTTCACGTTCCAATAGTTTGCGATGTCAATCTGCTCCTGGGTCCGGGTGTCCGAGATCTGACGAACCTCGGCCAGCGCCGCATTGAAGGCATCGCTTCCAAATGCGGGTGGCGGGGGCGAGCGCAGCTGATCCTGGGACGTAAGAAAGAAGGGACGCGCGCCGAGGTTGCCGCGGGCGATTGAGGGAGGAGGAGCGTAGATCCAATTGCCAGGTCCGACGGGTGGCGGTCCGATGGGCGGATCCAGTGGATTCGTGAGCCCAACGAGGTCGCTCTGCGCGAACGTGAGCACGCGCGCTCCGACCGCCCGACCGGTCGCTTCGCCCGCGGCGAAATCCGCGTGTTTGGCGCCGGGCCACGGGTCGGAAGCCTCCTGGGCGTCGAGCGCGGCTTCGAGCTGGGCGACGCTGCCGGGGAAGAACGAGCGCAGCACGGCGACCGAAGCGCCCCCGATCGCCGCACCGATCGGGGGATGCGGCCCAGGGGCTGCCTGTGCCGCCTCAGCAGCGCGGAACTGAGCGAGCGAGAGATACGTGTACATGCGTATCGTGTTGATTCCTGGCGCTGGCGCCGCTGTTGCCAGGTCCGTCGCCAACTCGTTCCAAGTTACCGTTCCGCCGGCCTCCCAGAACTTGACGGCGCTGAACGCCACTGGCGCGGTGGACGCCTGGGAAGCGTCAGTCGGTTGGGGGCGGTCGATGCCGCAGGCCGCGACAAGGAGCGCGGCCGCGCCATGCGCGAGCATACGTTTGAACATGGTGCCTGCCTCAGTGAGATAGTGGATCGACGGTGCGCTTGTGGTCGCGGCGATGCCACACAAAACAAAGACCGGCCAAGCGCATGTTCAGCTCAGTCGGTTTCGCGATTTGCTCCCCCCGAGGCATGGGCGAGCCGCACGACATCGCACCTCGAGGATCACAGCATCTGAGTGGGGGTCCAATATGCACCCGGCACTTTGGTCCGCAAGGTGGCAGACCGCATCAAGAACAATGACGACGCCCTAAGCACCTTTCAGTGCTTCGGCTGCTGTAAGTTCTGCTGTGAGTTTCTCACGACACTCGGTTGATCTTCGGGTTCGCTGTTACGACACCGATGCCCAGATCATCGCGTGATTGCTACTCGGTGTCGTAACTCGGTTCGCTAACGAGTCGCATGGGGTTGACGCGCCCGCACTTCCCCGCCCCCACCGCGTCCGCTCCGCCGGCGCTACGCGCCGGCTCCGCGTCAGGGGGTCGCGGGTTGAGCTTCGGCGCCTGCGGCGCCTTCGCTCCGCTTGCCGGGCCGAGCCCGGCACCGGCGGCTGACGCCGCCGGACCC
>DASPXD010000013.1:0-41103 GCA_035637435.1 Gemmatimonadales bacterium
ATGGTGCGCGCGGGGGCGGGACCGGCGCTCGTGTTCTCGTTCATTCTGCTGGGCGTCTGCTGTGCCCTGGCCGGCCTCTGCTACGCCGAGCTGGCGGCGATGATTCCCCAGGCCGGCAGCGCCTATGCCTACTCGTACGCGACGCTCGGTGAAGTGGTCGCGTGGATCATCGGGTGGGACCTGATTCTCGAGTACGCGGTCGGCAACGTGGCCGTGGCAATCTCGTGGGGGGATTATTTCAAGTCGTTCCTCGGGTACTTCGGCGTGCACCTTCCCGACTGGCTCACCACGGGGTACCGCACCGCGCTGCTCAGCCCCGATCCGAACATCCACCGCCTGCTGGAGACCGCGCCGCACGTCGCCGGCATCCCGGTCCTCGTCAATCTGCCGGCATTCTTGATCGTCGGTCTGATTACCTGGCTGCTCCTGCTGGGCGTGCGCGAGAGCGCGAAGACCAACAACGTCCTCGTCGTCATCAAGCTGCTCGTGTTGGCCTTGTTCATTGTGGCGGGACTGTTTCACATCAATTCGAACAACTACACGCCATTCACGCCCAATGGCTGGCGCGGCATCCACCAGGGCGCCGCGATCGTGTTCTTTGCGTACATCGGATTCGACGCGATCTCGACGGCGGCAGAAGAAACGAAGAACCCGCAGCGTAATCTGCCGATCGGTATCCTGGGCGGGCTGGCGATCTGTACGCTCATCTATGTGGTCGTGGGTGCGGTGCTCACGGGCATGGTGAAGTACACCGACCTCGGCGTCGCGGACCCGCTCGCCAAGGCCCTCGAAGTCGCCGGCTACAGGACGGTCGGCTGGATCGTCGCGCTCGGCGCGATCGTGTCGATGTCGGCCGTGCTGCTCGTCTTCCAGTACGGACAGCCGCGCATTTTCTTCGCGATGGCGCGCGATGGTTTGCTGCCGCCGTGGGCGGCAAAGATTTCGGCCAACCGCCGGGTGCCGTACATTACGACGATCATCACCGGCATATTCGTCGCGCTGTGGGCGTTGATCGGCGATGCGAACGAGACGTACAACCTAACGAACATCGGGACATTGTTCGCGTTCGCGCTCGTTTCGGCCGGCGTGCTGGTGCTGCGCTACACCGACCCGGCGCGGCCGCGCCCGTTCCGTGTGCCCTGGGCGTATGTCGTGGCCCCGCTCTCGGCGGTGCTGTGTGTGTACGTGATGCTGGGACTGCCGCTCGAAACGTGGATTCGCTTCGCGGTGTGGCTGGCAATTGGGCTTTTTCTATACGTCGGGTACGGCTTCAAGCACAGCAAAGTTCGGCAGAACTCCTAGTCAGTCCTTTGCTATCAGCTTAGCCGCGAGCCGCAGCGCGCCCACCGGCGCGTCGACCGCGCTGCCGCCTTCGGATGACAGACGCGCGCGCGGCAAATTGGCCGCGAGATTGGTGCGGAGCGCCGTGAGCAGCGGCGATCCGGGACGCAACAACCCGCCCGTCGTGGCCAGCTTGATGGTGTCGGTTTCCGGAAAACGGCGCGTCAACACGCGGACCAGCTGGGACAGCTCGACCGCCGCATCGGCGATGATTCGCTGGGCGACGATCTCTCCCTCCCGCGCGGCATTCAGGACATGCGGCGCGAGCGCAGCGACCTGCGCCGGCGTTGCGGTCGCGGTCCAGCGGATCAGATCGTCGAACCGCTGCAATCCCAACGCGACCAGCAACCGCTCCAGCAGGGTGGAGGATTCCTCGAGGCCGTCGTGCGCGCGCGCGGCCGCCGCGAGTGCGCGACGCCCCATCCAATAGCCGCCGCCTTCGTCGCCGAGCTGCCAGCCGTGGCCACCGGCGCGGTGCAGCCGGCCATCCGGCCCGCGGGCATAGGCGATCGAACCGGTGCCGGCATTGATCAGGATGCCGGGTCCGTCGTCGAACGCCGCCGCCAGCGCGACCTCGATGTCGCCGCGCACCTCTACGTGCTCCGCGACGCCGGCGGTGGCGATGGCTGCGGCCAGCGCCTCCTGCTCCGGCGCGCGACCGGCACCGGCGGCCCCGACCAGCGCCACGGCCGCGGGGAGGGCGACCTGGGCCTGCGTCGCCGCGCGCCGCGCGACGTCGAGGATGACGGCCGCCGAGCGCTCGGCGCCGCCGGGCCGCATCGCCGAGCCGGGACCTTCGGCGCGCGCGAGAATGCGGCCGTGGACGTCTCCCACGACAACCGCGGTATGGGAGCCACCGCAGTCAATGCCAAGTACGACGACGGAAGGACGGGATGACGGAACGGAAGGCGATTCAGCTGACATGAACGTTCCGTCCTTCCGTCCTTCCGTCGCTCCCCACCAATGACGAAACTAACCCCACCGTCACCGTCACCGCCGTTCCCAGCGGCACGTACCACGGCCACGCGAGACCGGGGAGCCAATGCACGGGGACGTGCGGAATCACCGCGCCGAGAACGATCGGGGCCATCACGACGATGCTCACGATCAACGCAATGATGACATCGATCTGCCGCGCGCGCGGCCAGACACCACCGAGGATATAGGTGCCGAGGAGTGATCCGTAGGTGAGCGAGGCAATGCTGAGCGCGAGCTGCACGACGGGTGTGTTCTGATCACGAAATGCGATCGCGCCGGCGACGAGAATGACGGTCCAGATGAGCGTGAGCCAGCGTCCCACCCGCAACAGCTGCGCAGGGTCCTGACGGCCTGTCAGCGGCGCATAGAAGTCATGCGTCGAGGCGGAAGCGAGCGAGTTCACGGCCGACGCGTGGCTGCTCATGGCCGCCGCCAGAATCCCGCCAACCGCGAGCCCGGCGATGCCGCCGGGGAGGTGTGTAACGATGAAGGTCGGATAGATCGCATCACCGCGCATGCCGGGCTGATCCGCTCCCGCCAGCCAGAGGCTCGTTCCCACCAGCAGGAACAGTGCGAACTGCAGGATGATGAACACACCGGATCCGATGAGGGCACGCTGCGCATCCTTGAGGTTCCGCGCCGCGAGCAGTCGCTGGACGATCAAGTGATCGGTGCCGTGCGACGCCGCCGACAACAGCGCCCCGCCGATCAGTCCGCCCCAGAATGTGTAGGTCTTCGTGAGCGAGACCGAGAAATCAATTGCCGTGAGCTTACTCGCGTCCCACGCGCGCCCGAATGCTTCGACGCCACCGGCGCTGTGCGTGGCGACGATCAGCGTCGCGATCCCGCCCAGCAGATAGACGCCGAGCTGGATGACGTCCACCCAAACGACGGCGCGGAGTCCGCCGACCCACGTGTACACCAGTGTGACGAACCCGATTGCCGCGATCCCGACCGGCAGACTCCAGTGCGTGATAATGGCCAGGGGGATTGCCGTGGCGAAGATGCGGACACAGTCGGCGAGGGCGCGAGTCAGCAGAAACACGCCGGAGGCGGTGCGCCGGGCGACTCGCCCGAAACGGTGCTCGAGCCGCTGATAGGCCGTATCCTGCGTGCCTTCGAAGTAGCCGGGCAGGAGCAGCGCCGCGACGCCGATGCGACCGAGGAGATACCCAAAGGCGATCTGGAGAAAGGTGAGGTCCCCGCGCGCCGCGAGGCCCGGCACGGAAATGACGGTGAGCGCGGACGTCTCGGTCGCGACCACGGAAAACATGAGGGCCCACCAGGGGAGGCCCCGATGCCCGAGAAAATAATCGGATGCGTCGCGTTGCCGTCCGGCCAGGAGCAGGCCGAACACAATGACGGCGGCGAAGTACGCGACAATGACGGCGATGTCGAGGCTACGCATGGCTAAAAAAGAACGGGCCCGCGAAATCCGCGGGCCCGAGCCACCGATTCAGGAAGGATCAAACGTTCAGACCGTGAACGACGATCCGCAGCCGCAGCCGCCGGAGGCGTTCGGGTTTTCGAACGCGAATCCCGATTCCTGGAAGTTGCTCTTGTAGTCGATCACGGTGCCGTTCAGATACTGCGAGCTGAACTCATCTACGAACAGCCGCACGCCGGCACTTTCAATCACGACGTCGTCCGCCGCGGGATGCTCTTCGATGTTCAGGCTGTAGCGGAAGCCCGAGCAGCCGCCCGGCAGCACGGCGACGCGGAGCCCGGCCGACTCCTTCGACACCTTCTCCTCGGCCAGGAATTTCTTGACTTCCTCGCCCGCGCGGTCGGTGAGCGTCAGGGTAACCGATTTTTGCGTCGTGTCCATTACTATCCTCCAGTCTGGCAGCAACTTAGAAGGTAGCGGCGAGGCTGTCAACGGTCCGTCCCCGCTTGCCATGTCGGGCTGCATCCCCCCAATTGGTGGCGCTATGCGACTCACCATCGTCGACTGGCTGATCATCGCGGCGTATTTCGCGCTGAACATCGGCATCGGCTTCTACTACAAAGGCCGCGCCGGCAAGAGCACGACGGAATTCTTTCTCTCCGGACGCAACGTGCCCTGGTGGCTCGCCGGCACCTCGATGGTCGCGACGACCTTTGCCGCCGACACGCCGCTCGCGGTGACCGGTTTCGTGGCGAAGAACGGCATCGCGGGGAACTGGATCTGGTGGTGCTTTCTCGCGAGCGGCATGCTGACGGTTTTCTTCTACGCGCGCCTGTGGCGCCGGGCGCAGGTGATGACCGACGTTGAGTTCGCCGAAATCCGATACGCCGGGAAACCGGCCGCCTTCCTCCGCGGCTTTCGCGCGCTCTACCTCGGCATCCCGATCAACTGCATCATCCTCGGCTGGGTTAATCTGGCGATGGTGAAGATCCTCCAGCTGATCTTCGGCATCACCAAGGTCGAGGCGCTCGTCATCGTGCTCGGGATGATCGCTCTCACCTCGGCGATCTCGACGCTCTCCGGTCTGTGGGGTGTTCTGGTCACCGACATGTTCCAGTTCGTCATCAAGATGTCGATGGTCATCATCCTCGCGGTGTTCGCGGTCAACGCGGTGGGCGGCATCGAGGCGATGAAGACGAAGTTGGTGGTGGCGGGTCGCGGTGATGCGTTGGACATCGTTCCTGCCGTCGGCTCAGCGTGGATGCCGATGATCGCGTTTTTCGTCTACATCGGCGTCAACTGGTGGGCGACCTGGTATCCCGGCGCCGAGCCCGGTGGAGGCGGCTACATCGCCCAACGAATGTTCTCGGCAAAAGACGAGCGGCACTCGTTGCTCGCGACGCTCTGGTTCAACATCGCGCACTATGCGATCCGGCCATGGCCGTGGATACTGGTCGCGCTCGCCTCGCTGATTCTCTATCCGGGGCTGAAGGATCCCGAGACCGGCTACATCCTCGTGCTGATCGATCATCTGCCGGCCGCGTTGCGTGGTCTGATGGTCGCCGCGTTCGCGGCCGCATACATGTCGACGATCGCGACGCAGCTCAACTGGGGCGCGAGCTATCTGGTGAACGACTTCTACCGACGGTTTTGGAAGCGCGATCGGACCGACGCGCATTATGTGCTGGCATCCAAGGTGGCGACGGTGGTGTTGACGATCATTTCCGCGCTCGTGACGCTCAAACTGGAATCCATCGCCGGGGCGTGGAAGCTGCTGATCGTGACGGGCGCGGGAACGGGTGGCGTGCTGCTCCTGCGCTGGTATTGGTGGCGCATCAATGCGTGGAGCGAGGTGTCGGCGATGGTGTCCGCCTTTGTGGTCTCGCTCTTCCTGCAGCTTGCTTTCGGTTTGGACAACGACAAACCGATCGACTTCGCGCATATCATGCTCATCACCGTCGCGGTCACGACAGTCGTGTGGCTGGCCGTGACGTTCCTGACAAAGCCCGAGCCGCAACAGACACTGGTGGCGTTCTACCGGCGCACGCGGCCGTCGCGCGCGGGATGGGCCCCCATCGCCGCGCAAGCGCCCGACGTGAAGGTGGCGGGCGGCGGGTTGTCCAATCTGCTCGACTGGATCGGCGGGTTAGTGTTGGTATACGGCGTGCTCTTCGGCGTCGGCAAATTGCTGCTTCACGAAACATTGCCGGGACTGGTGCTGCTTGCGTTCGGTGCGTTGGGTGGCTTCGTGATCTACCGCGACCTGTCGCGGCGCGGCTGGGCTACGGTGGTGGAGTGAGCGCGTCGTTGACGAGATCGGCCACGCGCCGCCGGACCTGAAGGATCTTCGCGTTGGCCCGCGTCGGGTTGACGCGGTTGGTCAGCAGAATAATGAAGAGGTTGCGATCGGGGTCGAACCAGATCGACGTACCGGTGAAGCCGGTATGACCGAATGCGTTCGGCCCCATCTTCGTTCCGGCGCTCGAGTTCTCCGAGGGCGTATCCCAGCCCAGCGCGCGCGAGGAGCCGGGCGGAATGTTCTGGCGCTGGGTAAACGCTCGGACAAGCTCGGCACGAAGCGCGGGTTGGTTAACCCCACCCTGGCGGGTTTGTAGCAGCCAAACTGCGAACGCGGCTAGATCCGGTCCCGTGCTGAACAATCCCGCATGTCCGGACACGCCGCCGAGCCTTCCCGCGTTTTCATCGTGCACCTCCCCGCGCAGCAGCCGGTGCCGAAACGCCGTGTCGTTCTCCGTCGGGGCGATATGATCGCGCCAGCTTTCGGGCGGCAGGAAGCGTGTTGAGTGCATCCCCAGCGGCCCGAACAGTCGTGTTCCGAGGAAATCGTTGAGCCGCTGACCGGCCACCGCCTCGACGGCCTGGGTCAGCACCATCGCGCCGAGGTCCGAGTAGACGAATGTGTCGCCCGGTTGGCGCAGCAGCGGAGTGGTATCGACGAGCGCCAGCGCCTGCTCGCGGGTCGCCGTCTCCGCATACAGCGGTCGCCAGGCCGGCATTCCCGAAGAATGTGTGAGCAGGTGCCGGATCGTCACACGCTCCTTGCCGGCTCCCTGAAACGCGGGCACGTACCGCTGCACCGGGGCGTCGAGGTCGAGCTTGCCGGAGTCCACCAGCATCATCGCCGCGGTCGTCAGTCCAATGACTTTGGTGAGCGATGCCAGATCATACATCGTCTCAGGGGTCACCGGACGCGGGTCGTCAACGGCGTAGTGGCCGACGGGCCCCACGACAACGCTTTGGTTGGTCACGCCAATGACCAGCACCGCTCCGGGGAACGCGCTGTCCACCTGCGACCTCAAGTAGTCGAGGACCGGATCAAAGCGATCCAATGACCGCTGTACTTCAGAAGACACCGCCGGTTGTGAATGCGCGCAGCTTAGAACCAGCGCAGCAGCGGTCAGCGTAGCGAGCCGCCGCATCATGGAATGATGACGTGCGCCGGCGGTTTGGGCGGCGGCAGAGTGGAGTCGGACACCGTGAGGCCGTACCCGATCGGATAGGACGGCGGTATGCGGATCGGCAGCTTGCCGCGCACCGGCGACCAGCCGAGCAGCGCGCGCGCCGCCGCTTTCTCCGACGGCCGCACGCCGCTCCAGGCGATCAGGTAGGACTTCACGGCCGGCGTCTGATTCAGCAGATACGGGCTACCGAGCGAGACCAGCACGGTCGGCTTCACCGAGTCGGTCACGGTGATCAGCCTCGCGAGTGAATCGGGGAGCGCGATGTTTCCCCTCGCGGCGATCGGTCGCACGTTCATCGCGAATACCACGGTCGGGGCGCGCCCGATGACCACGCGCGCCGAGTCGTAGGACGCCTGCCCCGACATGGGCCAGAGCCGGAAGAAGCTCACCGTGTCGCCCCCCAACCGTAGCAGCTCGAGCATGCGCTGCCCGACATAGCTGTTCAGCTCGTCGCCGTACGCGATGACGGCCACGCGGCTGCGGGCGCCACGCAGCCTGGCGACGGTCCCGCCGCTGTCGCGGACCAGCGTCAACGACCGTTGCGCAATGTCGTCCGCGGCATCCTGGAAGGCTTTCGAGCCGACGACGCGGGCGATCGAATCGAGCGGCACCGTACGCCGCTGGAAGAGTCCAAGCCCCCGCTTGATCTCGAGCACGCGCCGCACGGAGGCATCCAGCCGGGCGGTCGTGATGCGGCCGGTCTGCATCGCGCCCAGCATCGAGGCGATGGCCGAGTCGGGATCGGCAGGCATGAGCAGCAGATCCGAGCCAGCCTCGAAGGCCCGCACCGCGGCTTCGCCGGCCCCGTACTTGGCGACGATCGCGCCCATCTGCAGGGCGTCGGTCACCACGAGGCCCTTGAACTTCAGCGAGTCGCGCAGCAATCCTGTGAGCACGGCCGCAGACAGCGTCGCGGGCGCGTCACCGGTGAACGCTGGAAATGCGATGTGCGCGCTCATCACGACCTGGGCACCGGCATCGATGCCGGCCCGGAACGGCACCAGGTCGACCGAGTCGAGTCGCGAGTACGTCGATCGAATCGTTGGCAGTCCGATGTGCGAATCGGCATCGGTGTCGCCATGGCCGGGGAAATGCTTGAGCGTGGCCAGCATCCCGTTGTCTTGCAGACCGCGGACGTAGGCACGCACCAGCCGCGCCACGGCCTGCGGGTTCTCGCCGAACGAGCGGATATTGATGATGGGATTGAGCGGATTGCTGTTGACGTCGGCGTCGGGAGCGAAGTTTACATGGATGCCCACGGCGCGCCCTTCGCGTGCGGCGACGCGCCCGATCATGTAGGCGTCGCGCTCGTCCCCCGTCGCCCCGGCGGCCATGATGTGCGGGAAAGCCGTAGCCCCCACGACCCGCATCGCGGCGCCCCATTCGAGATCGGCGGAGACGAGCAGCGGCAGCTTGGAGCGCTGTTGCAGCGTGTTGAGCTTGGCCGCGATGTCGTAGGGCGACCCGACCGAGATGATGATGCCCCCCACCTCGAGCGAGTCGATCCAACGCAGCGCGATCTGGAAGGCGGAATCGTCCAGCGCCATGTAGTTTCCGCCGAGCCACGGTACTACGAGCTGCGCCACTTTCTGGCGCGGCGTGAGTTTGCCGAGGACTGCGTCGACGGCGGGTTGCGGAGCCGGTCCAACCGCTCGCGTTCCGCCACATGCTGCCAGGATCATTACGAACAGGAGTTTATGCGCGCGCATCGTCTCGTCTGGATTGTGTTTGGGCTTGCCTGTTCCGCCGGTACTCGGGCTCCCTCAACCGCCGCGGCTCAGGTCCGTCCCGGGATCGAGGTCGTGCTGTCAGACTCGGTCCACCTCATCACCGGCAAACGCCTCGGCCTGCTCACGAACAACACGGGCGTCGATCATCTTGGACGCCGCGACGTAGATCTCCTACGCACCACGCACGACGCACGACTCACGGTTTTATTCAGTCCTGAGCACGGCTTTCGCGGTACGGAAGATCGCCCCGGGCTTCCTGACAGCAAAGACTCGGCCACCGGTCTCCCAATCTACAGTCTCTATGGCGGCTCGCGCACTGCCGCGCAGGCGGCGCTCGATTCCGTGGACGTCGTGTTGATCGACCTGCAGGACATCGGCGCCCGCTATTACACCTACATCGCGACCACCGTGCAGCTGATGCGCGCTGCAACGCGTGCCGGAAAGCGCGTCATCGTGCTCGATCGTCCCGATCCGGTCGGCGGGACGCTGGTGCAGGGCAATGTGCGCGCCCGCGTCGCGGACCCGGATTCCGCGTTCGTCGGCTTCCTGCCTGTGGCGATGCGGTACGGCATGACACTCGGCGAGCTGGCGCGTATGGCCAACGACGTCATGGCGATCGGCGCCGACCTTGTCGTCGTGCCGGCGGCGGGATGGAGTCGCGGGATGTTCTATGATCAGACCGGCTTGCCATGGGTCAAGCCATCCCCAAACATGCCGGACCTCGAGAGCGCGTTCCTCTATCCCGGGATTTGCTTGTTCGAAGGGACGAACGTGTCCGTTGGCCGAGGCACGCCGATCGCGTTTCAGGTGATCGGTGCGCCGTGGCTCGATCCCGCGGCGGCCATCGAACGGATGCGCGCTTCCCCGGCTGTCGGTGTCGAGGTCACGGCGACGGAGTTCACGCCGATCGCCCCGACGGACGGCAAGTATCCTGGCGTGTCCCTCAAGGGTCTGCGGCTGCGCGTGCTCGATCGCGAGCACTACGATCCGACGAGGCTTGCTGTCGCGCTGCTCGCCGCGCTGCGCGCGGCGCATCCCACTCAGTTCCAGTTTCGCGCGGAGAGCTTCGATCGACTGGCGGCGGGCCCGGAGCTGCGGATGGCGATCGAGGCGGGTCGGCCCGCGGCGGACATTTGGGAGTCATGGGCGCGGGACTTGCGAGGGTTTCGGGAGACGAGGGCCAGGTACCTGATCTATTAGAGACACCGTGACTTGCATCACGTGTAAGCAACTCTCCTAGCTTGCCGAGTCAGTCCGCCGGCTCCATTATCGGCCCTCCTGTCACACCCAGGGGTCCGGGGATGTGGGAGAGGGATCGCCGATTCGCCGTCCGAACGTTGACGCGGGCAGCTATCGTCGTGATGACGGTGGCCGCTCCGCTGGTGTTGTATGCGTGCCTCGACCGGACGCTCGACTCTCCCCTAGGTCCTGCCCGTATATCATCCCGGCGTCTCATTCCGGACCTCCGAGCCGCGCTCGCGGCGCAGCGCCGGCATACCGATGCGCTGCTCGAGATTCCGGGCGTCGTGGGGACGGCGGTCACTGACCTGTCGGACGGGAGCGGGCACGCCGAAGTGTTGCTGCTCGTCGAGCGCGCCGGCATCCACGGTCTACCGCAGGTGCTCGACGGCGTGCCCGTGCAGTCCCTGGTCACTGGGCGCATCATGGCCTATAGCGACCCCACGCACCGTCAGCGGCCGGCCCCGATGGGTTTTTCGGTGGGACATCCGTCGATCACCGCGGGCACCATCGGCGCGCGCGTGCGCGACGCGCTGGGCCGGGTCTACATCCTCTCGAACAATCACGTCCTCGCCAACTCCAATAATGCGAGCATCGGTGATCCGGAGTACCAGCCAGGCCCGTACGACGGCGGCACGGCCGCCGACCAGATCGCGACGCTGACCGACTTTCAAGTGATCTCGTTCGCCGCCGGCGCGAGCAACACGATGGACGCGGCGATCGCGATGTCCAGCACGGATCTTCTCGACAACGCCGTCCCCGCCGACGAAGGCTACGGCATGCCGAACTCGACGATCTATGGCGACGCCGACGGCGACGGGCTGTTCGATGACCGCGATGCGCTGCTGGGTCTCAACGTGCAAAAGTACGGGCGTACCACCCACCTCACGCGTGGTCAGATCACCGGTGTCAATGCCACCGTCACCGTTTGTTATGCGGTCTCGGGGTTCACGTGTACGAAGAGCGCCCGCTACGTGGACCAGTTGATCATTGGGCCGAGCACGTTCAGCGCTGGTGGCGACTCCGGATCGCTTATCGTGACCGATGATGGCAACCTCAATCCCGTGGCGTTGCTGTTCGCCGGCAGCTCGTCGATCACGATCGCGAACCGGATCGATCTCGTGCTCAACCGTTTCGGCGTCACGATCGACGGCTTCGCGCCGCCGCCGCCGGGCCCCCTGACTGACGTCGCCGTCACGGGTGTGAACGGACCCGGGACGGTCGTGGAGAACACCGCCGCCAACATTGCCGTCACGGTGAAGAACTTCGGCAACCAGGATGTGGCTGCGTTCGACGTGACGCTCCAGGATACGACCGATCATGTGACCGTCGGCACGCAGAGCGTTGCCGGCCTCGTCGCCGGCGCCGCCACGACACTCACATTCGCGTGGACGCCGATCACGAGCGGCGACCACGTTCTCGTTGCCGGTCACTCGCTCAGCGACGACAGGCCGGTCAACGATCAGCGCTCCGCGACGATTCCGGTCGCTGCCCCGGTCACCGATGTCGCCGTCACCAACATCGGCCAATCCGGCCAGGCGATACAGGGACACGCCGTCGTGCTCGGCGTGACGGTCGCGAACGCCGGCAATCAGGGCGTGCACACCGGCTTCACCGTGACGCTGCAGGACGCGACCGCCGGCGTAACCCTCGGCACCCAGACCATTAATGGTCTTGCCGTGGGCGCGGTCAATACGATCAACTTCACGTGGGATCTGACAGGCGCGTCCATCGGTGACCACACCCTGATCGCGACGCACGCGCTGGCCGACGACAACGCCGACAACAATCAGCGGACGGCCGTGGTCACCGTAAATCCCAAGCCGACCGACATCGCCGTCACCGGGATCGCGGCGCCGGCACGGGTGACGGTCGGAGATACCGCCCACGTCATGGTGACGCTGAAAAACGTGGGCGAGCTCGATGTCGCCACAAGCTTCGACGTCGTCCTGACTGACGGGTGGGGCGGAGTGGTGGTCGCTACGCAGACAGTGGCCGGTCTCGCGGTCGGTGCGACGGTCACGGTGGATATTCCCTGGAACACGAACGGTGCGACGACCACCGGACACACCCTGTTTGCCACGCAGAAGCTGCCGGACAACGTCTCGACGAACAACAGCATGGGGATCGGGATCACGGTACAGCCGCCTCCCGACCTTGCCGTCACCAGCGTGAGCGCGCCATCCGACGTGACGGTGGGGAATACGGCCGCCATTGTGGTCACCGTTCAAAACATCGGCGGACAGCACGTCGGCGGATTCAATATCGTCTTGACCGATGCCACAGCGGGTGTCACGATCGGAACCCAGGCGATCCCGGGGCTGGCGATGGGCTACTCCACGACAGCCACGTTCAATTGGAACACCACGAACGTCGCGCTCGGCAACCACACACTCGTGGGGACGCAGACCCTGTCCGACGCCAACGCCACGAACAATCAGGGCTCAGCAACGGTCAACGTGAACCCGATCTCGACAGATGTCGCCGTGAGCGCGATCAGCGCGCCCGCGACCGTGACTCGAGGGAGTACCGCGACGATCGGGGTAACCATCCAGAACAGCGGCGGGCTGGCTGTCACCAACAGCTTCAACGTGGTGCTGACCGACGCGACCGCCGGCGTGACGATTGGTACACAGGCGGTCACGAGTCTCGCCGCGAACACCAGCGTCATTCGCTCGTTCAGCTGGAGCACTGCAAACGCCACGGTGGGTGGCCATACGCTGGTCGCAAGCCACACCCTGACGGATCAGAATGCCGCGAACAACCAGCGCTCGGTCTCCGTGTCGGTCGTGATCACGCCCGCCGACGTCGCGCTGGCGAGTATTTCCGCGCCGAGCCAGGTGACGATCGGCGACACCGTCCCGGTCGTCGTCACCGTGCAGAACGTGGGAGGACAGGACATCGCGAGCAACTTCGACGTCGTCCTGACCGACGGCGGGGCGAGCGGTCCGGTGGTGGGCACGCTGACCGTCGCCGGGCTGGCGGCAGGAGCCAGCGCGACCGGCACGTTCAACTGGAGCACGGCGGGCGTCGCGATGGGCAGCCACACGTTGATTGCGACGCAAAAGTTCGTGGACAACAACTCGAGCAACAACGCCCGCGCCATCGGCATCGCCGTGAACCCGCCGAGTATGCACGTGGGTAATCTCGATGGTGTCGCCGCGACCGCGACCACCGGGGACGTCTGGTCGGCGACCGTCACGATCACCGCCCACGACGCCAAGCACAGTCTGTTTGGCGGCGTGACGGTGAGTGGCAGCTGGTATCCCGGCTCCAGTGTGAGTCAGTGCGTGACGAGCGAGACGGGCACGTGTACGGTCGTCCTTTCGTCCATTCCGATCGCGACGCGGATGGTCTCGTTCTCCGTGAGCGGGATGACCTTGACGGGGGCTGTCTACAAGCCGGCCGCAAATCACGACCCGGATGGCAGCAGTAACGGCTATTCGATTACGGTAAAGCGCTTTTGAAGATCGCCCTCCCGACGCTGCTGCTGGCCTTGGGACTGGCTTGTTCGGGCGTTCCCAAGGGAGGAGCCGTCGTGACCGCTCGGAGCATCGATGAGGTTCTCGCCGCGCACACCGATTCCCTGATGGCGTTGCCTGGCGTTGTTGGAACCGCAGTCGGGTCATGCGACGGCCAGCGTTGCATTAAGGTGCTTGTGGCCGACCCCAGCCCGGATACGAAACGCAGAATCCCATCGCGGCTGGAGGGCTACCCTGTCGTCGTCGAGGTGACGGGCACCATCACGCCTCGCTAACCCTACCGCCGTTACGGCGGGCGATTAGCTTCCCCCCGGCATGAATGTCATTCCCCAGCGCGTCAAGGACGGTTTTGTCAGGTTGATTGGACCGCTGGCGCGTCTGCTCATCACGAGCGGCGTGCATCCGAATACGATTACCACCGTGGGAACCTTGGTGGTGGTCGGTTCCGGCGTGGCGTTCGGCACCGGCGCCATCAGGCTCGGCGGATTGCTGCTGCTGATCAGTGGGATATTCGACCTTCTCGACGGGCAGGTGGCGCGGCAGGGCGGCAAGATCACGACGTTCGGCGCGTTTTACGATTCCACGCTCGACCGGGTCGGCGAGGGGGCGGTTTTTGCGGGGCTGATCTTCTATTTTTTGACCGGCCCGTTGCCGGCCGACATGAAACCGCGGGCCCTCGTAGCCGGGCTGGTCGCGCTCGTCGCATCGCTCCTGGTATCGTACACGCGGGCGCGGGCCGAAGCGCTCGGCGTGGAGAACAAGGTCGGCATTGCCCAACGCGCGGAGCGCATTCTGTTGCTCGGCGTGCCGGCGCTGGTACTGGGCGCGGGACCGGGGCGCCCCGGTCTCGTGCTGTTCTGGATTGTGGCGGTGCTCGCGTTCGTCTCCGCGATCACGGTGATCCAGCGAGTGGTGCACGTCGCGCGCGTGGCGCGGGGCGCGCCGCCACCCTCGCCGGTTCCGAAACGTGAGACGTTGCCTGGAATGGCGGCCGCACGCCGCAAGGGACATTGATGGCACGGCAGCAAACGGCGGTAGCGACAGGCGGCGGGCGGGAGATCGCGCCGGCCACGGGAAAACTGGGTGTGATGCTGGTCGGCCTCGGGGCCGTCTCCACGACGTTTATCGCGGGCGTCGAAAACGTGCGGCGCGGCCGCGCGCTGCCGATCGGCTCGCTCAGCCAGATGGCGACGATCCGGCTCGGCAAACGCACCGACAAACGCGCGCCGAAAATCAAGGACTTCGTTCCGCTCGCGGACTTGCAGGACCTCGTCTTCGCCGCCTGGGACCCGATCCCCGACGACGCCTACACCGCCGCGGTGAAAGCGGGCGTGCTCGACCGGCACGAGCATCTCGAGCCGATCAAGGATTTCCTGCAAGGCATCAAGCCGATGCCGGCCGTCTTCGATCAGTACTATGTGAAGCGCCTGCAGGGTACCAACGTCAAGCGCGGCAAGAACAAGCGCGAGCTCGCCGAGCAGCTGCGGGAGGACATGCGGAACTTCAAGCAGAGCGCGGGGGTCGATCGCCTCGTCGTGGTGTGGTGCGCATCGACGGAGGTGTTCCTGACGCCGGGACCCGCCCATCAGTCGCTGCAGTCGTTCGAGCAGGCGATGGAGCAGAACGATCAGTCGATCGCGCCGTCGATGCTCTATGCCTACGCCGCGCTGATGGAGAGCATACCGTTCGCGAACGGCGCGCCCAACCTCACGGTGGACATCCCGGTCATGGAGCGCCTCGCCGAAGAGCGCCGCGTGCCGATCGGCGGCAAGGACTTCAAGACCGGCCAGACGATGATGAAGAGCGTGCTCGCGCCGGCGTTCAAGGCGCGCATGCTCGGGCTCTCGGGCTGGTATTCGACCAACATCCTCGGCAACCGCGACGGCGAAGTCCTGGACGACCCCGAATCATTCAAGACCAAAGAAGAGTCGAAGCTCGGCCTGCTGGAGCATATCCTGCAGCCGGAGGTTTATCCCGAGCTGTACGGCAAGGTCTACCACAAGGTGCGCATCAACTATTACCCGCCCCGCGGTGATAATAAGGAAGGGTGGGACAACATCGACATCTTCGGATGGCTCGGCTATCCGATGCAGATCAAGGTCGACTTCCTCTGCCGCGACTCGATTCTCGCCGCCCCGATCGTGCTCGATCTGGCGCTCTTCTTCGATCTCGCGGGCCGCGCCGGGCTGTCGGGCATTCAGGAATGGCTGTCGTTCTACTTCAAGAGCCCGCAATTCGCCGCCGGCCTCTACGCCGAGCACGACCTCTTCATTCAGCAGACGAAGCTCAAGAACACGCTGCGCTGGATGATGGGTGAGGAGCAGATCACGCACCTCGGGGTCGAGTACTACGAGTACGCCGACCGATAATCCTTCCGTCCTTAGGAGTCTCCGTCGATGACGTTCCTGGCACTGCAGCAGCACGCTGGAGGGGGCGAGGCTGCCCTCGTCCTTCCCAATCTGAACCAGGCCGTGTTCCTGGGCGGCATCGGCGGGCGCGCGTTGCTGCTCTGGGGGCTCGTGATCTGTGCGCTGGGATTGCTCTTCGGGCTCGCGACGTACACGCAGCTCAAGAATCTCCCGGTGCATCGCGCGATGCGCGAGATCTCGGAGCTGATCTACGAGACGTGCAAGACGTACCTGCTGACGCAGGGCCGCTTCCTGTTGATCCTGTGGCTCTTCATCGGGGCGATCGTCGCGCTGTACTTCGGCACGCTGGCGCAGACGACGGACGCGGCAGGCGCCGTCGTGCGCGGCTTCCCCGCGATGAAGGTGATCATCATTCTGCTGTTCAGCCTGATCGGCATCGCCGGCAGCTACGGCGTGGCCTGGTTCGGCATCCGCGTGAACACGTTCGCCAACTCGCGCACCGCGTTCGGCAGCCTGACCGGGAAGCCGTATCCCAACCACGCGATTCCCCTGAAGGCGGGGATGAGCATCGGGATGCTGTTGATCAGCGTCGAGCTGCTGCTGATGCTCCTGATTCTGCTGTTCATCCCGGGCGACTACGCCGGCCCCTGTTTCATCGGATTCGCCATCGGCGAGTCGCTGGGCGCCGCGGCGCTGCGCGTGGCGGGCGGCATCTTCACCAAGATCGCCGACATCGGCGCCGACCTCATGAAGATCGTCTTCAAGATCAAAGAGGACGACGCCCGCAATCCCGGGGTCATCGCGGACTGCACCGGCGACAACGCCGGCGACTCGGTCGGCCCCAGCGCGGACGGCTTCGAGACCTACGGCGTGACCGGCGTCGCCCTCATCTCGTTCATCCTGCTCGCGGTGCACGATCCGCTCGTGAAGGTGCAGCTGCTGGTGTGGATCTTCGCGATGCGCGTGATGATGATCGTCGCCTCGGGCGTGTCGTACTACCTGAACGCCGCCGTCGCGAAGGCGAAGTACCGCACCGCCGACCACATGAACTACGAGGCGCCGCTCACGACGCTCGTCTGGCTGACGTCGCTCGTCTCGGTCGGCCTCACGTTCCTCGTATCGCGGCTCCTGATCCCGACCGTCGGCGGCGACGCCACCCTGTGGTGGAAGCTGTCGCTGGTGATCACCTGCGGCACGCTGGCCGGCGCGATCATTCCCGAGTTCGTGAAGGTGTTCACCTCGGTCGGCTCGCGCCACACCCGCGAGATCGTGACCTCGTCGCGTGAGGGCGGCGCCTCGCTGAACATCCTCTCCGGCTTCGTCGCCGGGAACTTCAGCGCGTTCTGGTTAGGGATGACCATGATGACCCTCATGGCGATCGCGTATGGTGTGAGCACGACCGGACTCGGCGGGTTGATGTTGGCGCCGGCCGTGTTCGCGTTCGGGCTCGTCGCCTTCGGGTTTCTGGGCATGGGGCCGGTGACGATCGCGGTCGATTCCTACGGACCGGTCACCGACAACGCGCAATCGATCTATGAGCTGTCGTTGATCGAACAAGTCCCGAACGTCCGCGCCGAGATCAAGAAGGACTTCGGGTTCGACCCGAACTTCGCGCGCGCCAAGGAGAATCTCGAGGAGAACGACGGGGCGGGGAATACGTTCAAGGCGACCGCCAAGCCCGTGCTGATCGGCACGGCGGTCGTGGGGGCCACGACGATGATTTTCTCCATCATCGTGGCGCTCACCCGCGGGTTGCAGCCCGAGCTGCTCTCCAACCTGTCGATCCTGCACCCGCCGTTCCTGCTCGGGTTGATCACCGGCGGCGCGGTGATCTACTGGTTCACGGGAGCCTCGACGCAGGCCGTGACGACCGGCGCCTATCGCGCCGTCGAGTTCATCAAAGCGACCATCCGGCTCGAGGGCACGACCAAGGCCTCGGTGTCGGACAGCACGAAGGTGGTGGCGATCTGTACCCAGTACGCGCAGAGGGGGATGTTCAACATCTTCCTGACCGTCTTTTTCGCGACGCTCGCGTTCGCGTTCTTCGAGCCGTACTTCTTCATCGGCTACCTGATCTCGATCGCGCTGTTCGGCCTCTATCAGGCCATCTTCATGGCCAATGCGGGTGGCGCCTGGGACAATGCGAAGAAAATCGTCGAAACCGAGCTGAAGCAGAAAGGCACGCCGCTGCACGACGCGACCGTCGTCGGCGACACCGTCGGCGATCCGTTCAAGGATACCTCCTCAGTGGCGATGAATCCGATCATCAAGTTCACCACCTTGTTCGGTCTGCTGGCGGTGGAGCTGGCGGTCTCGCTGACCGCCGAGCGCGGCGCCACGTTGAGCCTGGTGCTGGCCGCCACCTTCCTCGTGATCGCGCTGGCGTTCGTGTGGCGCTCCTTCTACGCCATGCGCATCGAGTCGTCTCCCGCGAAGGCTCGGGTCCGCTAACGGGAGGGGAGGGCGCATGACGTCCACCCAGATCGCCGTCACGGCGCTCGGCGCCGTCGCCATCGTCTGGGTGCTGTGGTACTTCCTCTTCTCGCGCGGCAGCGCGGTAGCGGCGACGGCGGCCGCCGGCGGCGTGCAAGAGGTCCGCGTGATCGTCAAGGGCGGCTACACGCCCGACACGATCGTCGTGCAGGCGGGGAAGCCGGTGCGGTTGCAGTTCTACCGCGACGAGACCGCCGATTGCTCGGAGCGGGTCGTGTTCGAGCGGTTCGGCATCGATCAGCAGCTGCCTGCGTTCCAGACCACCACGATTGAATTCACGCCGGAGCAACCGGGCGAGTATCCCTTCCGCTGCGGCATGAACATGCTGAAGGGGCTGCTCGTCGTGGAGCCACCGGGCGAGCGCCGCGCCGCGTCCTCGCCGCACAAGTTCCACGGCGCCGGCCATGAGTAAGTCGCGGATCGTGCTCCCGATCGAAGGAATGACCTGCGCCAGCTGCGCCGCGACAGTGCAGGAGGCGCTCGCCGGCGCGACGGGTGTGGCATCGGCCGGCGTGAATTTCGCGACCAACAAGGCGGCGATCGAATACGATGCCGCGCAGACCAATGTCGGGCAGCTCATCAAAACGGTGCGCGAGGCCGGCTACAATTGCGGCAAGGCGAGCGTCACATTCGGCATCACCGACCTGCACTACGCCCCCAGCGTCGCCCCCCTCGAGAAATCCCTGGCGAGCGTGAACGGCGTGATCCGCGCCGTCGCCAACCAGGCCACGGAGACCGCGACCGTCGACTACGTCCCCGGTGTCGTGAGCGCGGAGGATCTGGAGAAGGCCGTCGTGAATGCCGGATTCGAAGTCGCGGCGCCGATCGCGGCCGAGGATCCGCTGGAGCGCGAGCGCATCGCGCGCAGCCGGGAGATTCGCGCGCTGGCCTGGAAGTTCGTCGTCGCCGCCGTCGTCACCGTCGTCGCAATGGCTGGATCGATGCTGCTCATGGCCGATCGCCCCATGGGCGACAACGGCACGATGAAGCAGGTCGATCTGCTGGGCCGGCTGCTCATGCCTCTCGCCGTCTCGTTGCGCGACTGGATCGCCGCTCGGGGTTGGATCCTGCAGCTCGACTGGATCACGTGGGGCCTTGCCGTGATCACGCTCCCGGTCGTCGCGTGGTCCGGCCAGCAGTTCTATAAGGGCACGTGGAGCGGGTTCCGCCACCGCACGGCCGACATGAACACGCTGATTGGCGTCGGCACGGGCGCGGCGTACCTGTATTCCCTCGTCGCGACCGCCGCGCCGAACCTGTTCCTGCGCGCGGGACTGCCTGCCGACGTCTACTACGAAGCGGTCGCCGCGATCATCGCGCTCGTCCTGCTCGGCCGCCTGCTCGAGGCGCGTGCCAAGGGGCGCACCTCCGAAGCGATCCGCCGCCTGGCGGCGCTGCGCGCGAAGTCCGCGCACGTGGTGCGCGAAGGGCACGAGACCGAGATCCCGGTCGAGGCCGTCGTGGTTGGCGATCTCGTGATCGTCAAACCGGGCGAGAAACTCCCGGTGGACGGCCTGGTCACCGAGGGCGCGTCGGCGGTGAACGAGGCGATGCTCACCGGCGAGCCGATGCCGGTCGCGAAGAAGCCGGGGGATGAAGTCATCGGCGGCACGCTGAACACGACGGGGAGCATCACGTTCCGCGCCACGCGCGTCGGCAAGGAGACCGCGCTCGGCCAGATCGTGCAGCTCGTCGAAGACGCCCAGGCGACCAAGGCGCCGATCCAGAAGCTCGCCGACCGCGTCGCCGGTGTCTTTGTCCCGATCGTCATCGCGCTCGCCATCGCGGCGTTCGTCGGCTGGTTCAGCCTCGGGCCGCAGCCCCAGGTGAGGGCCCTGGTCTACGCGATGGTCGCGTTCGTTTCCGTGTTGATCATCGCCTGCCCGTGCGCGCTGGGCCTGGCGACGCCCACCGCGATTCTCGTGGGCACAGGCAAGGCGGCGGAGTACGGCATCCTGATCCGCAGCGGCGAAGCGCTCGAGCGCCTCGCCCGGGCAGGGACCGTGCTGCTCGACAAGACCGGCACGATCACCGAGGGCAAGCCCGCCGTCACGCACATCGTCACCGCCAAGAAGCCCGACGGCACGCCCATCAGCCCCGCCGACGTGTTGAAGTGGGCCGCCTCTGTCGAGCAGCGCTCGGAGCACCCGCTCGCCTTCGCGATTCTCAAAGCGGCGCAGGACAAGCAAGTCACGTTGCTGCCTGTCGAGAAATTCGCCGCGATGGAGGGCAGGGGCGTGCGCGGCACCGTCGACCGCCGCATCATCGAAGTGATCTCGCTGCGCCACGCCCGCGAGCGCAGCCTCGAGCTGGGTTCGCTCGGCGCCGACGCCGATCGCCTCGCGGCGCAGGGCCGCTCCCCGGTGATCTGCGTCGTGAACAACACCGTCTACGCCGTCATCGCGATCTCCGATCCGATCAAGCCGACCTCGAAGACGGCGGTGGAGCTGTTGAAGCGCCGCGGGATTCCGGTCGTCATGGTCTCGGGGGATTCGCGCAAGGGCGCGGAAGCCGTCGCGGCGGAGGTCGGGATCGACGAGGTGATCGCCGAGGTGTTGCCGTCGCAGAAAGCCGATCTCGTGAAGAAGCTGCAGCGCCAGGGCGGAGACATCGTGATGGTCGGCGACGGCATCAACGACGCGCCGGCGCTGGCGCAGGCGAACATCGGCATCGCGATCGGCACCGGCACCGACATCGCCATGGAGGCGTCGGACGTGACGCTGATCCGGGGGGACCTGCGCGCCGTGTTCATCGCGATCGAGCTGGCGCGCCGCACCATGCGGACGATTCGCTGGAATCTGATTTGGGCGTTTGGTTACAACGTGCTGCTCATTCCCGTCGCCGCCGGTGTGTTGTATCCTGTCACGGGCTGGCTGCTGTCGCCCGTGCTCGCGAGCGCGGCGATGGCGTGGTCGAGCCTCTCGGTCGTGCTCAACAGTCTGACGCTGCGCGGATTCAAAACTCGGGGAGTGGCGACGCATGCGATACTTCCACAGAACTAGCGCGAGCCCCGAAGCGGTGCTCGACGTGGCCAAGAGCTTCTTCGGTGGGCGGCTGGCGCCGGCCGAGGAGTCGCCGCGCCGGCGGGCGTATCATGGCACGCTGGGCCGGATCACGATCAGCGCGCGGCCCGAAGGCGGTCACTACACGTTCGTGGAAGTGGCAACCGATCAGGTGGGAGAATCAGAGCTCGACAAGCTCGCGAAGCGGTTTCTCGCCGAGGTCCACAAGCTCGTCGAGCCCGCGCATGTGATGCGCGGCGCGTACTAGCCCGCGACTTTCGCTCCATAGCCTGCGTTGGCCACCGCCGCGACGAGCTGATCGGTCGTCACTGAGTCGTCGTCGAAATCGACTTCCGCTTCGCCGTCCGGCAAATCGATGATGGCGGAATAGACCCCAATCACACCCTTCAATGCCTTCTCGACCTTGGCCTGGCAGTGGCCGCAAGTCATTCCGCTGATGCGCAGTTTGACGTTCGCCATGGCTTTCCCCCTCCCGCTATAATGTAGGGCCATGGCTCTTCCTGCGACGCGGCCGACGGCAGCCACCTCCTCCGGGGCGGTCCTGTCGGCCGATCAGCTCCTCGAGATCTATTACTACCTGCGACTCACGCGGACGCTGGAAGAGCGCCTGGTCGCCCTCTACCGGCAGACCAAGGTCATCGGGGGGCTGTTTCGCTCCCTCGGCCAGGAAGGCGAGTCGGTCGCGTCGGCGTATGCGCTCGAGCGTGGCCGCCACAAGGACATCCTCTCGCCCCTGATTCGTAACCTCGGCTCGCTGTTGGTGATGGGTGCCCAGCCGCTCGAGATCCTGCGGCAGTACATGGCCAAGGCCGAAAGCCCGACCCACGGCCGCGAGCTGAACGTCCATTTCAACGACCTCGAGAAAGGCTACCTCGGCCAGATCTCACACCTCGGTGACATGATCCCGGTGATGGCCGGCATCGCGCTGACTTTCAAGCTGCGCCGGGAGCCACGCGTCGGACTGGTGTACATCGGGGATGGCGGCACGTCGACCGGCACGTTCCACGAGGGATTGAACTTCGCCGCCGTCCAGCGGTTGCCACTCGTGGTCATCGGCGAGTACAACCATTGGGCCTACTCGACGCCGCCCGAAAAGCAATTCGCGGTGAAGGACCTCGCTGAGAAGGCCAAGGGGTACGGCGTTCCGTCTGTCACCGTGGACGGTAACGACGTGTTCGCGGTATATGAAGCGACGCAATTCGCGGTCGAGCGGGCGCGGCGTGGGAAGGGCGTCCACTTCATCGAAGTGAAGACCTACCGCCGCAAAGGGCACGCCGAGCACGACGATCAGCATTATGTCCCGAAAGCCGATCTGGACCGCTGGGCCAGCGAGAACGATCCGGTCGACCGCTTTACCAAGCGACTGCTCTCAGCCGACCTCGTTGCCGAGGGTGACGTCAAGGACATCGACGACCGCGTGCGCGTCGAAGTGGACCAGGCGACGGATGCGTGCGTCGACGAGCCGCTGCCCGAGGCCGAGACTGCGTTGCCGGGCGTGTATGTCGATCCGCCCGCTGCCGACAAACTCTGGTTCAAGGTGCTGTGATGGCCGAAGTCACATTTCTCGAAGCCCTGCGGCAAGGCCTGTGGGAGGAGATGGAGCGCGACGAGCGCGTCTTCATCCTCGGCGAGGACGTCGGGTTGTACGGCGGCGCGTTCAAGGT
This sequence comes from Gemmatimonadales bacterium, assembly GCA_035637435.1. GTDB lineage: Bacteria > Gemmatimonadota > Gemmatimonadetes > Gemmatimonadales > GWC2-71-9 > 20CM-2-65-7. The sequence continues at coordinate 23,189 of DASPXD010000013.1, forward strand.
CACCGAAGGGTTCAGCAAGCGCTTCGGCGAGTCGCGCGTGATCGATACCCCGATCTCGGAAGCGGCTATCGTCGGCGCGGCGGCGGGAGCGGCGCATATGGGGTTGCGACCGGTCGCCGAGATGCAGTTCATCGACTTCATCTCGTGCGCCTACGACATGCTGACCAACTACGTCGCGACCGCGCGCTACCGGGCGGGTCTGGCGACGCCCATGGTGGTGCGCGGGCCGTGCGGTGGTTACGTGCGCGGCGGCCCGTTCCACTCGCAAAACCCGGAGGCCGCCTTTCTCCACACGCCGGGCCTCAAGATCGTCTATCCGGCGACGGTGCGGGACGCCAAGGGCCTCATCAAATCGTCGATCCGCGACGAGGACCCGGTCCTCTATCTCGAGCACAAGTGGCTGTACCGCCGGATCAAGGACCAGCTGCCCGAAGGCGAAGAGATCCTCACCCCCATCGGGCAGGCTCGCCTGGCGCGCGAAGGGAAGCATCTTTCCATCATCAGTTACGGCGCGACGCTGTGGAAATCGCTCGAGGCGGCGGAGAAGCTCGATAAGGAAGACGGCGTATCCGTGGAAGTTCTCGATTTGCGCACGCTGCTGCCGCTGGACGATGCCGCGATCGTCGCCACGGTGAAAAAGACGAACAAGGTGCTGATCGTGCACGAAGACACGCGCACGGGCGGCATTGCGGGCGAGATCGCCGCGCGGATCAACGAACAGGCGTTCGAGTGGCTCGACGGGCCGATCATGCGCGTCACCGCGCACGACGTGCCGCTGCCGTACGCGCCGACGCTGGAAGACTTCGTGTTGCCTCAGACGGACGACATTGTGAAGGCCGCGCGCTGGCTCGCGGCGTACTGACGGAGCGACAATGGCACGTGTGGATGTATTGATGCCTCAGATGGGTGAATCCATCGCCGAGGGCACGCTCAGCAAGTGGCTCAAGAAAGTCGGCGACACGGTGAAACGGGACGAGCCCCTGTTCGAGATTTCGACCGATAAAGTCGACGCGGAAATTCCGGCGCCGGCCGCCGGCGTGCTTGCCGAGATCAAGGTGCAGGAGGGGCAGACGGTGCCGGTGCAGACGCTGGTCGCCGTTCTCGAGACGGAAGCAGGAGCGACGGCGTCAAAGCCACCCGAGCCGCCGAAGTCTCAAGCGCCACCGCCGCCCGCACCGAAACCCGAGGCTCCTAGAGCTGCGGCGCCCACAGCACCAGCCCCGACAGCAAAGCGCAGCGACGGCGACGGTGGGGTCGTCCAAACCGCCGAGCAGCGTCTCCGCACCAAATCCACGCCGCTCGTCCGCAAGATCGCCGCCGAGCACAGCGTGGACATCTCGCGCATTCCGGGCAGCGGCTTGGCGGGCCGTGTGACGAAGCAGGACATCCTCGGCTATATCGAACGGGCTCCGACCGCGGCGCCCACGTACGATGCACCACGCACCACGCAGGCAGCAGGTGCAGTGCAGCACCCCAGCGTCGAGCCCTGGCCCGGCGACCGCGTCGAGCCGTGGTCCAAGATCCGCAAGATCACCGCCGACCACATGGTGATGTCGAAGCGCGTGTCGGCGCATGTCGCCAGCTTCTTCGAGGTGGACTTCACGCGCGTGGCGCAGCTGCGCGGCAAAGCGAAGCAGAGCTATGCCGAACACGGCGTGAATCTCACGTTTCTCGCATTTATCGCGAAGGCCTGCGCCGAGAACCTGCGCCAGCATCCGGTCGTGAATGCCGCGGTGTCCGGCGACAGCACGATTTACCGTGCGGACGTCAACATCGGCATCGCAGTGGCGCTCGACTGGGGCCTGATCGTGCCGGTGATCAAGCATGCCGACGAGCTGTCGCTCATCGGCATCGCGCGGGCGATCAACGACCTGGGTGAGCGCGCCCGCACCAAAAAGCTGTTGCCCGACGACATTCAGCGCGGCACGTTCACGATCACCAATCCGGGCGGGTTTGGGCCGTTCGCCGGCATTCCGATCATCAACCAGCCGCAGGTCGCGATCCTCGGCGTCGGCGCGATCGAGAAGCGTGCCAAGGTCGTGACCGCGGCCGACGGCGCGGACTCGATCGCCATCCGCACGATGGGGATGCTGACGATGTCCTATGACCATCGCGTGGTGGACGGCGCCGATGCCGATAAGTTCCTGGCCGACGTCAAGCGGCTGCTGCAGGAGTTTCCCGAGGGAGCGGTGTGAGCATGCCGAAAGTCCTGACTGCCGCGCGCGTGCGCGTGCCCACGCAGAATGAGACGGAGTACGTGAACACGCTGCGGGAGCTCAGCCAGTTCGCCGAGGCGCGCGGGCAGCGCATCTGGCTGTACCGCAACGCCAAGGATCCGCGCCTGTTCATCGAGTTCTCGGAGAGCCCAACCGAGATGTCGCACCGCGCCCAGGCCTCGCGTTTGCCGGAGGAGATCAAGCTCGAAAAGCGGCTCCAGGCATTGGCGACGTACGCGCCCGATGCCTGGGAGCTCTGGTCGGAGGTGAGCGTATGGCCCGCCGAACGATCACAGTAGAGGGCGAGCGCTGGGAGGTGTATCCCTCCGGCCGCGTGACGGTCTATGGCCGGGATCAGTTCGGCCTCATCTTCGAGCATGGGACGGGGCCGCAGCGCCGCCGCCGCGTCACCCATTTCTCGCCGCTCGGCGCTCGCTCCAGCGATCGCGCGTTCGCCGAGCTCTCCGAGCGCGACCTGCTGGAGCTGTTCCGCCAGTCGCAGCCCGCGTGGACCGCCCCCGAGGCCGATGACGCCGCACATTGATCTGCATTGCCATTCGACGGCCTCCGACGGCGAGTGTGAGCCGCCGGAAGTCGCGCGCCGGGCGCGCGCCGCCGATCTCGCGGCGATCGCGCTGACGGATCACGACACCACCGACGGCGTGGCCGGCGCCGCGCACGAAGGCGCGAAGCTCGGCGTCCGCGTGATTCCGGGATGCGAGTTCAGCGTGCGCGCCCCGTGGGGCGAGCTGCACGTGCTCGCGCTGTTCCTGCCGCCGCAGAACGAGCGGCTGCAGGGGTTTCTGCGCGACACGCGGGCCGCGCGCCGCCGGCGCGGCGAACAGATCGTCGCCAAACTGCAGGGCCTCGGTGTCGCGATCGAGCTCGACGACGTGGAGGCGCAGCTCATGGGCGGCGACGGGGGAGGAGGGGGGGGGGCGTTGGGGCGGCCGCACGTCGCCCGCGCGCTCGTCGACGTTGGCGTGTGCGACACCATCGGCGACGCCTTCCGGCGCTACCTCGGCCGCGGCCGGCCCGCCTACGTGGAGAAGCCGTTGCCCAGGCTCGACGAGGTCACCGCACTGGTGCACGACGTCGGCGGACTCACCGTTGCGGCGCATCTGGGTGATCATGGGACCGAGGCCCAGATCCGCATCTTTCAGGATCAGGGACTCGATGGCGTCGAGGTGCGGCACCCGAGCCACCCGCCCGCGGTCGAGCAGCGGCTCACGCGGATCGCCGAACGGCTGGGACTCGGCATCAGCGGCGGGTCCGACTGGCACGGCGAGAGCGAGTACGGAGAAAGCCACGCCCCGTTGGGCGGGATGCGCGTGCCGGACACGTGGCTCGAGCAGCTCGAACACCGGCTGGAGCTCATAACGAAGAAAACGGGGAGGGCAGGAAGGACATGAGTGAACCGCTACCGATCGGCAGCACGGCACCGGCGTTCAACGCGGCCGCGTCCGACGGCAAGACCTACGCGCTCGGCGACCTGTTGAAGCACGGGCCGGTGGCGCTGGTCTTCTATCCGGGCAACAATACCCCCGGCTGAAACCGCCAACTCTCCGCCGTGCGCGATGAGATCGCCAAATTCACTGCCGCCAAGATGCAGCCGCTGGGCGTGAACCCCGCCGGCGTCGACAGCCATCGCAGCTATGTCGAGAAGATGCGGTTCAACTTTCCGCTCCTCTCCGATCCCGAGCGGTCGATCGCCGGCGCATACCACGCGCTGAAGGACGATGGCAAAGGAATTCAGCGGACCGTCTACGTCATCGGCCGGGACGGAACCGTCCGATTCGCGCAGCGTGGCGCCCCTCCCGTGGACGACATCGTCGGTGCCGGCTGATCTGCATGGCAAGGTCGCGCTCATCACGGGCGTCGGCCGGGTCGGCCAGATCGGCCATGCGGTAGCGCGCGGCTTCGGACGCGCGGGCGCGAAGTTGCTACTGGCGGACGTCAACGCGGTCGGCCTGGCCGATCGCGTCAAGGAGTTTGCCGCGGAGGGCATTGCCGCCAAAGCGTCGGCGGGTGACCTCACGCAGCCGGATGCCGCGCGCGCGGCAACCGCCGCGGCGCAGTCGCACTTCGGCGGCCTCGACATCGTCGTCAACGTGGCGGGGGGATTCTTCAGCTTCGGCCCGTTCACCGAAGTGAAGCCCGAGATTCTCGACCGCGAGATTGCGGTCAACTTCAAGACGGCGTTCTTCATGTGCCAGGCGGCGATGCCGCTGCTGCTGTCTCGCGGCAGCGGGGGGGGCGCGATCGTCAACTTTGCGTCCATCGCCGTCGTCCGGTCCCTGATGCACATGTCGGCCTACAGCGCTGCGAAGTCGGCGGTGGCCGGCCTCACGCGCGAGCTCGCGCGGGAATACCGCGACGCGAATGTCCGCGTGAACGCCGTGGCGCCTGCCACGGTCCGGACCGCCGACAACGTCGCTCAGATGGCGGATACCAAGACCCCGCTCGTCGAGCTGGACGAGGTGGTGAATACCGTGCTGTTCCTCGCGAGCGACGAAGCCAGTGGGATTACGGGGCAGATCGTGCCGGTCACGGGGAAGGCGTACTAGTGCGGCTCGAAGGTGCGGCTGCACTCGTGACCGGAGCGGGAAAGCGGATCGGCCAGGCGATCGCCATCGGGCTGGCGCAATCCGGTTGCGACGTCGCGGTCCACTACCACGGATCGGCAGCGGGCGCGGAAGAGACGGCGCGCGCCGTGCGAGGCACCGGCCGGCGGGCCGAGCTGTTGCGGGCCGACTTGAGCGATGCGGCGGCCGCGCGCGGCCTCGCCGATCAGGCGGCGCGCGCCTTCAAGCGCCTCGACGTCGTCGTGAATTCTGCGGCCATCATGGTGCGCCAGCCGGTCGAGGCGGTGACGCCGGAGAGCTGGGATGCGACGCTCGATCTCAATCTGCGCGCCATGTTCTTCGTCTCGCAGGGTGCCATCCCGCATCTGCGCCGCGCCAAGGGGAAGATCGTCAACATGGCGGACATCGCGGGGATGGAGCCCTGGCCCGCGTATGTCCCGCACTGCGTCAGCAAAGCCGGCGTCGTCATGCTGACGAAAGCGCTCGCCCGCGCGCTGGCACCGGATATTGCGGTCAACGCGGTCGCCCCGGGGGCGGTGCTGCTTCCGGAGGATTGGGACGAGCAGGCGCGCGAGCACATTCGTGAGACCACGCCGCTCGAGCGCCTGGGGTCCCCGGCGGACATCGTCGCGGCGGTACGGTTTCTCCTGGCCGGCACCGATTACGCCACCGGGACCGTGCTGGTCGTGGACGGAGGGAGACTCATCCGCTGAGGGACGTCGTGGTGGTCGGCGGCGGCTGCTACGGCACGTTCTACGCGTCGCAGCTCGCGAAAGCCAAAGCGCGCGGCAAAGCCGAGTATCGCACTGTCATCGTTGTGGATCGGAATCCGGATTGCCAGGCCAGGCGCGACCTGGGTGAAGCCTCAGATCGGAGATTCGTCACCACGGATTGGACGTCGTTCTTCGACGAATGGCTTTCCGACGCACCACGCACGACGCACGACGCACGCGCTGATCAGATCGTTCCGTCTCCGCATATGCCCCATCTCATGTTTGAGTGGCTGCTACGCAGAGCGCGCGGACGATGGCCAAGCCGAGCAGTCTCGGTCGAGCCCGTACCCGGTGATTTCCCGACTCCCTACGACCGACCGGGATCGGACCACACCCGTTACGTCTCGTGGGCCGACTGGATCTGCCCGACGCACTGCATCGAGCCCGCCCTCTGTCCCGCGATCGGCGCGCCACGCACGTGGGAGATGGCAGACTCGGTCCGCGACCTCGCCCAACGCCTGCGCGCGGCCGGCCGGCCCGTAGCAGGGCCCGCGCTGTTCGTGTGCAAGCACCAAGTCTTCGGCGTCGGGATGTTCGCGGCGGACGCGGTGCGGGCCGGCGATCGACTCATCGAGCAGGCTGGTGCGGGCGGCGCGCCTGCCGAGGTGTTGGTCGGCACGATCTCCAGTTGTCACGGTGCCCTTAACCTGCTGCGGATCGCAGATGGCTGATGGCAGACAGCCGATGGCCGCCGATGAACGTCGCCGGTACCTCGAACATGCTCGGGAACTGTTTAATGGCGGCGAGTTCTGGCTCGCTCACGAAGCGTTGGAAACAGTCTGGCGTTCTATTATTAAGCAAGACGAAGCGCAGATCTGGCAGGGCCTCATTCAAGCGGCCGCCGCTTTGCTCCACCGGACGCGCGGGAACCGGCACGGCACGGTCGTGGTTGGAGCAGCGGCGCTCGCGAAGCTGGCGGGCCCGCAGCGACCCGAGATTGAATTCGAAACGGTTCGGTTTCGCGCGCAGTTGGCGCGCACCCTGGCGGGGGAGGGCGATCCCCCGCGCCTGGAATTCAGACACCCATGACTGAGCGCAACGCACTCATTTACGACGTCGTCATTGTGGGCGCCGGCCCCGCCGGGCTGTGTGCCGCGTTGTACGCCGGCCGCGGCATGCTCACGGCCGTCACGATCGAGCGTGGCGCGCCCGGTGGTGAGCTCCTCAACACTGATCTGATCGAAGACTACATCGGCTTCGAGAGCATCAAGGGGTGGGAGCTGGCGCAGAAGATGGCGGAGCACGCCAAGAAATTCGGCGCCGAGATCGTGACCGATACCGTGGAGCGCATCAGCAAGGACTCGGGCGGCTGGTTCGACGTGCACACCGCGCGCGGCAACGTCTACCGCAGTCAGGCCGTGATCCTCACCGCGGGCGGCACACCCGTCAAGCTCGGCGTGCCGGGCGAAAAGGAGTTTGCCGGCAAGGGCGTCTCGTATTGCGCCGTATGCGACGGCGCCTTCTTCAAAGGGGAGCGCCTCGCCGTCGTGGGCGGTGGCGATGCCGCCGTCGAAGAAGCCGACTATCTCACGCGCTATGCGAGCAAGGTGCACCTGGTGCACCGCCGCGACGAATTCCGCGCGTCCAGGCTCCTGCAGGAGCGGGCGTTCGCGAATCCGAAGATCGAGGTCATTCGCAACACGATCGTGCCGGAAATCGTGGGCAACGTGAAGGGCGTCACGCACGCGGTGCTCCAGCACAACACGACGGGCGAGCGCTCCAATCTCGACGTCGGGGGTGTGTTCATCTTCGCGGGGTTCAACCCGAATACCCAGCTCGTCGAAGGGCACGTGGACCACGATGCCGGTGGCTACCTGATCACCGATAACCGGATGATGACCTCCATGGCCGGACTCTTCGCGGCGGGCGACGTGCGGAGTCAGGTCACGCGGCAGATCACGACGGCCGTGGGAGACGCGACGACGGCGGCGATCGCGGTCGAGAAGTACCTCAAGTCCCTGCGCGAGCAGCAGGGCGACGGCAAAGGCAAGAAGTGAAGATCGTCCCCATCCCCAACGGCATGTTCGCCGAGAACTGTTTTCTCGTCATCGACGAGCAGACGCACCAGTGCGCCATCGTCGATCCCGGCCAGGAAGCGGGCCTGATTCTTCATAAGATCGAGCAGGCGGGAGCGCAGCCGGTGGCCATCTGGCTCACTCACGCGCACGTCGATCACGTGCTCGGCGTGGCGGAAGTCGCGCGTCAGACGGGGGCGATCGTGTGCCTGCATCCGGCTGACCGCCCGCTGTATGACGGTGTTGCGGAGCAGGCGGCGTGGTTCGGTCTCGCCGCGCCCGAGGAGCAGCCCGCTCCCGACCGCGCCCTGGTTGCCGGCGAGCAACTGAAGGTCGGCGGTCTGAGCTTTGACGTGCGCCACGCGCCCGGGCACTCTCCCGGAAGCGTCTGCTTCGTGGGCCATGGCGTGGTCTTCACCGGCGACGTGCTGTTCGCCGGATCGATTGGACGAACGGACCTCCCAGGCGGCGACTACGAAACACTGATCGCCAGCATCGAGCGCGAGTTGCTCCCGCTCCCCGACGATACCATCGTTTACAGCGGACATGGACCCGAAACGACCATCGGACGGGAGCGCCGCACGAATCCCTTCCTCAGCCGCAGCTACCGAAGCGCCTAAACCTCGGCCGCGGTGCATGCGCTGCGGTGCCGACGTACAGCCGAAGCCCTGGGGCTGCAAGAATCCGTGTCCGAATTGCGGGTTCTTGTATCCGCTCGGCGATTGTTCTGATTGAGCCACCTCCTCGCCATCCTGCTGCTCGCGATCGACTGCGCGGCCCGCGCGGGGCGCATTCAGCTCGCCAGCTCGGCCGCGGGTGGGCGCCTGACGTTCCTCGATGCGCTGCGTTTGAACCTCTACGGTGAAGCGGCCTCGACGTTCACCCCGAACCGCCTCGGCGGGGAGCCGGCGCGGTTCCTCGGCATGACGTGGTCCGGGTTGCGGGTCGTCACGGCGCTGGTGGCGTTGGGGGTTGAGGTCGCCGCCGAATGGCCCGTGTTCGGCGTCGTGGCGGTCGCGCTGGTCGCGTACTATGTCCCCGACTGGAGTCAGGCGGCGGATCGCTTCCTGACGCACAGCCTGGCGCGCGATCTGCTCGGGATCGAGCTGATCGCCCTCGTCGCGCTGCTCGTCATCTGGACGCTGCAGCGGTTGGTGCGGCCTGGCGCGATCCGGCATCGCGCGCGGCGGCAATGGCGTGTCGCGCTGGCGCACGTGCGCCGGGCGCCGTGGTGGGTGTTGTTTGGAGGCGCGTTGCTGACCGTCGTCAGCCTGGCGGCGCGTGCGTTGATTCTGCCGGCGCTGGTCTGGGGCCATCCCGCAGCGCCGCCGTTCAGCGTCATGTTCTTCGGATCGTTGGCGCTGTTGCACGCGCCGCTGGTGGTGCCGCTGCCGTCGGGTGGGGGCGGCATCGAGGTGGCTTTCCTGTCGGGCTTCGCGGGAGACTTCGGGCCCGGGCATCAGGTGACGATGCTGCTGCTCTGGCGGTTCTACACGACGATCCTGCTGACCGTGCTCGGCATGTACCTGCTGGTGCGCACGCATGGCGCGGCTGCCGCCAAGGAGCTGTTTACCGTCGGCTGGTTTCGCCGCCGCTAGGAGCGGGAGCCATCGCCATCAACACGATGGTGCGCTCCTCGGCGCGCGCGATGCCGTGCGGAATGCCCGCGGGCGCGGCAATGAAATCGCCGGGGCCGGCGGGGACCTCGCGCTCGCCGATGAGGAAAGTGGCCTTTCCGCGTAGCACTACGTAGAATTTGTCGGCGCCGGCGTGGGTGTGAGCGGCCTGCGCCTGACCCGGCTCGAGGCAGTTGAGCCCGACGATGAGCCGATGCGATCGGAAACAGTCGACCTTCGTCATGGCGTCGGGTCGAAACGTGGCGCGGTCCGGCAGATGCTGAATCAATTCACGGGATTCCATGGGCGATTCCTGGCTCCAGACGGACGGCGGTCGAATCGACGGAGGGGCGGTGGGTCAAACGCGTATCGAACGTGATCCCCTCGGGGAGCTGCCGGTCCCCACTGAAGCGCTGTGGGGCATCCAGACCGAACGGGCACGGCAAAACTTCCCCATCTCCAATCTGCGACCTCTCCCCGCCTTCGTCGACGCCGTCATCCTCATCAAGAAAGCCGCCGCGCTCACCCATCGCGAAACCGGCCGTCTCGACCGCAAGCTCGCCGACGCGATCATCGCGGCGGCCGACGAGGTGCTTGCCGGGGGCCACCGCGACCAGTTCGTCGTAGACCCCTATCAGGCCGGCGCGGGCACGTCGCACAACATGAACGGCAACGAGGTGCTCGCCAACCGCGCCAATGAGCTGCTCGGCGGCAAGCGGGGCGACTACAACCCGGTGCATCCGAACGATCACGTCAACATGGCGCAGTCGACCAACGACGTGATTCCCACCGCCATCCGGCTCGGTGCGCTGTCGCAGCTGGCGGCGCTCACGGAGTCGCTCACGCGGCTGGCGCGCGCGTTCCTCGCGAAGGGCAAGGCGTTCGACAATATCGTGAAATCAGGACGGACGCACCTGCAGGACGCGACGCCGATCCGCCTCGGCCAGGAATTCACTGCGTTCGGGCACACCGTCGAGCGCAACCGCGACCGGATCACGCGTGCCGCCGACGATCTGCGCGATCTCGGCATCGGCGGTACGGCCGTGGGTACGGGGCTCAATGCGGAGCCGCAGTACCCGGCGCTCATGGTCAAGCATCTCCGCGCGATGACCGGCCTCGAGCTGCGCGAAGGCAAGGACCGCGTGCAATTGATGCAGTCGCTGGGCGATGCTGCGGCCTTTTCGGGCGCCCTGCGGACGTACGCCGCCGATCTCGGCAAAATCGCCGGCGATTTGCGCCTGCTCGCGTCGGGGCCACGCACCGGCTTCGCCGAGATTCTGCTTCCCGCGGTGCAACCCGGGTCCAGCATCATGCCGGGGAAAGTGAATCCTTCCATTCCCGAGATGGTGAATCAGGTCTGCTTCCAGGTGATCGGCAACGATGTCACCGTCAGCACGGCCGCGGAGGCGGGGCAGCTCGAATTGAACGTCATGATGCCCGTCATCGCCCACAACATCCTGATGTCGATGATGATCCTCAGCAACGCCACGCGCGTGCTGGCGGAGCGCTGCGTCGAGGGCATCGCAGCCGACGCCGCGCAGAGCGCGCACTGGCTGGAGCGCAGCCCGGCGCTCGTGACGGCGCTCGCCCCCAAAATTGGCTACGCCGAAGCCGCGAAGTTGGCCAAGGAGGCCGTGGCGAAGAATGTCACCGTGCGCCAGCTGGTGATCGAGAAGGGATTGTTGAAAGGAAAGGAGCTCGACGAAGTCCTCGATTTGCGGGCGATGACGGAGCTGGGCGTGCCCGGGGAGCGGAAGAAGCAATGACTCTCACAACGGAGACGCGCGCATGAACTGGATCGCCGGATTGATCGCAGGCGTCGTGGCGTACCTCGTGGACTGGGTCGTATGGAGCAAGGTGTTCAACACCGCCGGAGCGGCATTTGCCACGCAGATGACGCCGGAGGAGATGAAGCGCTTCATGGGCCCGGCGCTGGTGAAGTCGGCGGTGCTGTCGCTCGTGTTCGGCCTGCTGTTCGCGTGGTTCTACGGCCGGTTCCGCGGCGCGTTGTGGGTCAGCGGCGGCGGCCCGCTCGCCGGTATGGAGTTCGCCACCGTGCTGTGGTTGCCGACGATTTGTCTCGCGACGCTCGGCAGCAGCGTGTGGTACGTCAAGGCGAAGCCGCTGCAGATGGCGACCTGCTGGGCGTGGCTGATCCGCATGAACGCGGCCGGGCTGGTGGTGGGTTTGCTCGTGAAGTGATCAGAGTCACCGCACTCGCGGGCGCGACGCCGTAGAAGTCTCCTCATGCGTACCCTGACGCTTGTCCTCGTCGCGCTCGCAGTCGCCGGAAATGCCGACGCGCAACGGCGCGCGCGCATCGGTCCCACCGTGTCGACGATCTCGATCGAAGACGGCTCCGGCGGCAGTCATTCGTTCACCTCATTTGGCGGCAGCTTCGCGTTGCTCTCCGGCGATGACGGCGAAATTGGTGTCGCCGTTTCCCGGTACGGTGATCTGTCGAGCGACAACTGTGTGCGCAAGCTGACGTTCGTTGGCGTGGAGTCGAACTACTATCCGGTAGGACCCAAGGGCGTCGCACCCTTCGCGTCGACCGCCATCGGGCTGGCGCGCGTCACCGATCAGGACATCAAGCTGCTCGGCTGCGGACTCGCAACTCCCCCGCCCACGCCGACCAACGAATTCGGGCTGGGGTTCGGTCTCGGCGTGCGATTGAACATCGGCACGCAGGCCGCCGCCCTCGTCGAAGGCCGCTTCTTTCAGGTCCCCAACAGCGCGATTCAGGCGCTGGAGGGCCGGGCCAACGTATCGCTCGCGTTTGGGAAGCCACACCAGACGCAATTGCTCAACGGCACCCTTGGTCCCGCGGTCGGGATCCTGGCACGCGTCGGCGGGCCGATGGAAGGGCGAGGCCCAACGCTCGGTGTCCGATTCCGGCGCGATACGAAGAAGGCCGGCTCGCTCGGCCTGCAGATCGACTACGCCCCGTTGCGCGTGACAACGGGCTGCCCGAGCAATTGCGAGCCGTATGCCGTGCTCTTCGCTCCCGCGTATGAACCGTCTCTGCATCCCGCCTGGGGGCGCTTGTATCTCGACATCGGGTTTTTACTCGCGGGGTTCCCGGTACTCGGCGACGATCGCGGCATCGGTCAGGGCGCGCATGCCGGACTTGGCGCCGACATCGTCCACGGTCATTCGTTGATGTGGAACGTCAACGCCCGGGTGCTGTGGCTCCAGCGCAATGCCGGGAGCGATCGCAACGCGTTCCTCCTGCAGGCTGGGGTCAGCGTAAGCCCGCCCATTGAATCCCGATAACGCCTCTCGCATATTCCGGCCATGCGCGTTACAACCTGGGCGGAATACGGCCTGATCGTTTCAATTCATCTCGCCCGGCGGTCGGGGCAGGGCCCCGTCGCCGCCCGCGAGCTGTCCGAGCAGGAACGCCTCCCGCACGATTACGTCGAACAGATCTTGCTGCGCCTGCGGCGCGCCGGTTTGGTCGAATCGGTGCGTGGCGCCCGCGGCGGGTACCTGCTGGCGCGCCCCGCCCAGGAGGTCAGCGTGAAAGATGTCATCGAAGCGTCGGAGCATGTGACCTTCGAGGTGAACTGTGACCTCCACCGCGTGGACGATGAGCGCTGCGATCCGGCGACCGCCTGCAGCATTCGTCCCGTCTGGCGCATGCTCGAGCGGCGCATCAACGAAGTCCTCGCCAGCGTGAGCCTGGCCGACCTCCAGCATGCCGAGCCACAGGTCTATCAGATCGCCGGGGTAGCGTCAGTCCATTGACGACGCTGTCGCACGAGGAGCTGCTGCGGTACTCCCGGCACCTCACGCTTCCCGAAGTAGGTCTCGAAGGCCAAGCGAAGCTGCGCGACGCGCGCGTGCTGCTTGTCGGCGCGGGCGGGCTGGGATCGCCGGCGGCGTTGTATCTCGCCGCGGTCGGCGTGGGAACGCTGGGACTGGTGGACTTCGATCTCGTCGATCTCAGCAACCTGCAGCGCCAAATCCTCCACGGCACTTCCGGCATCGGCAGCGCGAAAACGGAATCGGCGCGGGCACGCCTGCGCGACATCAACCCACATGTGCAGCTCCAGACGTTCGCCGAGCGTCTGACATCGGCCAACGCCCTCACCATCCTTCGCGACTTCGACATCGTCGTCGACGGTTCCGACAACTTTCCCACGCGCTACCTCGTGAACGACGCGTGCGTGCTGCTGGCCAAGCCCGATGTGTACGGTTCGGTGTTCCGGTTCGAGGGGCAGGTCTCGGTGTTTTACGCGAAACAGGGGCCGTGCTATCGCTGCCTCTACGCCGAGCCGCCCCCGCCCGATCTCGTGCCGTCGTGCGCCGAAGGTGGAGTGCTCGGCGTCCTGCCGGGAATCATCGGATCGCTGCAGGCCCTCGAAGCGATCAAGCTGATCGTGGGGTTCGGCGAGCCGTTGATCGGCCGCCTGCTGTTGTTCGATGGCCGACGGATGCAGTTCCGAGAGTTGGCGCTCGAAAAGGATCCCGAGTGCCCGGTCTGCGGTGAGCATCCAACCGTCAAGGAGTTGATCGACTACGAAGCATTTTGTGGGGAGGTGGGACGAGGGAAGGGGGATGGGGTGGAGATCAGCGCGCAGGAGCTGCAACGTGAGCGCGGAAGTAAACCCGATCTGGTCCTGCTCGATGTCCGCGAACCGCGCGAGGCGCAGATCGCCTACATCGAAGGTGCCCGGCTGATTCCGCTGCGCGAGCTGCCGCGCCGGCTAGTCGAGCTGCCGGGACATGCAGAGATCGTGACGCATTGCCATCACGGCCAACGCTCGCTCCAGGCGCGCGAGATTCTCAAAGGAGCAGGATTCGCGAACGTGCGCAGTTTGGCGGGAGGAATCGACGCCTGGTCACGCGAGGTGGATGCGGAGGTCCCGAGATACTGAGTGCCGAAGGGGGGACTCGAACCCCCACGGGCTTGCGCCCACTGGCTCCTGAAGCCAGCGCGTCTACCAGTTCCACCACTTCGGCGAAATTTTTGAGGAACGGCAATCTAGATCGTTGTATAACCCCAAGTCAATGCGTATCTTGCCTGCGATAGCGTGGAAAAAATCTCCATCGCCAGGAACCCCAAAGCCCGGCACGACTACCATCTCCTGGAAACGTGGGAGGCGGGTCTCGTGCTGAGTGGCACCGAGGTCAAGTCGCTGCGTGATCGCAAAGCGAGCTTGAGTGAAGCGTACGCCCATGTGCGCAACGGGGAAGTCTGGCTCGAAGGCATGACGATCTCACACTACGGGCCGGGCAGCTACAACAATCCGCCGCCGGCCCGTTCGCGAAAACTCCTCCTCCATAAGCGCGAAATCCGCAAGCTGCTGGGCGCGACGACGCAGAAGGGTCTGACCGTCGTGCCGCTCGAAGTCTACTTCAAGGACGGATTGGCCAAGGTCGCGATCGCGCTCGCCAAGGCCAAGAAGGCCCATGACAAGCGTGAGGACTTGAAGCGGCGTGTCGCTGAACGCGAGATGGCACGAGTCGTGAAGGGGAGACGGTCATGACGGTTCTCCTGCTCCTCGCCGCCCTGGTGCCGCAGCAAGTCTTGATTACCACGCCGCGCGGCCAGGTCAGTATTCCCGTGATGAATGAACAGGGTGCGGCCGCGGTCGCGGCCGTCCTGCTCGCTCAGCCCCTCGGGTTGACGGTGTCACTGGACGGGTCGTCCGCGCACGTGACGTTGGGAGATCACAGCTTCGACTTCGATATCGGGTCGCCCTTTGTGCGTTACGAAGGGGCGGCGTATCCGCTGGTTGGGGCGCCGTACGTCGCCCGGGATACCCTCTTCCTGCCGCTGCACTGGCTCACCGATCACGTGCCGCGCCTGCTCGCGGGCCGCTACCGCTGGGACCCGTGGCTCGCCCGGCTGGACGAACGTCCGGTTGCGTCTCTGCCGCTGATCGCCAGCACTGCGCCGCCCGTCGCGCCCCCCGCGCCCCTCCCGCCGGCCGTCATCGCTGCGCCCAATCCGATCACGGGTCTGCGGCTGCTGCACACGATCGTCGTCGATCCGGGGCACGGCGGGGTCGACCCCGGCAATCCGGGATTGCACTTTCCGCGCGGCCTGACGGAAAAGGACATCACGCTCGGTATCGGCAAGCTGCTGCGCGACGAGCTGGTACGACGGGGCCTGAATGTCGTGCTCACGCGCGCCACGGACACGCTGATCGACCTGGCGAACCGGCCGTTGTTCTGCCGCGCCGATTGTGATCTGTTCGTCAGCATCCACGTCAATGCGATGCCCGCCGGCCGGCGGCAGACACAGGTGAACGGCGTGGAGACATATTTCGTCTCCGACGCCAAGACCGAAGACCAGAAGCGCGTGGCGCAGATGGAAAACGCCGCGCTGCGCTTCGAGACGGCGCCCGGGCTCGACGGGGGCGGATCGCTCGGCTTCATTCTGCACGACTTGCAGCTGAACGAATATCTCCGCGAGTCGGCGCGCCTCGCCGAGCTGGTGCAGGGCAAAGTGGCGGGGATTCATCCCGGTGAAAACCGCGGCGTCCAGCAAGGCCCGTTCCTGGTGCTGGCAGCGGCGCGCCGGCCCGCGATTCTCGTCGAAGCCGGATTCGCCACGAACCCTGGCGACGGCGCGTTCCTCGCCTCGAGCCAGGGACAACACAAGATCGCCACCGCGATCGCCGATGGCATCGTCGCCTATCTGCTCGAGTTCGAGCGCAAGCTCGCGGTGGGGACCGGAGGCGGGCAGGCGCGATGACCGGCCGGAGCTGGCGCGCATTGACCCTGATCTGGTCGATGGCGGGTTGCGCGTACTACAACGCCATGTGGAGTGCCGAACATTATGCCTCGGATGCGCGGCACCTCGAGGAGCGTGGGCAAGTCTCCGAAGCGCGCGCCCAGTGGGCGCTTGCCGCTGCCAAGGCCGAAGCGGTCGTGCTGCGTCATCCACGCAGCCGTTGGGCTGACGACGCGCTGGTTCTGCAGGTCGAGGGGATGGCCCGATCCGGCGCGTGCCAGGATGCCGCCGAGCCAATCGCGCGAGCAGACACGAGTGTGAAGGAGCCGGCGCTGCGGGAGCGGGTGGAGCTCGCGACGGCCCAGTGCGCGCTCGCCGCACGCCATCCGCAGCAGGCCGCCGCGGCGCTGGCGCTGCCGCTCGCGTCCAAAGATGGCGGCCGCCGCTCGCGCGCCGAGTACCTGGCGGGGGAGGCGGCGGTGCAGCAGTTCGATTATGACGGTGCCGTGAAGCATTTCGAACGATCGCGTGAGCCGGCCGCCCTGCCGGCGCTGGTGCGCACGCACCTGTTGGCCGGGCGACCGGCCGACGCGACGACCGCGCTCAACGCGCTCGACAACAGTTCACGATTCGAGTCCGATCGGATGGATCTTCTCGCCCAGCTGGCCGCGACCGGCGGACCCGACGCGGCGTCTGCGGCGTTGGATCGCATGCTCGGGCGCGTCCGCTTGCCGCCCACGGAGCAGGCCAAGTTGCTGATCGCGGACGCCGAGCGTCGTCTCGCGCACGCTGACTACGACGCGGCAGCGGCGCGGTATCGTCGGGCCGCCGGCATCGCGCCGGTCGAAACGGCCGAGGCGGGAATGGCGCTCGTCGGCCAGCAACGCGTCGTGATCGCGCGGGCGACCAGCCGCAGCGACCTGCCGCCGGTCGCGGCTGAGCTGGCGCGGCTCCAGCGCGTCGTCGCCGCCGGCGCGGCGGCGAAGCGCTGGCTAGATCTCGTCACCGCCGTCATCCCGGTTCCCGAGACGCCGGGCATGCGCTTCCGCATGGCTGAGCTGGCGCGCGATTCGCTGGGTGCTCCTGCGCTCGCCGGCCAGCTCTTCCTCGATGTGACTGCCGGAGATACCGGCTCGCTCTACGCCCCCAAAGCGCTGGTGGCGGCGCTCGCGCTCCTGCCCGACCGCCGTGATTCGATTGCGCACGTCTTGGACACGCGCTACGCCGCGTCGCCCTATACGCGGGTGTTCCATGGAGAGCCAAGCGTCGCCTATGCGGCGGCGGAGGACTCCCTCGCGCGCGAGCTCGGCGTGCAATTTGCGCAGAGCACGACCGCTCCCTCCGAAGCGCGCTTTGATGCTCCGATTCCGGGTCCTCGGGGTCCGTGGCTCGACGAACCGGAACACCGCGCGCCGCTGAGGGGGGGGGCTGCGCGTCCAGCGCGCGGTCAGCCACGTCCACCACCCGGGGGAGCGCGTCCCGCACCCGATCGCGACCGGCCGAAGCTGCCGGAGCGCCCGTGAGTGCGGTGAATCTCTTCGGGACCGATTTCCAAAATCCGATTCTGCTTGCTGCTGGGACCGCCGGCTTCGGCCGGGAGCTCGATCGCGTCATCGATCTCGACCTGCTCGGCGGCATTGTCACGAAGGCCGTCACACCGGAACCGCGTCAGGGCCATCCCGCGCTGCGGGTCGCCGAGTTCCGTGGCGGCATGCTGAACGCCGTCGGCCTCGCGAATCCGGGCGTCGCGCAGGTTGCCGAGCACGAGCTGCCGTGGCTGGCGCGACGCTTGCGCCGGGCGCGCATCATCGTGAACGTCGCGGGGGCGAGCGTCGCAGACTACGTGCAGGTAATCGAGCGGCTCACAGCGCTGGAAGGAATCACCGCGTTCGAGGTCAACGCGTCATGCCCCAACACGAGTGCGGGTGGTCTCGAGTTCGGCTCTGAGCCGCGAGGCCTGGCGGAGCTGGTGCGCGCCTGTCGCCGGGCGTCCACGCGACCGCTCAGCGTGAAGCTTTCCCC
>DASPXD010000014.1:0-16359 GCA_035637435.1 Gemmatimonadales bacterium
GGCTTCGGCAATGACGGAGTCCCTGTCGAGCTGCGTCCATTCGTATGCGCCGACAATGTCGAAGCTATGCACGCCACCAAAGTCATGGCGGTAGGTGAGCTGCGCCTGCAGCGTCCGTGACTGATTGGTATAGGTACCCTGTTGGGCGAGCCCACCAAATTGCGCTCCCACCGGACTTAAGCGCGGCAGATAGATCTGCCGCAGGCCGTTGGAGCGATCGACGCCCACGTTGATGCGCGCCGTCAGCGCGGAGGTGAGATCGAAATCCGCGCTCAAGTTGCCGAGCGTGCGGTCCGTGGTGCCGAAGTCGGCGATCTGCTTTTCGAGCGCCACCGGGTTACGGACCGACTGCGAGCCCGCCCCGATCTCGTAGAAGTGCGTGCCGGTCGCATCGGTGAAGGTAACGGGACGCGTCGGATTGAACGTCGCGACGTTCTCGAATACCCCGCCTTCAAAGCCGCCGGTGTTCTCGAAAGCGATGTAATCGTCGTTGGTCTGTGAGGCCGTCACGTTCAAGCCAAGGCGGAGCCGGCTGTTGAAGGCCTGGTGGGTGGCGCTGAGACGACCCTGATAGCGTTTGAAGCCACTCGAGAGGGCGACACCCTGCTGATTCATGTAGTTCAACGACGCCATGTATCGCGTCACGTCGCTGCCGCCGGCGAAGCGCAGGTTCTGATTCTGGGTGACGCCAGTCTGCGTCGTGGCCTTGGCCCAGTCGGTATTCGCGGTCCCGAGTGCGGTGATGTAGGTCGAGTCGAGCCCCTGCGACGGATTCGTGTTGTGTATTGCGACCTGTTGTTGAACGAACGCGCGATACTCGTCCCCCGTAAGGACGTCGAGCCGCCGATAAGGCGTTGCGGCTGCGGCGTAGGCGTCATACTCGATCGACGAGCTGCCGACCGTGCCCTTCTTCGTTTCGATCAGGATGACGCCGTTGGCGCCCCGGCTGCCGTAAATCGCCGTGGAGGATGCGTCTTTGAGGATGGTGATCGAAGCGATGTCGGCGGGGTTGAGCAGGGTGAGTGGGCTGCGCGGTAGCGAGGGTGAGCCGCCGACGCCGTACCCTGCGCCCTGCGTCGGGTCATTCGACACGGGGATGCCGTCGATCACATACAGCGGGTCGTTGCTCGCGCTATTGGTGATCGAGGTCGAGCCGCGAATACGAACCTGCGCTCCCGCGCCCGGCTCGCCGTTGTTCTGAATGATGTTCACGCCGGCCACGCGGCCCGAAATCATCTGATTCGCATTGCTGATGACGCCGACGTTCGCGACGGTGGGATCGACCGTCGCCACCGCGCCCGTAATGGCCTCGCGACGAGTCGTGCCGTAACCGGTCACCACGACGGGGTCGAGGATCGACGCCTGGGGCGCCAGCGCGAACTGCGCTTCGGCCGACCCGCCCTCAGTTACCGTGACGGAGACCTGCTGCGGTCCGAAGCCGATGCGCGTCGCGCGCAGCACGATCGTGCCAGACGAGACGTCGGCGAACGAGTAGCTCCCGTCCGGTGCCGTCTGGGTCTCACGTTGTGTGCCTTGGATCCGGATGATGACGCCTGCGAGGGCCTGCTTGGTTACGCTGTCCCTGACCTCTCCTCTGATCGCGCCGTTGCCTTGCGCGGCAAGAGGGATGGCCGTGACGCACAGGAACGCGAGGATGGGAACTACATGTCGAACGAGACGCATCGATGTTACCTCCGCGGGCGGGGTCGCCTGACCAACGGAATGACGGTTGATGCTTCCGAAATGCCGCCGGGTTTGGCCCTTGTCAAGGGTGGTCGGCGGGCGGAGTATCTAGGCCCATGCTTTGGGTTATGCTGCTCGCGATTCAAACTGCATCCCAGCGGGAAGCGCCTCCCGTGCTTGAATTCCCCACCCGCGGCCTCGATGACTCCGCAGCGTACGAAGGCTACACGGCGCGTGTGTACCGCGACTCGCGCGGCAACTCCGTCGAGATCTATCACGACGCGAAGACTGGCCGGGTAGTGCATCTGTGGGCCGACGCGCTGAATGAGAGCATTGGGTTCACGGTAAGGCCTTCTGGCGGTCAAGAGGCGACGGCGGCGGTCGGGGCGGTCGCGGCGGTCGCATTTGATGCAGGGCCGGCGCAGGTGTGGAGTAGCGGCGGTCGGCGCAGCTTACGCTACTGGCTGACGGTGCAGGCTGGGCGGTCAATTCAGATAGGCCAGCTCCTGCTCGGCTCGATGCGTGTCGAGCGCGACTTTGGGTATGCCGGTCGAGTCCGCGATGCGATTGACGCAGCGACGTTCGTGGTGCCCGAGATGGCGCAGCTCGCCGAGCGCCTGGGCCCACGGTACACCGAACGTCTCACGCCGAGTGTGCGACTCAGCAGTGATCCGCGAGGCTGGACGCTGCGGGCGTCGCAGCCCAGTCTCGATGGGAAGCACCACCTCGCGCTGACGCTGCGCGGCGACGGGCGCACCACTCGCGCCAGGCTCGCCAACGGTGTCCTGACGATCCGGCCCCTCGGGACGACAGCGGTGACGTTCAGCGCGGAGATCGTGACCGATGGCCCGGCGCTGAATCCTCTGACCCGCACGCAGATCTTCAATACCCAATTCCGCCGTTTCGCCGATTCCGCCAAATCACAGCGCCTGGAGCGCGAGCTCCGCGGCTTCGAGCTGCTCAGCTCCAAACAAAAGCTGATGGCCGGCCTGCCCACGTACGCGACCTACTTTGGCCGCGACATGCTGATGACGGCGCTGCTCATGGAGCCCGTCTGGTCCGACACGATGGCGGAGTTCGTGCTGGGCGCGGCGCTCGCCAAGCTCGCGCCCGATGGCGAAGTGAGTCATGAAGAAGCGCTGGGCGGTCAGGCGATTCGAGAGAATGGCGCCGAGTTTCTGCGCACGGGCGACACGACGCTGCTCCACAATCTTGACGCGACGCGCGAGAACTATTGGATGGTGGACGACGATTTCCAGCTGCCCGTCGTCGCCGGTCGCTATTTCGCCAACGCTCGAGTCTCCAACACACGCAAGCAGGCGTTCGTGCGACGGTGGGGCGCCGCGCTGCGCAAGAATCTCGCGTACGTGGCGGCGCAGGCCGCGCCCTACGCGCGCGATCCCGTCGCGACGAACCTCGTCAGCTTCAAGCGCGATGCGGATGGCTGGTGCCATCCGGGGAGCTGGCGCGATAGCCGGGTCGGCTATGCGGGCGGCTGCTTCGCGTTCGACGTCAACGTGGTGTGGGCGCCTGCCGCCTTGCGTGCGATTGGGACGATCGATAGCGCGCTGCGCGCGCTGAAAGAACCGGGCATCGACGGCGCGGAGCAGATAGCGGTTGCGGCCAACGTTTGGCGTGGAACGGCGCGGCACTTCGAAGTCGTGCTGTCGCCGGACGAGGCCGCCGCGCGGCTCGGCGTGAGAGTGGCGGCGCTCCCTGAGGCAGAGCGCGACCGATGGGCGGCTATGTTAGCCCGCAGTGGCGACGCGTTGCGAGATACGCTCCGCTTTCTCGCGGTTTCGCTCGACAGCGCGGGACTCCCCATTCCGGTCATGAGCACCGATCCCGCCATGTGGCTGCTGCTCGAAGACCTCGGCGCGGAGCGTGAGCGCGAGCTGTTGCGACCGTTCCTGTTGCCCTATCCGGTTGGTCTGTTCATCGATGGGTTGGGGCCGGTGACCGCGAACGATGCGTATGCGCCGCCGGACGTGTGGCAGATGTTCGAGCGCGACCTTTATCACTCACCCAAAGTCGTGTGGGGCCGCGACGTGAACATTCTGCTCGCGGCGCTCGCGCGGCGGAATCGCCCGGGCGCGATCGATTCGGTGCGTAGCGCAGTCGCCGCCTCCGGGTTGCAGTACGCCGAGTTGTGGAGTTACAAGATCGCAGCAGGAGCCCTGCGCCCCATGCGCTACGGCTCGAGCTCAGACGTGCAGCTGTGGACGCTCACGGATCTCGCTGTTCAATATCTCCTCAACTCTCCAAGGCCGGGGCCGACCCAATGAGCAACCTCCACGCGTTCGACGTGATGTTCATCGCGGTCTACTTCATCATTCTGTTCGGTATCGCGTGGTGGGCGGCGCTGCGCGAGAAGAACGTGAGCTCCGACTACTTCCTGGCGAGCCGGGACGTCGCGTGGTTCGCGGTCGGCGCCAGCCTGTTCGCCTCCAACATCGGCAGCGAGCACCTGGTCGGGTTGGCGGGCACCGGTGCGGGGAGCGGGCTCGCGGTCGGCCACTTCGAGTGGCTTGCCTGTCTCATTCTGATGCTGCTCGGCTGGCTCTTCGTTCCGTATTACCTGAAGAGCGGCGTCTACACGATGCCGGAGTTTCTGGAGAAGCGGTACAACTCGGCAGCGCGGACGTATTTCACCTGGGTGTCGGTCATCGGCTACGTCCTGACGAAGATCAGCGTGACGCTGTATGCGGGCGGCGTCGTGATACGCGCGGTCACGGGGTGGAATTTTTATACTGCGGCCATCGTCCTCATCGTCGTCACCGGACTGTACACCATCTTCGGCGGACTGCGCGCCGTGGTCTACACCGAGGTGCTGCAGGCGATCGTCCTGATCCTCGGCTCCATCACGCTCATGGCGATCGGGCTGTCACGCGTCGGCGGGTTCGCGGGGCTCGCAGCCAAGGTCCCGGCGGGATTCTTCTCGATGTGGAAGCCCTCGAGTCACCCCGACTTTCCCTGGACGGGAATCGTCTTCGGCGCGCCGATCCTCGGCATATGGTACTGGTGTACCGACCAGCACATCGTGCAGCGCGTGCTCGCCGCGAAGAACATCAAGGAGGCGCGCACGGGAACGATCTTCGCCGGGTATCTCAAGATTCTTCCCGTCTTCATTTTCGTGTTGCCCGGCATCGTGGCCCTGGCACTGTTCCCCGAAATCCACAACAACCCCGATTCCGCGTATCCCACGCTGGTGACGCGGCTCTTGCCGGACGGGATCAAAGGTCTGGTGCTCGCGGGAATGCTCGCGGCGCTGATGAGCTCGCTGGCCTCCGCCTTCAACGCGTGCTCCACGCTGCTGACGTGGGACGTCTATCGCAAAGTGCGCCCCGCGGCCACCGAGCGGCAGCTCGTGCAAGTGGGCCGCATTTCCGCGGGAGTCATGGTGCTGCTGGGCTTGGTGTGGATTCCGTTCATGAAGTACATCTCGTCGCAGATCTACATCTACTTGCAGAGTGTCCAGGCCTATATCGCACCGCCGATCGCGGCCTGCTTCCTGCTGGGCCTGTTTTACCGCCGCCTGAACGGCTCCGGGGCGATCGCATCGCTGATTACCGGACTCGTACTCGGTCTCTTGCGTCTCATCCTCGAGCTCACGAACAAAGCCTCGGGCGGTGGTCTCGAGCCCGGCACGCTGTGGCATTGGATCGCGACCATCAATTTCCTCCACTATGCCGTGCTGTTGTTCGTGATCTGTACGTTCGTGCTGTTCATCGTGAGCATGATGACGCCGCCGCCCCCCCTGGAGAAAACCGCGGGGCTCACCTATGTGGCCGGCGTTACGGAGGGTGAGACGAAGGACGAGAGGAAATTCGAGGTCGGGCTGTCGGTGCTGCTCGCGATCCTGCTCGGTGTGCTGTGGATTGTCTTTGCGTAACAAAGGCGGGGACATGCAAGAGCTAGACGCACCGACGCACCGCGGGTTTGAGTCATCCGTCAACGGGACCACCCTTGCGCGGGTTGTCCCGATGACCGTGGACGGTGCACCGCGGTGCGTCGGTGCGTCTAGTCTTTGCATTGCCGCGCTGTTGCTTTTGGGTGCTTGCAGGCCGGCGGGCCGTCCGGCCGTCCGACCGTCATACGACCCCGCCCACGACCTCGGATCGTTGTTCTCCGACGTCCAACTCGCCGGCATTTTTCCGGACTCAAAAGAATTCGTGGACGCTCGACCCCGCTCGGCTCCTGCCGCGATCGAGGCGCGCTACGATTCTGCTCGACGCACGAGCGGTTTCGTGCTGCGGGCGTTCGTCGATCAGAACTTCGTGCTGCCGCAGCCGGCGGGAAACGGATACCACAGTGTGGCGTCGCAGAGCATGGTCGACCACGTCAACGGGCTGTGGGCCGTGCTCACGAGACCGCCCGACAGCGTGGACGCGCGCTCGTCCCTGATCCCGCTGCCTCAGCCCTACGTCGTTCCCGGCGGCCGTTTCCGCGAGATCTATTACTGGGACACCTACTTCACGATGCAGGGGTTGGCGCACAGCGGGCGCACCGATCTCGTGAAGAACATGCTCGACAACTTCGCGCATCTCATCACGACCGTCGGTCACATCCCCAACGGCAACCGCAGCTACTATCTCACGCGCAGCCAGCCGCCGTATTTCGCCGCGATGGTCGGGCTGTACGCCGGCGCCACCGATACGACGCATGCCCTGGCCTACCTCGATGCGCTCGAGCAAGAGTACGCCTTCTGGATGGACGGCGCGGAACGCCTGCAGCCGGGGCAGGTCTACCGCCGCGCGGTGCGCATGCCCGAGGGGGTGGTGCTGAATCGCTACTGGGACGACTCGGAGGAGCCGCGGCCCGAATCGTTCCGGCCCGACGTCGAGATCGGCAAGACGGTGCCGGAATCGCTTCGCGCCGCCTTCTATCGCAATGCCCGGGCGACCGCCGAGAGCGGTTGGGACTTCTCGAGCCGCTGGATGCGTGACCCCAAGGACCTGCGCACGCTCGAGACGACGGAGTTGATTCCCGTGGATCTCAACAGCCTCCTTTATAATGCCGAGCGCACCATCGCCGCCTTGCGGTCGTTCCGACATGGCCCAGGGGATGATGCGCTTGCCCGCCGGTTCAATCGTCAGGCCGATGCCCGCCGGCAGGCGATCCTCGCGATGTACGAACCCAACGTGGGATTCTTCTTCGACCGGCGCTGGCGCACGGGCGACCTGGTCACCGATCGTCCAACTCTTGCAGCGGCCGCGCCGCTGTATTTCGGCATTGCCACGGCCGATCAGGGGAAGCACGTCGCCGACCGGCTGGAACAACAGTTTCTGAAGCCCGGCGGCTTCGTCACCACGAACTTCGCGTCGGGCCAGCAGTGGGACGCACCCAACGGCTGGCCGCCGCTCGAGTGGCTCACGATCGAGGGGGTGCGCCGCTATGGACGCGCCGATCTCGCCGACCAAGCGTCGAGCCGCTGGCTCAATCTGATCCAGCGCACGTATCGCGCGACGGGACGCATGATGGAGAAGTACGACGTCCTTAATCTCGGCAAAAGGGCTGGGGGCGGTGAATATCCCACCCAGGACGGTTTTGGGTGGACGAACGGCGTCGTCCTAGCGCTCTGTGCAATGCCGGCACAAGCGCGGACATGCAACAACTAGGCAGGTTTTGGTTTTCGGGATTGTCCTCACGCCTCAAGACGGTGGCCCGCTGCTGCGTCGGTGCGTCTAGTTTTTGCATTTCCGCGCTTTTCTTGTCATGTACCGCTCCTCCCCAGCAACGCGATGTCGTGTTGGCGACCACGACCTCCCCGCGTGACGCAGGGTTGCTGGATTCCCTGCTGCCTCTGTTTGAGGCGAGGAGCGGCTACAAAGTGAGAGTTGTCGCGGCCGGGACAGGGCTGGCACTCGAGATGGCGCGCCGCGGCGACGCGGAGGTCGTGCTGGTCCACGCGCCGGAGCTCGAGCGTGCCCTCGTGGACTCCGGTATTTTCGTGAACCGGCGGCTGGTGATGCACGACGTTTTTCTACTGGTCGGGCCGGTGGATGATCCGGCGAAGGTCGGTGGGGGCCATGATGCGGTTGCCGCGATCCGCGCCATCGCGTCCGCGCACGCGCCATTTGTCTCGCGTGGGGATCGCTCGGGCACTCACCTCTTCGAGCTCAAACTGTGGCGGCTCGCGGGCATGACGCCCCCCCCCCTCTCTCCGGCACCCGGAGGTTGGTACATCGAGGCGGGGCAGGGCATGGGGGCGACGCTGCAAATGGCCGATCAAAAACAGGCCTACACGATCAGCGACCGGCCGACGTATCTCACCTGGCGGGACAAGCTCCAGCTCGCCCCGCTCGTCGAAGGGGATACGCTGTTCTACAACGTCTACCATGTGATGGAAGTCCCGCATGCGGCAGCGGGCGCACGAGCAGTCGCCGATTTCTTTGTGTCCCCGGACGCACAAACGTTGATTGGAAGGTTTGGGACAACCCGGTTTGGAGGCCCGCTGTTCATCCCTGATGCCGGAAAGGCCGATCGATGGTAAGAAAACGCGGGTATTTGCATGTCCGGGCCTTTCAAAACGCCTGATCCCACCTTTGCGACAACCGAATTGCTGAGCTAATCAAGCCTACCATACTGTAGGTCTGCACAAAGTTGCCCCACTGTTCTCTGGTTTTCGGATCGATGTGCTCAGCGAGTAGTCCATGCCGGTTGCGGCACGCCAGCACGTACTCGAACATGCGGCGCGCTTCATCGCGGTCGCCGATCGCCGTGAGCGCGTTGATGTACCAGAAGGTGCAGACCAGAAACGCGTTCGCCGGTGTGCCAAAATCGTCCGGCGTCGTGTAGCGGAACACGAAGTCGCCCCGCTTGAGCTGCTTCCCGATGGCGCGGACGGTTGCGACGAAGCGCGGATCGTCATCCGCGACGAAGAACAGCTCGTTCAACTGCAGCAGGCTGGCGTCGAGCGTATCGCCGTCGAACGTGGCGACGAATGTACCGAGCTTCGGGTTCCAGGCTCGCGCCCGAATGACCTCGTGCATGGCGCGCGCGCGATCACACCAGTACGCCGCGCGATCGGCAAGCCCCAGCTGCCTGGCAATGCGTCCCAGCCGCTCGCAGCCGACCCAGCACATCACCGCGGAAAACGTGTGTACCTGCGTGCGACCCCGCAGCTCCCACAGCCCGGCGTCCGGTTGGTCGAACAGCTTGGCGCAGCGCTCGCCCAGGGGCTCGAGGCGCCGGAACAGCGACTCGTCGCCCTGGTGGACGAGCCGGCGGTCGTAGAAGACGTGCGTGGCGGCGAGAATCGAAGAGCCGTACACGTCGTGCTGCGCCTGCTCGGACGCCTGATTGCCGACGCGCACCGGTCCGATGCCGCGGTAGCCCGGCAGTGACTCGATGAGGCGCTCGGGCGGCAGGTGCTGGCCGGTGAGCGTGTACACGGGAGCGAGCCGCCGGTCGGCGTCTTCCCCCTCGGCCACGACGTTGAGAATGAAGCTGAGGTAGCGCTCCATCGTCTGCGTGGCGCCGAGGCGGTTCAGCGCGTTCACGACGAAGTAGGCATCGCGCAGCCAGCAGTAGCGGTAGTCCCACGTGCGGTTCGAGTCCGCCGCTTCGGGGATCGACGTCGTCAGCGCGGCGATGATGGCACCGGTATCCTCGAACACGTTCAGCTTCAGCGTGATCCCCGCGCGAATCACGGCGTCCTGCCACTCGAACGGAATCGCGAGCGAGCGCACCCATTCCCGCCAGTACGCCGTCGTCTCGGACACGAAGCGCTTGCCGACGTCGTCCGCGCGATCCTGCAGCGTTTCGTCGGGGCCAAGCACCAGCGTGACGGCATCATCGAGAAAGAATGTGTTCTCCTCGAGCACCGCCGTGACGGCGGCGTCGGTCGTGAGGCGCAGCACGATGTTGTTGCCGACGTAGCGGACGTGATTGCTGCCGTGCGTGATCGCGCTGAGCGGTTGTCCGTGGTTCTGCGCCGGCCGGCAGCGCACGCGGATGCGCGGATGGCCCGCGAGCCGCTGCACGCGCCGCACGATCATCATCGGGCAGAAAATCCGGCCGTGGTGCTGGAAGCGCGGCGCGAAATCGGTGATCTCGACCGCGCCGCCCGCCGAGTCCGTCATGCGCGTGACGACGACCGGCGTGTTGTGCAGGTAGCGCTGCTCGGTTTTCACGACATCGAGCAGCTCCACCGCGAAGAATCCGACCTCGTCCGGCTGTCCCGTGCGCGCTTTGAGCAGCGAGCAGAACATCGGATCGCCGTCGAACCGCGGGAAACAGGCCCAGGTGATCTCGCCGGCGGGATCAACCAGGGCCCCGATGGTCCCGTTGCCGATCAGCGCGAGATCGAGCGTAGCCAGTGTTGCACCGCCTCCACGTTTTCGAGCCGCCACCGCGCCATCGTGTTCCCCGCACCCACCTTGATCGAGTGTCCACCCAGCTGGTTGACGGTCACAAATCCGAATTCGTCGCTCGCGTCGTCGCCGACGAACACCGGCGTCCGGCCGGCAAAGGGCGGTTCGCGCATGAACTCGAGCACCGCGAGTCCCTTGTCTTTCCCGGCCGGCTTCAGCTCCACGACGCTCTTGCCGGTCTGCACGCAGTACTCCCCCCCGCTACCCACTTCGTGCATCAGCGCCTCCATCGTTTGGTACACGAAGCCCGCCAGCCCGGGGGTGCGGCGGTAATGCAAGGCGAGCGACAGCCCCTTGTCCTCGAGCAGCAGCCCCGGTTTATCAGCGATGGCCTCGGCCAGCCTCGCCCTCGCGGGTGCGAGGTCAGGGACGGGCTCGTGGCGCGAGGTCCGTCCCGCCGCGTCGCGCCGCTCCGCGCCGTGCTGGCCGGCGGCCGGCAACTGCACGCCGGGAAAGAAGCAGTCGATCTCGGCGATAGATCGCCCGCTCATGATGGCGAGCGCCCCCTCCGAGCATTGATAGAGGTCTTCGAGCAGCTGGAGCAGGGCTTCGGAGACCCGAACGGCGGCGGGCGTATCAGCGAAGTCGACGAGCGTGCCGTCCACGTCGAAGAAGTACGCCCACTCACAGCGGGGTGCCGGGGGGAGGGGGGTCACCGCCGCCTGCCCGCGCTCGCCGCCACGCTGGGGCGCAGCTCGCCGGCCCGCGGGACCACGAATTCTGGCACACGGCCGCGCCGCCGTGTGCTGGCGGCATCCATGAGCATCCGGCCCGCCCACCGAAACACGTTGAAGTCCTGCAGCAGGCCGCGCATCAGTCGCATGCGCGTGCGTTGCTCCGTGCCGGGCATCGTGAGGGCGACCTGCAGCGCCGCGGCGCATTCGTCGGTGTCGTAGGGGTTGACGATCAGAGCCTCCGGCAGCTCGCGCGCGGCACCGGTAAAGCTGCTCAGGACCAGGACGCCGCGCCCATCATCGCGCGCGGCCACGAATTCCTTGGCGACCAGGTTCATGCCGTCGTGCAGGCTCGTGACCACGCAGACGTCGGCGCCGCGGTAGTACTCGAAGATCTCGTCGGGCTGGTGATGCTCGACCTTGAGGATGATGGGCGGATGGATCGCTTCCGGGAAGCGCTGGTTGATGCGGGTCGCGAGCTCGCGCACGCGCGCCTCGTAGGCGCGGTATTCGTCGATGCGCACGCGCGTGGGCGCCGCGATCTGGATGAACGAGAATCGGCCGATCCATTGGTCGTCGAGCTCGAGCAGCCGCTCCACGGCGCGCATCCGTTCCTCGATCCCCTTGGTGTAGTCCAACCGGTCCACCCCGATGCCGACCGCGTGCTCGGGCGGCAAGTTGTGGCGCTGGCGGATCTCGGTGCGACACTGCTCGACCGGCTTGGCGAGCAGCTCCGGCGACGGCGGCCATTCAATCGAGATGGGATAGCGCTTGACGGACGTCGCCTTGCCACGGTAGGACACGGAGAAGGTCTCGCGATCCACTCGCGCCTCGAGGAAACGGTCGACGGTATCGACGAAATTGTTGACGTGAAATTGCGTGTGGAAGCCGAGGATCGTGCTGCCGAGCATCCCGTCGAGCAGCTCCTCGCGCCAGGGGCAAATGGCGAAGGCCTCGGGATTGGGCCAGGGGATGTGCCAGAAGGAGATGATCGTGGCCGCGGGGAGCGCCTCGCGGATCATGCGCGGCAGCAGCGCGAGGTGATAGTCCTGCACCAGCACGATGGGATTGGGGGAGCTCGATTCGTGCTCGACGGTCTGCGCGAACTTGCCGTTCACGTTGACGTACTGCTCCCAGTCGCTCGTCCGAAAGATCGGGCGGACGTGCGCGATGTGGCACAGCGGCCAGATCCCCTCGTTGGCGAAGCCGTAGTAGTAGCCGGCTTCCTCCTCGGGCGTGAGCCACACGCGGCGGAGTTGGTACTGCGGGTCTTCCGGTGGTGGCGGCACGGCCACGTGATCGTGCGCATCCACGACTTGATGGTCCGCGTCGCCACTGCCATGCGCGATCCAGGTCCCGGAGCAGGCGCGCATGATCGGCTCCAGTGCGGCGACGAGGCCGCTCGCCGGACGCCACACCTCGACCAGGGATGCGCGCCGCATGTGGATGTAGGGTTCGCGGTTCGAGACGACGATCACTTCCTGGCCGCGGAGCTCACGGTGCAGGATCTGGCGTAACGTGGCGGGCGACCACGCGAGGCGCTCCTCATCGCGCGAGCGGTGATCGGCGTCGAGGTCCTCGATCAGCGCGCGCAGGTCGTGCGCGATGGGCCGCAGCTCGGGCGGCGGGCCGCCGAACCCACGCAGGCCGGCCCGGCCGGGCATGGCCAGCAGGCCCTCGCCCCGCAGCAGCGCGCGCAGGCCCTGCACCCAACCGCGCCACGATAGTTGCGCGATGACCACCGTGATGAGCGCGACGGTGAGGCCGAGCCCGACAAAGAAGAGAAAGAGGTATTCCCGTGTTTCCCGGCTGCGCCGGGCGATGAAGCTCATATCGTGCACCAGCACGAGCCGCGCGCCCCCCCTCCCCTCCCCAACGATCGGTCGCACCGACACGAAAACGGGACCGGTCGCGGTTTGCAGCAGATCGCCCGATGGTTGCGCAAAGCGGTCGAGGTCGGAGCAGCGGATCTCCGCCGGCAGGGTGGGAGTCGCGATAGCGTCGGCGTGATCGGCGGGGCAAAACGCCACGGCGAACAGCCGCTCGTCCTGGGTCAGCCGCATGAAGAACCGCTGTATGCGGGCCTGGTCGCCGCTCTGCATCAGGTCATGGAGCGGATCCGCGACCGTGGTGGCAATCAGGTTGGCGCGCACCTCGAGATCGCGGCTGAACCAGCGCAGCATCAGCTTGTCCACCAGCGGGATCGCCGCATACGCGAAGATGCCGAGGGCGACGAGCAGCGGAACGACGAAGCGGAGCGAAAGTCGCATCGACCCTCATACCCACGCTGAGGGATGGGTTCCCACATCTGGCGGGTCCGTGGTTCCAATGCCACCGTATGGCCCCATGCCGAATCCGCCGGTTCTCAAGCGCTCGCTCCGTCTGTTCGACGGACTCGCGATGGTGGTCGGCATCATGATCGGCTCGGGGATTTTCCGCACGCCGGGATTGGTCGCGCGGCAGCTGGGCCGGCCCTGGCTCACGTTCGTCGCCTGGCTGCTGGGCGGCGTGCTGGCGCTCGCCGGCGCATTGTGTTTCGCCGAGCTCGCCACGCGCCATCCCAAGGCGGGCGGCAAGTACGTGTACGCGCGCGAGGCGTTCGGCCGGCGCATCGGGTTCGTGGTCGGCTGGTGCGAGGGGTTCGCGATGTACCCGGCCGCGATCGCCGCGCTCGGCGTGGTGACGGGCGAATTCATCGGCCGGCTGGCCGGCTGGCCGCACGGGGTGAGCAAGTGGATCGGCGTCGCCACGGTCGCGCTGCTGGTCGCCATCAACATGACCGGCGTCACGTCGGGACGGTGGGTCCAGAACGTGGCGACGAGCGCGAAGGTGCTCGCGTTGAGCGCCGTCGTCGTGATGGCATTCGCCGCCGGGCATGGCGAAGGGTGGCACGGGACGCTGGCCGGCGCGCCTCGGGGGGTGGCGCTGTTTGGGGCGCTGGCCGTCGCGTTTCAATCGGTGATTTGGTCGTACTACGGGTACGGCGACGCCGCCAAAATCGCCGAAGAGGTCGTGGATCCCGGCCGCACGCTGCCGCGCGTGTTCTTGTTCGGCATCGCGATCACGACGGGGTTGTATCTGCTGCTCAACGCCGCGTTCCTGCACGTCCTGCCCTTCAATCGTCTCGCCACATCGGTGCTGGTCGCCGGCGACGTCGGCGCCACGATCTTCGGTCCCCACGGCAATCTGGCGATCACCGTGCTGGCGCTGCTCGTCGTGCTGGCGTCGCTCAACGGCAACATCTTCGTCACGCCGCGAGTGATCTTCGGGCTGTCGCGTGAAGGACTGGGCCCGCGCGTGCTCGCCGACGTGAACGCGGGCGGGACGCCGTCGCAGGCGATGTTGTCGGTGGGAATCGTGGCGATGACGCTAGCCGCGACGGGCACGTTCGTGCAGCTGTTGGCGATGGCGATCGGGCTGGTGCTGATTCTGGACAGTGTCGCGATCGCGGCGCTGTTTCCGCTGCGGGCTCGCCAGCCCGACGCCCCGTTTCGCGTGCCGCTCTACCCGATCCCACCGGCGGCGCTCATTCTGGTGTACCTGGCGCTGCTCGCGGCAACGGCGATTACGCAGCCGGGGCTGATCGCGATCGCGGTGGGACTCCTTGCCGCGGCGTGGGGACTCAGCTGGCTGGTGATCCCTGCGACGGTAAAGGACGGTATGGGACGGTAATAACAGCGACGGTAAGGGCTTTCTACCGTCGTCTTTTTACCGTCCTTTACCGTCGTATCTTTACCGTCATGTCTCTGGTTCGCATCGCCCTGTCCCAATTTCGACCCACGAAGGGCGAATACGCTCAGAACGTTGCTCGCATCGGCGCCGTCATCACGCAAGCCGCGCGGCTCGATCCCAAGCCCGACCTCGTCGTCTTTCCCGAGACCGCGACGTCGGGCTACTTCGTCGAGGGAGGCGTCAAAGAGCTCGCGGTCACCGCCGGCACGCTGGCGCGCGATCTCGCCGCCGGCTACCAGGGTCCTGCGATCGACGTCGTCGTCGGCTTCTACGAACGCTTTCAGAATCACATCTATAACTCGGCGCTCTACGTCACGCTCGACACGAAAAAGCAGCCCGCAGTCCGGCACGTGCATCGCAAGGTGTTCCTGCCGACGTACGGCGTGTTCGACGAAGAGCGTTTCGTGGACCGCGGCCAGGACGGCGTGCGCTCGTTCGAGACCGGTTGGGGCGGGACCGCCGCGATCCTGATCTGTGAGGACGCGTGGCATTCGCTCGCCGCCACGGTCGCCGCGCTCGAAGGTGCGCAGCTGCTCATCGTGCCGAGTGCCTCACCTGCGAGAGGACTGGGCGAGGATGAAGACTGCGAGGGCGTAACGCTGCCGGCATCGGTGGTCCGCTGGGAGCGGATCGTGCGGGGTATCGCCGAGGAGCATGGCGTGTTCGTCGCCCTCGCGAACCTCGTGGGGTTCGAGGGCGGCAAGGGATTTCCCGGCGCGTCGGCGGTGATCGACCCGACGGGACGCATCATCGCGCGCGGCCCGCTGTTCGAAGAAGCGCTGCTCACCGCGGACATCGATCTCGATGCGCTGACGACGGCGCGGTCCGATTCGCCGTTGCTGGCGGACTTGCAGAGCGCGCTCCCGGTCCTGACGAAGAGCCTGAGCGGGCAGAAGCAGAATGAGAAAGTCAGGTTCGATCCAGCCACGAACGGGATACCCACGCACCACGCACCACGCACGACGCACGTCGACGTGGTCTCGAAGCAGACGCCGGTTGATGACCCCCTCGCCATCGATCCCGAGCTCACCCGGCGGTGGTTGGTGAGTTTTTTGAAGGACGAGGTCGTGCGCCGGCGAGATTTCCAGAAGGGCATCGTCGGCCTGTCCGGCGGCGTGGATTCCGCGCTCACGGCGTTCCTGGCGGCGGAGGCACTCGGCAAAGAGAACGTGATCGGCGTGCGCCTGCCCTATCGCACGTCCAGCCCCGAGAGCCTCGAGCACGCGCAGCTGGTCATCGACAAGCTGGGCATCCCCGCGCTCACGATCGACATCTCCGACGCCGTCGATGGCTACCTGAGGCAGGTCGGCGACGCCGATCCGCACCGGCTCGGCAACGTGATGGCGCGCGAGCGGATGATCGTGCTGTTCGATCTTTCAGCCAAGCACAAGGCGCTGCCGCTCGGCACGAGCAACAAATCGGAGCGGCTGCTCGGCTACTTCACCTGGCACGGCGACGACGCGCCTCCTGTTAACCCGCTGGGCGATCTCTTCAAGACCCAGGTCTGGGCGCTCGCGCGGCATGTCGGAGTACCTGAGGAGATCGTCGGCAAACCGGCGACCGCCGACCTGATCAAGGGGCAGACGGACGAAGGAGACCTGGGGGTGTCTTATCTGAAGGCGGATAGGATCTTATTCCACTTGATCAGAGGAGAGGAGCCGAAGGGCTTTATTAAGGAAGAGGTGGAGATCGTGCGGAAGCGTCTCGATTCGACGCACTGGAAGCGCAGGCTCCCCACGGTCGCCGTGCTGTCCCAGACCGCCATCGGCGAGTTCTACCTCAGACCGGTGGATTACTGATGACGAAGGGCCCCCCCCCCCGCCCACCGGGCGCCCCCGGCCGTCATCCCCGCGAGTCGGAATCCGTCCTCACCGAGCTGATGATGCCGCATCACG
>DASPXD010000015.1:0-6487 GCA_035637435.1 Gemmatimonadales bacterium
TCCGGGCAAATACCTCGGAGACGCGATCGAGCTCGCGGTGATCGACGTGCATTACCACAACTCACCCGATGCCGCGCGGCGCGAGGTGGAAGGGGCGCTGCGCCGGCACCCCCTCGCCTCCATTCCCGCCGCGGACCGGCCGTACGTCGGACTCGCTTGGCTTTACGCCCACCTAGGCCGGCCGGACCGTGCCAGGCAGCTCCTTGCCGAGTACGAGGCTGCGCTTCCCGAAGCCGTCCGGCGCAGCCAGCCGTTCCGCCACGGCGCCGTGGCCGAGATCGCGTTCGCGGAGGGGCGAGTCCAGGACGCGATCAAGTGGTATCGGGCCTGGTACGACGAGGATAGCTGCGCGGTATGCGGGTTGTACCTGTTGGCCCGCGCCTACGAGCGGGCCGGCGACCGTGACTCCGCCCTCGCCGTGTACGAGCGCGCCGTCACCACGCCCGGCTACACCCGCGCGCTCGAGGAGAGCGCCACGCTGGGGCCGACCTACCGCCGGCTCGGCGAGCTGTACCAGGAGCGGGGCGATACGACGCGGGCGCGAGACTATTACACCCGGTTCGTGGAACTGTGGAAAGACGCGGACCCGGAACTGCAACCGGCGGTGAGGGACGTGCGGGCGCGTATCGTTCGACTGAGTCGGGAAACGGGAAACGAGAAACGGGAAAGGTGACTCAGACGCCACTCACGTTTCCCGTTTCCCCTTTCCCGTTTCCCGGCTTTTCTACCACTTTCCTAGAGTCACCGCAAACATCGCGATCAGCCCGAATCCCCCCGCGATCGTCGCGGCGAGGATCTGGCGTTTGCGGAGCCCCTGAAACGCTTCCGGCAGTCCGCCCCGCGCATCCACCTCGAGCCGCGCCAGCTTCGCCGCCGTCGGCACGCTGATCGTCACGGCGCCGAGCGCGCCCAGGATCCCCGCGATCATCATCACGCCCATCCAGCCCGGCACCGCGCCCTGCTTCATGTACGGCATGGCGAGGACGAGCCCCGAGAGCAGCACGGCCATGGCCCCCGGGCCCACGAGAATCCGCTGAATCGCCCCGATGAGTTTGTAGGCCGCCAGCCGTTCGGCCGGCGCAAAACCCTTGGCCGACACGCCGGCGACCATGGTAGCGATGCCGCCCCCCAACCAAAGGGTAAAACCCAATACATGCACCAGTAGCCAAAACCCACGCATGCGGGAGTCCTTTCCTAGATGCGAAGTTGCGTAGTAAGGCGCGTAGGCGCACAGGCGCGTAGTGGATTGTTATGCGCCTTACTCTCCGCCTCAGCCTCTTACGACCTCCGGTACCGGCTGCCGGCCCGCATAACCGGTTTCGAGTTCATGCCAATGGTCTATCCTGTCCTCGCCCTGTTTCCAGCACCAGAATATTTCCTTCCCGTCGAGCTTGCCGTAAAAGTCGACCAATCCCGGGTCGAATCCCTTGAACACGCAGCCGATCTGCTCGAGCTCGAGCAGGAAATCGTTGATGTGGCGCGCGATGTCGTCGATGCGGCCGCGCAGCGCGAGTTGCTCGGTCGACTCGCCCCATTCGGGTCGGGCCTGCGCGGCGACGAGCTCGTACTGCGCCACCAGATCGCGCCACTGGGGATGGAGAGCGATCAAGTCGGTCACGATCCGCTTCACCAAGGGGAGCGTCCGATTGGCTTCGGCGAGGGTGAAATACTTTCGGGGCACAGGGTAAAATCTACTAGGCGCGAAGTGGAGAGTAAGACGCACAGGCGCGTAGACGCGTGGCGGGTGGCAGGGGGTAGGAAATAGTTGGCACCGGAGCGCGGAAAAAAGATACTACTAGGGATGTTCTCAGGTATTATCGTGGCCCGCATGGCCCCCTTTCGAACCCTGAAGGTCTGGCAGCACGCGCAGCGACTCGCGATCGAGTGCGCCCGCGCGGCGAAGCGCTTTCCCGATGCCGATCAGAAGGTCCTGGCTGAGCAACTGCTCCGCGCGTCCAGCAGCGTCCCGCTCAATATCGCCGAAGGGAGCGCGAGGAAGGGCTCAAAGGAATTTCGTCGCTTTCTGGACGTAGCCCGAGGATCGCTCGCCGAAGTCGAAAGCGCTCTCGAGCTTGCGAAGGACCTGGAGTACATCGATGCTGCGGATTATTCCCGCTTGGATGCGATAGCGACTGAAACTGCGAAGACTCTTTGGGGTCTCTTGCGCAAAGTGGGAGACACGGCGATGCGCCACCCTACCCCCTAACCCCTCATTACCGCTACGCGCCTGCGCGCCTACGCGTCTTACTGTCCGTCTCAGACCTACTCTCGCACTATAACAATGCCCTGTATGAACTCCGGATGCGGAATAAACCCCACTACCCGTTTGTTTCCGTCCACCACGACGATCGTCGAGCGGATATGCGTGTCCTTTTCATCGAGCCGCTCGATCCTGTATCCCTCGAGCTCGGTATCGAGCGTCACCACCACCGTATCCTGGCGCGCATGCGTCTGCACCTTGCACGTCTTCGGGTCGTGCCCTGCCGCCACACAGTCCATGACGATGTCGCGATCGGAGATCGTGCCTAGGTAGCGCCGATCCTTGGGATTGTCCACCACCGGCACGACCGAGATGTCTTTGGCGCGCATCAACAACGCCACCTCGGCGCTGGTGGCGCCGGCGGCGGCCACGTACGGCTCCGGGATCATGATTTCGCGAGCGAGCATGGCGCGTAATGTATCAGCTATGTTCATGTTTGGGGGGTTGCCATGCCAATCACGGAACGCGAGCTGAAGGATCTGGTCGCGGCTGGGGTGATCGACGCCGGCACCGCCGAGCGCATCGCCACTCACCTCGCGGGCGCGGGCGCGGGCGCCGAGCGGCCCCGCTTCGATCTCACTCACACCGCTTATTACCTCGGTGCGCTCGTCGTGATGTCCGCACTGGGGTGGTTCATGAATGAGGCGTGGGCGCGCTACGGCGGCTGGGTGCTCACGGTCATCGCCGTCGCGTACGCGGCCGCGTTCACCGTGGCCGGGGAGTCCGTGTGGCGCAAGCCTGGTCTCCGGGAGCCCGGCGGACTGCTGTTCACCCTCGCGGTCTGGATGACGCCGCTCGCGGTGTTCGGGATCCAATACGCGCTGGGATGGTGGCCACGGGAAGCGCGGTCGAGCTATCAAGAGTATTACCCGCAAATCAGCGGCAGCTGGGTCGCCATGGAGGCGGCCACGATTGTAGCGGCCGCCGTGGCTCTGAAGCTGCGGCCGTTCCCGTTCCTCACCTTCCCGCTGGCCTTCGCGTTGTGGTTTCTGTCGCTCGATCTGGCCGCCCTGCTCATCGGGTCGCACGACCCCGTCGCATTCGAGCAGAAGCAGCTCATCACGCTGCTGTTCGGCGCCACCGTGCTTGGCGTCACCTATCTGCTCGACCGCCGTACGGACCAGGACTACGCCTTCTGGCTGTACTTGTTTGGTCTGGTCGCGTTCTGGGGTGCGCTAACCTATGACGGGGTGGGGAGCGTCGGGTACTGCCTCATAAACGTCGGACTCATGCTCGTGGCGGTGCTGCTGCAGCGCAAGACCTTCATGGTGTTCGGGGCGATCGGCGTGTACTCATACCTCGGCCACCTGGCATTCGACGTGTTCAGGAAGTCCTTGCTCTTCCCCGCGGCGCTGACCGCGCTGGGCATTGCGATCATCGCGGCCGGCGTGTGGTACCGAAGCCGCGAAGCCGCGGTGGAGGCAGCCCTGCTTCGCATCCTGCCGGGTGCGGTGCGCCGAACGCTGCCGCGCTACCGGGCGGCCTAGGCGAGCGCAGCGCGGGTCTTCCGGTACCCCGCCTCGAGATAGCGCTCGGCACCGTCCACCGCGAACGTCGCTTCCCGCTCCGCCACCGCGCGTACCATTACGAGCCGGGGCGCATCTTTGGGCCAATCAGCGATGGCGCGCTCCGTCTGTGCCGCCATCATGACACGGATCGCTTCGCCGTGCGCCCGCACCAGCGGCGGGATCGGAGCTTGCTTGGCAGCCGGCGGCTCGTCGAACCCGGGGCCCACGTCCACCGCCACCACTAGTTCCGCCGGGATCCGCCGCGCCACGTCGATCGGCACCACGGCCCGCAGGCCGCCGTCCCCCAGCCGACGTCCGTCGATCCCCTCGGGCGGCAAGTAGAGCGGCAGCGCACAGGAGGCGTACAACGCGTCGACGAGAGGGACGGCATCACCAAGGTGGACCGGGGCCGTGCCGGCATTTTGTAGAGGCGCAGCATGCTGCGCCCCTACGTCGTGCGATCCGGACATTCCGAGTTGCGCGCCGAACAGCACCAGCTCCCCCGAATCGAGGTCCGTCGCCGTGATCGTGAGGGGGATCTGCAGCTCCGCGAACCGCGTGGCGGGGACGAGCCGCGCAATCGTGCGCTTCAACGGCTCGGGCTTCAAGATGTTCCCGGCGAACACCCTCTTCGCGAGCGACCAGGCGTCGAGGGCCGCGAAGTCCTTCTTCTGGAGCGACAGCGCGATCTCGACCAGCCGGTCGTAGGTCGACCCGGCGGCGAAGGCGGCGCCGATCACCGCGCCCATCGAGGTGCCGATGATATGCGAAGGAGTCATGCCGGCTTCACGCAGCGCCTTCCACGCCCCCGCATGGGCAAGGGATTTTGCCCCACCACCCCCGAAAACCACCACCACCCTTGTCATTGCGGATTGTCGATTGCGGATTGCGGATTGGATGAACGATCGTCGAATCCGCAATCCGAAATCCGCAATCCGCAATTCTTATTCACCTGCCCCCGTATCGTATCTGCGATCCATGACCCGAGAGGCGCGCCGCTTGGCGGCTCGGTCGTATCTCCGCTTTTCATCGGGCGTCTCGGGTACGATCGGCGGCACCTGGGTGGGCACGCCCTGCTCGTCGAGCGCGACGTAGGTCACGTAGCACGAGTTGGTGTGCCGCTTCACGCCTGTGAGCACGTTCTCGGCGATGATCTTGACGCCCACTTCCATCGACGAGCGGCCGGCGAAGTTGACGCGCGCGTACGCGGTCAAGAGCTCGCCCACGTGGATCGGCTCCTTGAAGTCCACCTTGTCGACCGATACGGTGACGCACGGCTTCGAGGCGTGGCGGATCGCGGCCACGGCGGCCACCCGGTCCACGAGCGACAGAACCACGCCCCCGAACACGTTCCCCATGATGTTCGCGTGCTGCGGCATCATCAGCTCGGACATGATCGTCTCCGAATCGCGGGGATGCTTGGGCTGCATCAGTAGTCCACCGGCCGCAGGTAGAACTCGCCGATCGCCGTCTGCGACATCATCGCCACGGTCGGGAGGCGGCGCTTCCAGTGGGTCGATTCGAGCCGCCCGGCGACTTTCGCCACTTCCTCCGGTGTGAATCCGCGCGCCACCACCTCCGCCGGCTTCATGCCGCGGATCAGGTAGTAGAGAATGCGATCGACCTTGTCGTAGCTGATGCCGTAGTCCCCCTCGGTCGTTTGCCCAGGGACCAGGTCGGGCGTGGGCGGCTTCCGGAGGATCACCTCGGGAACGCCCACGTGGCGCGCCAGGGCGCGCACCTGCGTCTTGAACAGGTCACCCAGCGGGTTCACGGGCGGCGTGTCGTCGGCGTGCCAAGTGAAGTAGCCGAGCAGCCGCTCCGACTTGTTGCTGGTCCCGATCGGTAGGGCTTTGTATTTCGCCGACAAATCGAACAGCACGATCATGCGCTCGCGCGCCATCACGTTGCCGCGGCGCGTAGGATCGGCGTCGCCGTTCTGTTCCACCTGGGAGAGATAGCCGTCCACCGCGGCGGTGATGTCGACCGTGACCGCCTGGATGCCGAGCGTCTGAGTCACGAGCTGCGCGTGATCGAGGCTCTCCGGGGAGGAGGTCCTGTACGGCATCCGCACGCCGATCATGTTCTCTTTACCGAGTGCTTCGACCGCGAGGAACGCCGTGAGCGACGAGTCCACACCGCCCGAGAGCCCCACGATCCCCTTGGTGAACCCGCGGCGCCGGACGACTTCGTCCTTGAGGAAGCTCGTCAGCCACCGGCGAGCCAGGTCCGCATCGATCTGCAGCGGGTCTCCTTCCTCCACCCCCCTCCCTACAACATGAATTGCGGATTGCGGATTGCGGATTGCGGATTGGCCGGACGCCCCGTTCGTCGCAGGGTCGAACTCCACTGCTCGCGCTTTCCGTTTCCCGCTTCCCGTTTCCCGTTTCCCGAGGTTTTTGATCAGATGCGGCAGATTGACCTCAAGGTCGGCTAGCAGGGGAGCTTCCGCTCTCGCGCTTGTGATCTCCTCGAAGTCGACATCGTAGGTCAGCACCGCTTCCTCGAACAAGGGCCCTCGCACCACGATCTCACCCGCCGGGCTCACGACCACCGAGCCGCCGGGGAAGCCCTTCCCACCCTCGAACCCCACCAGGCTTGCGAACGCCACCCACACGCCGTGCTCGTCCGCGATGCCCCGCAGAATGCGCTCCCACCGCACGACGCTCGCCGGCAGCCGCGTGCCTTCCTCGTCCATCCCCGTGCCGCGCGCCGGCGA
>DASPXD010000016.1:0-3256 GCA_035637435.1 Gemmatimonadales bacterium
GCATATACGTGTCAAGGCATATACAGAGAGCGCCACACAGTCCACAACAGCCAAACGCTCCATAATGAACACGAGCACAATGCCCGCGACTATCAGCGCTGCGCGACGCGTACGTGGCCAGTGCCGAAGCAATGTGACATGCTTCCTTACCCCTCCGCCGAGGCCGCCATGTTGCTGATCAGCATCGTTCTAGCTCTACAGACGCCAATCGATTCCGTTGCGCTCGTCACGCGCGACATCCCCAACTTCTGGCGCGCCTACGATAGCGCGACGGGCAAGCCGGATGCCGAGCAGGCGCGCACCTTCCGGGCGGTCTACCTACAGCCCGGCTCTCCTGGACTGCGGGACTGGATGCGGCTGCGCCTCATGAACCGGGACACCGTGCGGGCGCGCATGATCGCGTCCGGATGGACCGCCGCCCGGCTCGACTCCCTCAGTCGCGATTCCCTCGAACGCGCGAGCGCGCCGTTCGCCGAGCAGTCGGGAGCTGAAGAGCTGGTGCGCGCGCTGCGCGGGTACCCGCGCTACTACGCGGCCGTGCGGTCGCGCACGCTCGCGGTCGACACCAACGCCGCGATTCGGCACGGGATCCGCCAGGGCCTCGCGAGGCTTGCCGGCCTCTATCCCGAAGCCCGATTCCCGAACATCTACTTTCTCATCGGGACGCTGTCGACCGGGGGAACGGTGGGACGGAGTGGCATGCTCATCGGCACGGAGCAGAGCGCGAGCGGCCCCGATACGCCGCTCGACGAGCTCCCGTCTTGGGCGCAGAAGGGTTTCCCCACGCATGATTTCGCATCGCTCGTTGGCCTCATCGTGCACGAGGCGGTGCACACCCAGCAGAGGCCCATGCCCCCGGGCCAGCACGACACCCTGCTGCGCCACGCGCTCGGCGAAGGCATCGCCGATTTCCTCTCCGAGCTCGCCGTGGGACCGTGGGCCGCGAAGACACCCCGCCAGATGTACGGCCGCGCGCACGAACACGACGTTTGGGTGGACTTCCAGGACGAAATGGAAATGGCCAGTGATTCGATAATCCGCACGTGGATGTACAACGGCATGGTGCCGCCGGACAGAAACCACGGCGCGGTCGATATCGGCTACTGGGTGGGCAACCGGATCGCCGGTGCCTACTACGCACGCGCCGCGGACAAGCGCGCTGCGGTTCGTGAGCTGCTCGAGCTGCGCGATCCGGAGGCGATTCTGCGCGAGAGCGGCTACGCGCCTTGACCGCGAGGTCACCACCCTCTCTGTATCACTGCCACATCTTCGAGCATCACGCAGGTAGTTACAACGGCACCGAAACCGTCTTGCCCTCCTCGCCCTTCGCGAGCGTGACGTCGGCGACGGCGCGGCCATCCTTCAACGACGGTGTGACGCTGACGGCGTGATAGCCGGCGTTGTCTCGCAGGGCCTGCTCCACCGCTGCCCGAAGAGACCCCGTTGCTTTCGCCATCGCCGCCTTCTGGCTCTGCGCGGCGGTGTAATCTTCGCCTTCTGCAATCGGCTCGGCCTTGACGACCTTACCGGTGTTGTGGTCTACAACCACCTCGAAAAACTTGCCGTCCTTCACGGTGTAGACGGAGAGCTGCAGTTTACCGTCCTCGATTTCGAACTTGGCGGAAATCGCCTGGCCGTGACTCGCGCTCGCCGCCAGACCACGCTCGAGGGGCACCCGAGCGCCCAGAACCGCCTTTGCCACGGCGGCCTGGTTCCCCTCCTGCTCGTCTTTGTCCTGGGCCGCGAGCGTGCTCCCCCAGCACGCCGCTGCCGCGGCGAGAACTGGGATAAGCCATGCCTTCCTCATCATGTTCATAGGATGCTCCCGATCTCGGTGGAGTGAGAACTGATCCTCTAGCCAGCTTTCTTGACGTTCATCTTGTCCAATGCGGCGCGGAGCCCGTGCGCCAGCTTGAGCGCGTCGTCGTTCGCCCAGTAATGCATGAAGAAGAGGTGCGGGTTGTCGGTCAGCATATGGCTGTGGAGGGCCGTGATCGCGATGCCGTTGCCGCGCAGGGCCCGGATCACGGGGTTCACCTCATTCCCGATCAAGACGAAGTCCCCGGTGATCGCCGCCTTGCCACCGCCCGTCGGTTGGAAGTTGATCGCCGTCGCCAAACCCATGGACGTAGGGACGTCGATCCCGTCGGCAGTGATCTTCTCCGCCCGCGGCACGCCCACCTGGTACACGCCGCCGTTGACCTTACCGTGGTAGCCGAGGATCTGCCCGATCTGCGCGCTGTCGATGCCGAAGCTTCCGGCGGGCGCCGCCGCCGCGGGCGCCCCGAACGGCGTCGTGGTGAGGGCGAGCGCGGCGTGGACCGCCGCCGCGAGCCTCGCCGGTGCGCCGTGCCCGCCGATATGCATGTACATGACCCGCGGAGACTCGTGCAGGACGTGGTTATGCAACGCGGTCTGCTCGATCCCACCATCCTGGAGCTTGCCGAGGACCGGGCCGACCTCGCTTTCGAGCAGCACGAGGTCGCCCATCAGCGTCGCCTCGGTGTCGCTCACCTGCTTGAACGCGATCCACGAGCCAAGCGCCAGCGCGGGCTTCACGGCCACAGCGCCGATGGTGACGTGGAGGTCGCTGCGCGGCATCCCGATCTTGTAGGCCCCATCTGGCTGGAGCGCCCCAGACTTGCCGAGCCCGGCGTCCACCTGTTTCCAGTCGACGGGCGCGAGCGGCTGTTGCGCCTGCTGGCGTGCGGGCATGATCAGAAGGAGCGCGGCGAGCGCGGAGATTCGTTGACCCATATCTCCTCCAGT
Source organism: Gemmatimonadales bacterium (assembly GCA_035637435.1). Taxonomy (GTDB): domain Bacteria; phylum Gemmatimonadota; class Gemmatimonadetes; order Gemmatimonadales; family GWC2-71-9; genus 20CM-2-65-7. The sequence continues at coordinate 2,770 of DASPXD010000016.1, forward strand.
GAGGTGATCCCGATCCAGAGAAGTCTTGCTCGGAAAATTCTCGCACGATACACTTGTGATAGTCAAGAGATTCGTTTGGGAGACGACATCGACATGCCGCAGTCCGCTGCGAACCGCTGGGTGCTGCTCATCCACCAGATCCCGCCCAAGCCCGACTACTTCCGGGTAAAGGTGGGGCGCAGGTTGCAACGTCTCGGCGCAGTCGCGATCAAGAACTCGGTGTACGTGCTCCCCCGGTCGGACGAGACGGTCGAAGACTTCCAATGGCAGAGCCGGGAGATCGTGGCCGGCGGGGGGGAGGCCTCCGTCTGCGAGGCCAATTTTGTGGATGGCCTCACCGACGCCCAGATCGAGGCGCTGTTTCGCACCGCTCGGAACGCGGATTACGGCGAGATCGTGGCGGCCGCGCAACGCCTGCGTAAGGCAACCAACGGCCGCGGCCACGTCGCGGCCGATCTCGGCCGCCTGAAACGGCGCCTCGCGAGCC
>DASPXD010000017.1:0-1992 GCA_035637435.1 Gemmatimonadales bacterium
TAGGCCCGAGACGCTCCCGGCGGCGGTGAAGGACGTAACTCACCTCATTTTCACGGCCGGGGTTGCTGTCGGTCCTGCCCGCGAACGGCTCATCGTCGCAACGGAGTACGAAGGTGTCCGTAACGCCCTGGCATCAGCTCAGCGCGCGGGATTCAGCGGCCGCTTTCTCTATATGACATCCATTGGCGTCACCCGACGCTCGCTCAGCGCCAGGCTCTTAAACCTCGTCAAGGGGAACACGCTGCGCTGGCGGCGGCGCGCGGAAGAGGATATCCGCGCGAGCGGCGTCGACTATACGATCATTCGAGCAGGCTTCCTCTTGAACAGCGCAGGGGGGAGACGGGCCATCGAGGTGAGTCAGGAAGCGCACCCTCTGTCGCCTAGATACAGGATCGCTCGTGCGGATGTGGCGGAAACGTTCGTCGAGGCCCTGAAGCGCCCGAGCACCTCGAGAACGACATTCGAAGTCATGTGGGGCCGGGGTCCGCGCCGGACCACATGGGACCAACTTTTAGGCCAGCTGAGGCAGGACGCGTGAGTCTGCCGCGGCCTAACAAGCGCTTGAAGCTGGCGGCGCCCGATCTTGGGAAAAATTGCGTTTGTGCCCCAGCGAGGTTCTGTGGTAATCCCCATCTGAGTGACGCCCGCGGGCGTCGGCGCCGCAGCTTAAGCGCGTGCCGTTAGGCGGCGGCATCGATGAATACGATGAGCCATCGGGCATTACCCCGTTACGTTGCCTGCGTCGCGTTCGTGGCGCTCACCGCTTCAGCGCGGGCGCAAGCGCCCGTGCACTTGGAGAGCGACGCGGGCTGGTCGCACGGATCCGTCTCAAATGGCGCGCTAGACGCACGGCTGGCGGCGGCGGCCCGTCAATACCGCAGCTACGCTCCGGTCCCGCGCATTGCCTTCTTCGATCTGGCGTATCCCAAGGACTCGACCGAGGCGGCGGCGATGAATGGCTACGCCGTGCTCGTGGTGACAGCGGTCGTGCAGGACAGCACCGAGTTGCCGCTGCTCCGCGTCTACGTCCGGTCAGTCAGTGGGGACCGAGACCTTCCGCTCGTCGCACGCGTCGCGTCGTGGTTACCTACGACAGACACCGTAGTCCGGCCCACGTTCGGCCGTTTTCGTCTGGACGCGTCTTATCTTCTTCCCCTGGCGGCGCGGACGTCGGAAGGTGACTTGCTCGTGGATTTCGCCGCCCACCGCCAGGGCTTTCGCCTAATCCACTTTGCCGGCGATATACCGGAACCAGTACGGCGTCTGCGGTTTACGGGCAGTTCCTCACAGCAGCCAGCGGCCGCCACTGTTTGGGCGATGGTCCAGCGCGAGTACTCCGACTTGGCTGCAGCGCTCGTACCAAAGCCCTAGACCGGTGCACAAGCCGCCGCGTAACATGCGCTTGAAGGTGCCGGGCGCTCTTGGGGAAGAATTGCGTTGCCTCGCCGCCCAGCCTTTTTATCTGCCGTTCGACCGCCTTGCGCCGACGAACCTTTCGCCCGCAGCTTAAGCGCGATCCGTTAGGCGGCGCGTTGTCGGTCGGCTCGCTTTTCGGAACCCGGGCTTGATACGTTAGACTGATATCCCAAATGAGCGCCGTGCGAAGGAGTGTCATGGCCCCTGATCTGACCAGGAGAGGTTCGTATGAAACAGAGTACCCTGCTGACCGTCACGTCGCTCCTCTCGATCCTCCTCCTGAGCCTTCACCTAACGAGTGACTTCATCCACAACTCGGGCGAGCTGAGCCTGCGAGGGCTCTTCATCTCAGTGCTCATCCTAGTCGTGTTGCTTTACGGAACACTGGTGCTCGCCGAGCGGCGCTCGGGACATGTCATCATGCTCCTCGGCGCGCTAGCCGCGCTGGGCATGCCGGTCATCCATCTGATGACGGCGAGAGGCGTCGCCGGCGCGATTGACCGGCCCTACGCGTTCATCTTCGTCTGGGCCCTCCTCTGCCTCGGCGTCACGGGGCTCTTCTCCTTCTTTCTCTCG
>DASPXD010000018.1:0-9985 GCA_035637435.1 Gemmatimonadales bacterium
CATCAGCCCCCCGCGACTCATGTCGCCGCGCCCCACGAACGTGCCGGGGAAGAAGAGCCGGTCACCGAACACCTCGAGCAGCGGTGTCACGTATTTCGCGCTCGCAACACTGCCGAGCAGGACCGCGCGGCCCTCGCTGCCCAACGAGCGCGCGAGCAAGCGCGCATCGCGCATCAATGGCTCCAGATAGCGAGGCTCCTCCTCATCGACCGGTACCGCCGCCATCCGCTGCAGATCCTCTACGCGAATCAACACATCGGGAGGAAGCAGCCCCCGTCCCGGCGTAATCACGTACGCCTGCCCGAATTTATTTGCGTAGGCGAGCTTTCCCCGAAAGTACAAACTGCTCATGAACGTGAAGACTTCGCCCAGCGGCGCGCCGCCGTTGGCGAGCCGCGCGGTCAGCGGACTCGTCTGACTCTTGAGCAACAGCTGCGCGCGCGTGCCTGCGCAGTTCGCCGGCGAGAGCAGGAAAACAGTCAACACACTAGCGCTCCATATAACGACGCAAGAAAAACATCGCCGCGCCAAACATCACAATTATCAGGACGATCCAGACGATGCGGGGCATTCCGCCATCCTCCTGCATAAAATATTGCATGCCCAAACGTGGTTTTACATATTAACGCATGCTTGGACTTGGCGGTGGGCTCTTCACTTTCGCGGCGCTGTTCTATTTCGCCGCAGAATACGAGCACCTGACGGGGTGGAAATGGGCCGTGGCGAGTGTCGCGGTCACGATAACAGTCAATCAGCTCTTCCCCGCTTCCTTCATCTTCATTCTGCCCGCCCAGTTCGGGCTATTCCTCGTGATGTGGTGGGCGCACACCAAGAACCAGGTGCAGCGCGAGGTCGAACGCGACCAGCGGCAGAAGGACAGCGTGCGCGAACGCCAGCAGCGGGTCAGCCGGGCCAGGGAAGAAGTCGCTGCCAACACCGATTGGAACGCGCAGGAACGGGAGCGGGAGGCCGTCGCTGAGGCCGCGGCGAAGGAGCGCCAGGAGCGGGTTCGGCTGGCGCGAGAACAACGCGAGCGCGAGGAACGCGAGATGGGGAAGGGGACCGGAACCTAACTCAGATCCGTCCCTGTCCGAGGGTCCAGGCGGTCGACATACCGAGCCCGATCCACAGCAGATCCAGCAGTCCGAAGGTCCCCAGGAACAGAACCCAGAATCCCAGCTTCGACAAGAACTGGTCGAAGTGGCACGTGCACGAGGCGCTCTCGTTCGGCAAACGAAGACGCCTGCGCGGCGGTTGCCGCTTCGTGAATCATCTGCTGCCGCAATGCATGTCCCGGGCCGAAGAAGGTCGTATCGGCGACCAGGTCGGGACGCGTATCGATGGTGGCCTGCAATTCCGGCGAGAAGGACTTGTGTTGGGTCTTTTCGGCGAGGAAGATCAGGATCAGCGATGCAGGACTGTTCGCGAGCTCCTGCCGCAAGATCGGCTGCAAGGCGACGACCACCAGGACCACCTTGGCAAGGAACACGGTGACGAGGGTCAGCACCGTCGCGAGCGCGCCGGTCGCCTTGGTGGGGGGTTTGGCCGTCTTGGCGACCACGATCCCCAGCAGTCCGCCGACACCCCAGGCGGCGACGCCGACGGGGTGGTGCGTCACGTACACCAGGCCAACCCACGCCACGATGATCCCGATTGCCGCGAGCAGGCCGGCCAGAAGGGGGGATCCACCGGCAGGCTTGGCAGCCTTCCCGTAGACTCGGACGGTCGTCATGGGAAATACGATAATGAACAATCGGGAAACGTGTAACGGGAAACGGGAAACGAGATCGGTCACCCACGTTTCCCGTTTCTCGATACCCGTTTTCCGTTACAGTGTCACTACGACGGGCGCGTGATCGCTCGTCCCCACGTCGGCGAGGACGGCGCAGCTCGTGGCGCGATCGGCGACGGCCTGTGAGGCGAGCACATAATCGAGGCGCCAGCCGATGTTACGGGCGCGCAGGTTCCGCCACGGTGCCCACCACGTGAACAGGTCCGCGTTCTCGGGATCGAAATCGCGGCCGAGGTCGGCCAGGCCGGCGTCGAGCAGCCGCTGAAACAGAGCCCGCTCCTCGGGCCGCTGTCCCACGGCGTTCGGCTTGCGCTCCTTCGGATGCACGTCCAGCTCGGCCCGGGCGATGTTCATGTCGCCGCACAGAATCAGCTGTCTGCCATCTGCCCTGAGCTGGGCAGCCCAAGCGATGAGGCTTTGGACAAAGGCGAGCTTTGCGGGATAATCCTTGCCGCCGTTGGGAACGTAGACTGACGCGATGACCAGATCGCCGTGCTCGACCTGCACGATGCGCGATTCCATGTCGAACGGCGGATGGCTGAACACGGGATCGACGGCAAACAGATCGCGGCGAATCTGTAACGAGACGCCCGAGTAGCCCTTCCGGGAGTGCCAAAACGCGTGGTAATTGGCGAGCTTGCACGCTACGGGGATCTGGGCTGCCTCGGCCTTCAGCTCCTGGAGGCAGACGACGTCGGGCTGGTCCCGCTGCAGCCACTCGGCGAGCTGCGCCGCGCGCGCCCGGATGCCGTTGACGTTCCACGTAGCGATTTTCACGCCGGAATACTAACGGGAAGGAGACGGGGCATGCAGAAAATCACGCCGTTCCTGTGGTTCGACAAAAACGCCGAAGACGCGGCGCGATTCTATACGTCGATCTTCAAGAACTCCAAGATTCTCCAGATCAGCCGCTACGGGGACGCGGGACCGGGGCCCAAAGGCTCGGTGATGGTGGTCAACTTTCAGCTCGCGGGGCAGGAATTCACGGCGCTGAACGGCGGTCCGCTCTTCAAGTTCAGCGAAGCGTTCTCTTTCGTGGTGAATTGCGAAAACCAGGAGGAGATCGACGAGTACTGGCGCAAGCTCACCGCCGACGGCGGCGCCGAGAGCCAGTGCGGCTGGCTCAAGGACAAGTTCGGATTCTCCTGGCAGATCGTGCCGACCGCACTCGGCAAACTGATAAGCGACAAGGATCCCAAGAAGGCTAGCCGCGTCATGCAGGCGGTGCTCCAGATGAAGAAGCTCGATATCGCCACGCTCGAGCAGGCGGCCAAGGGAGAAGTCTCGGTCAGCCGTTGACGGTGCGCATCCCGCCTTCCGCGTAGCGCGCACCAGCGGCGGCACCCGTATCCTCGATCTGTGCAATGTCGGCGCCCGACAACGTCACGTTGAGGGCGCCGATGTTTTCTTCGACATACTTGCGGTGCTTGGTCCCGGGGATTGGGACGAGGTCCTCGCCCCTGGCGAGCAGCCACGCCAGCGCCAGCTGGCCCGGGGTGCAGCGCTTCTCCCGGGCGAGTGCTTCGACCCGGCGCACGAGCTCGAGATTCGTCTGAAAGTTCTCACCCTGAAAGCGCGGATGATTCCTGCGCCAGTCGCCTTCGTGAATGTCTTCCGGCCGTTTGATCTGCCCGGTGAGAAAGCCACGGCCCAGGGGGCTGTAGGCTACAAAGCCGATGCCGAGCTCGCGGACGGTCGTGAGTATCTCGTCCTCCACGTCGCGGCTCCACAGCGAGTATTCGGTTTGCAGCGCGGTGATGGGATGGACCGCGTGCGCGCGTCTGATGGTTTGCGCGGACGCCTCCGACAGCCCCAGGAAGCGGACCTTCCCGGCGTCTACCAGATCGGCCATCGCGCCGACGGTCTCCTCGATGGGCACGGCACGATCGACGCGGTGCTGGTAGTACAGATCGATATGATCGACGCCGAGACGACCCAGCGAGGCGTCGCACGCCGCTTTCACATACTCGGGCCGGCCGTTCTGGCCGATGAACTTGCCGTCCGGGGCGCGGACATTGCCGAACTTCGTCGCCAGAATAGCCCCGCGGCGCTTGCCCTTGATCGCCTTGCCGACGAGCACCTCGTTGGTGAACGGCCCGTACACATCGGCGGTGTCGAGAAAATTGATGCCCAGGTCCAACGCGCGGTGAATCGTCGCAATCGATTCCGCGTCGTCGCGCGTGCCGTAGAAGTCCGACATCCCCATGCAGCCCAAGCCCAAAGCAGATACGACCAGTCCCTGACTGCCTAGTTTGCGCTTTTGCATGGTTGCATGAACCCCTCCCGCCTGCCTGCGGTTCCGGTCCTGTTGCATCGGTGCAACATGACGTTAGGCGCGCCTCGGGTGACGCGACGGGGTCCTGTCGGGGTATCCTCCTCCACAGGGACCCTTCTCCGTCGAGGTGTCTATGTCGTCCTGTGGCCTGCGGGCCGTTTGTCTCGCCGTTCCGCTCTGTTGTCTCGTCAGTCCCGCCCGTGCGCAACTGATCCCGATCAAGACACTCCCCATCGCCCAGGGTGACCAGTTCCAGGTCTTCCCGTCCAACAATCTGGGCCTAGGCGGGGTGTCGATCGCGCTGCCGGACTCGCTGGGCGATCCATTTGCCAACCCGGCGACGACGGCGCGGATACGCGCGTCGCGATTTTTCAGCTCGCCAACTGTCTACGGTGTGTCGCGCGGGGCCGGCGGCGGCCGTTCGCTGCCGTTCGCGATGCTGGCACGCCGGGCAACCTGGTACGGTGGCCTTGCGCTCGTGTTGCAACAGGTCGACGCGAGTCGTCCACCGCAGCAAGGGTCTAGCGGATTCGTAGCGCTCGCACGAAGGCCATCGCTGCCCGGCGAAGTGGCCATCCCCGGTCCCGATTTTCGCGCACACGGCAACGAGTATGCGTTCGGCATGATTGGACGGAGCTGGCCGGGCAGCAACCTCTCGGTCGGTGGCAGCGCGCTGTGGACCGGACTGCATGCGCTCGACGGCGTCGATCTGCTCTACAGCGGCAGTCGACGCGTCGAACAAACCGGCCATGCCATCGATTTCCGCGTGGGTGCGCTGAAGGAATGGCCCGGCGAGCGCGGCGCGCGGTCGCTCGAGGCCGTCGTCCTCCACAATCGCTTTGCTGCTACGCACAGCGTCCTCTATGTGGATCAGTTCTGGGATCCCGGATTGCAGCAAATCGTCTTCGAGCCGCGCACCGACCACAACTTCGATCGCACCAACACCTGGGGTGCACAGCTCGAGTATCGCATGCCGCTCGCGACACCCGGGTGGCGCATCGGTTGGGTCCTCACCGTCAATCGCGCGACGCACCCCAAACTTCCGGACTATGACATCACGAACGTTGCCGTGATTCCGTGGGATCCGGGCCGCTCCTACGCCTACAATCTCGGTCTGGGACTGTCCAAAGTGCTTGGCCCGGCGACGTTCGGCGTCGATGCGATTTACGAGCCGATCCGGAGCTACACGTGGGCGGACGCGATCGTTCCGACTGCGACGCTTGGAGGCGACACGATCCCCACCGGCGGCAAGACGATTGAAAACCGCTTCAGGTTCTCCAATGCCGTGTTCCGCATCGGCGCCGGTCGCGACATCGATCTCGCAGGCACGAACAAGATGGTCGGCGTGCAGTTCGGCTTGATGCTGCGCTCTATCAACTATCGGTTGCAGCAGACCGACAATGTCGAGCTCGCGCGGCGCTCGCTGCGCACCGCTTGGGTCGAGTGGACGCCGACCTGGGGCATCACGCTTCGCTTCCCGGAGCTCGAGCTGCGGTATCGCGGCCGCGTCACGAAAGGTGCCGGTCGTCCCGGCACCCAGTTCATCGTCGGCGTTCGTGACCTCGCGCTCTCGAGCGGGACGATCCTCGCCGCCCCGAGTGGTCCGCTGAACCTGATCGACGTGAATACGTCCACCCATCAGATCTCGCTATCGCTGCCGATCCATTGAGCCGGCGCGGAGGTGCATCATGACGTTTTACGTCAGACCGTTATGTGTCGCGGCGCTGCTGCTAGCGGCGGCGTGCGACGAAACGCCGCCGACCGAGAGTTTCCCGGAATCGCTCGATGCGCAGCTGCGGCGCAGCATCGGCCCGTGGGGTGTGACGCCGATTGGGGCGCCCCCGCAGCAGGATCCGGCGCTCGTCGCGCTCGGGCGGGCGCTGATGTTCGACAAGATCCTGAGCGGCAACCGCGACATCGCGTGCGCCACGTGTCACGAGCCGGCGCTCGCTGCGACGGACGGTCTGCCGCTCGCGATCGGCACGGGTGGCACCGGAACTGGGACTACCCGCACGCTTGGTCCGGGACGGAGCTTTGTGCCGCGGAACGCCCCGTCGCTCCTCAACACCGCGATCGGCTTGTCCTATGTCTTCTGGGACGGCAGGCTCAGCCGCTTTGGCCCGCCGCCGCCCGAGGTCACCCTGCCTCCAGATCTGCCGAACGTCATCGCCGCACAGGCCATGATGCCGGTGCTGAACCGGCGGGAAATGCGCGGCGATCGCGGCGACGTCGATGTGCTCGGCAATCCCAACGAGCTGGCGCAGATCGGCGACAGCCAGCCGGCTCAAGTCTGGCAGGCCGTGATGCAGCGCCTGCTCGCCATCCCGGAGTACGTTACGCTCTTCCACGCGGCCTATCCCGGCCTGCCGCAGTACAGTCTCACGTTCAGCCACGCCGCACGGGCGATCGCCGCCTTTCAGATGGCCGCGTTAATGAAAACCGATTCCCCGTTCGACCATTACCTGCGTCACCAGGACAACGCACTCAGCATCGAGGAGAAACGCGGCGCGATCCTGTTCTTCACTCGGGCGCGTTGCGCGAGCTGCCACAACGGACCCTTCCTTGGCGGGCAATCCTTCTCCAACAGTGGAGCGCCGCAGCTCGGTCCCGGCGTGGGGCGCGGTGCGCCGCTCGACCTCGGCCGCGGTGAGCTCCAGAACAATCAATTCTACGTGTTCGCGTTCCGCGTGCCGCCGCTGCGGAATGTCGAGCTGACGGCGCCGTACTTTCACGACGGCACCCTCCCGACGCTTGAGACGGTGGTCGCGCACTATAGCGACGTGCCGAAGTCATTGCGCGAGTTCAACCCCGCCACGCTCCCGCCGGCAGTGCAGAGCAGCTATCACGGCGACCAGGCGACGATCGACACCATCCTCCAGACGCTCGACTTCCAGCTGCGGACGCCGTTGCAGTTGACGGAGACGGAGCAGCGCGAGCTCGTCGCATTCCTCAAGTCGCTCACCGACCCGGCGGCCCGCGACCTGTCGGGGCTTGTGCCGGCCTCGGTGCCCAGCGGATTGCCTGTGCGCTAGCCGGAAACGACGTAGGGGCGCAGCATGCTGCGCCCCTACATTACCCGGCGAGTAATCTAGAACCCTTCGGTCAAACTCAACCGGATCATCCAATTCTTCTGCGGCCGGTCAAATGGATGCACGACGTCCATTTGGCCGATCGCGTAGCCAAACAGGTTCATACGGAACGAGACGCCCGTGCTGCGGACGATTTTCCGTGGGCCATTGCCGAAGAGCTGCGCGCCTTCCGACGTGGTCCACGCAAGACCAGCATCGTAAAAGATCCCGGCCTCGACCGGCAAGAAGCCATAGTACCCGCCACCAAGGCCCAGTAGACCAAACGGCGGGAAGCGCAGCTCGGCGTTGGCGACGAGGATCTTGCTGCCGAACAACTGGTCGAATATGGGGCACGTTGGGCCATTGCCGCATTCGCTCGCGCTGAGGCTTCCAAAGTCATACCCACGCACGAGGCTCGGATAGCCGATGAACAGCGGGTATAGACGCTCGCCGTCGTTGCCGTAACGGCCGACGTGCATGATCCGTCCCGCCAATGTGAACGGCCGAGCGGGCATCACATACTTCCGGTAGTCCGCCAGCGCCGTGAGGAATTTGAGGCTGCCGAACGTTGGATCGACCTCGAACCGCCAGCGGCTCCCAAGGATCGGGCTCGTCGCCCCGAAAAACGCATTGTCGTGCACCAGCGCGGCGCTCGTGACACCCAGCGTCAATCCAGGGGCCGGCGTAGGCAGGTCGGTTCTGTTGTGGAACTCCTGCCCTGTAGATTGATTGACTCCCAGAGAATCGAGCTCCTCGGCAAATGTGATTTGCTGCACGCCGGCGGAGAATTCCATGCGCCGGGAGCGATTGAATGGGTACGCGACCTGGCCGCTGAGCTCGCGGTACGTTGTCTTGAAGCGGTCGATCACCTGCCACGCGGTGCCATTAACATCTCTGGGACAACAGAAGAGTGCCCCGGTGATGTACGGGATCTGCTGCGCCGCGACGCTCCAGTTCAGCCGAGACTTGCGGTTCTGGTATGCCGCCAGCGCCGCAAAGTCAGCGAGCCTGCCATTCACCTGGGCCATCGTCACGAGATTGTGGTCGCCGAGCATGTCGCTCCAGTACAACGTGATCCCGCCGCCGACGTACGTCCCGAAGCGATCCGCCGCGATCGCGAGGCTCGGTTGGGCGATGAAATCGAGCGACAGCTTGGGATGGTATGCCTTGACCGTGCTGGCGAGCGCGACTGTGCCCTCGTCTGGCAGTCCCGGGGTGGGGTCCTTGATCGCCGTCGCGATTCCCGCGCCCACACCCGAGCGGTCGACTGGCGGCAGTATGGACGCCGTGATCGGGAGAGGCGTCACGGGGCCGCCCGCCAGCGTCGCGAGATCGTCCAGCGCCTGGATGGCGTAGCCGCCACCCGTATACACGCTGAACACGGCGCGTGGCGCTCGCTGGGCGACGCTGAGCGCCGGGCTCAATGATGTAATTCCGCTGACGCCGGTGAACACGTTCGTCACCTGCGCAATCTCCCCGTCGCCCACCGACATCCGGAACACGTTCGTGATCCCGCCGGGATCGGCGAGGAAGTAGAGGCTCCTGCCGTCCGAGCTCCACTGCGGGTTGATGTGCTTAGCGTTGGCTAGGTGCGGTAGCCGCGTGATCCGCCCGCCGGGGCGCGCGCTGATCACAGCGAGCTGATAGTCGCCGTAGGTCAGTTGATCGAGCGCCGTGCCAAAACGGTCCGTCACGAACGCGATCTGCGAGCCGTCGGGTGACCACGCCGGCTGCAGATCGGCGTAGGAATCATCGGTCAAGCGCTGCAGCTCGCCGCTGGCAAGATCATACATGAAGAGATCGGTAAGCCCACCTGTTTGCGCGCTGAACGCGATCTTGTTGCCGTCGGGCGACCACGTTGGATTGAAGATCTCGCCCAGCGACGGGAACTTGATCTCCTTCACCAGGTCGCCGTTATCGCCTTTGACGATGCGCAGCGCCGGTTTGCCGGTCACCACGGCGCCAAAGACGAAGCGGCTGCCGTCGGCGTTCCACGCACCGGCGGAGTTGATGAACTGCATGCTCTCGAGGTGCGGATCCCGTGTGGCCGACACGAGCTTGCGGATCGTGTGGCCGTTCTCCGCGTTGGCGAGGTACAAGTCGAACGAAAACAGTCCCGCGTCCGAGATGTAGGCCATGCGCGTGCCGTCGGGGCTCAGCGCCGGCGCGATATTGTAGTGTTGCTCTTTCCCCGGATTTATCAGGAGGCGCGCGCCCCTGGTCGATACCGGCATGAGGCGCTGCTGTTGGACGTGCGCTTTGTCCACGGGGAGGGTGACACCGGTCGCCACGGCGACCGGCTGCGCGGCCTCCGTCAACGCCCTATGCCAGTCCGCGACGAGGCTGTCAACGGGGCGGTGGGTCATCGTCTCGAGCGACGCCTGGACGTTGCCGGTCCTGCCGGCCGCGCGCAGCAGCGCGCCGACGATGTCGTCGCCGTACGTACCGCCCAGGTAGGCCCAGAACGACTGGCCCCAGCGATAGGGGAAATACTTGTAACTCTCGAGGTCCCGGAAACTCGGCAGCTCGCCGCGCCGGACCGCGTCGCGCATCCACATCGTCGTATTGGGATCGACGGGGCCGAGCGACATGTATTCAGCCATGCCTTCGATGAACCACAACGGCACGCGATTCAGTCCCGTCGCCATCGATCCCCGGCCGACGCCCGTGATGTCGTATTGGAACGCGTGCGTCAGCTCGTGGCCGATCACGTGATCCGTTTCGGCCAGCGACGCGCCCATCGGCAGGATGATGCGGCGCTTCAGGCTCTCGGTGACGCCGCCCGTGCCCTCGCCCGGCTGCTCGCCGAGCACGTTCGTCTGCTCGAAATCAGGGTGATCGGAGTAGAGG
>DASPXD010000019.1:0-38585 GCA_035637435.1 Gemmatimonadales bacterium
CTGCTCGGCCACACTGCGGGCCGGCGCGAAGGGTTGCGCCGGCTCGAGCGGCGGATAATCCGGGAGCGACTCGCCGGATGCGGGGGGAATGTCGCGGAGAGCGCCCAGGTCGACGATGCCGTCCGACACATACACGTCGGCAGGGTTCAACGTGCTTTCCGCTTCGCTCTCTTCGAATCGCAGCTCGCGCTGCAGCAAGTCTTGTAGCCCCGCCGGTGTGCCGGCTTCGAACTCGACGCGCAGGACCGGCTGGCGCTGGCGCTGTGCCAGTTCCTCTTCGATGGCCTGCAGGAAATTGGCGGTCGACGGCTCGTCCAACTGCAGGTCGCCGCTGCGGGTCAACCGGAACGCGTGCGCGCCGGCGATGATCCGGCCGGGATACAGTGCATCGAGATTCGCGCGGACGAGATCCTCGACCGCAATCCGCTTTCCCCTGTCATCGATCGCAACGAACCGCGGCAGATCCTGCGGCAGCTCGATAACGGCGTAGTGCAGCGGGGAATTCGGTCGATCGCGCAGTGCCACGAGCAGCGCGAGGCGACGGTCGCCCACGCGGGGGAAGGGATGTCCCGGGGCGCGCGTCAGCGCTTTGGGGTTGACGAACGGGAGTATCTCATCGGCGCAGCGGCCGCGCAGCCGCGCCCGTTCCGCATCGGTCAGATCGTCCCAACGTGCGATGGCGAGACGCGGCGCCAAGTCCTGGTAGATCCGGTACTGGCGCATCAGCAACGGCCGCAGCCGCACGCCAAACGCGTCGAGCGTTTCCTGCGGCGTGAGTCCCCCGCCGCTGCCGTCGGCCGCGGGCTCGTTGCGACCCGAGGCGACGAGCTGCTTCAGCGCGGCGATCTGTGTCATCATAAACTGGTCGAGATTGGTCGAAAAAATGCCCAGGAAGCGCACGCGGGCCGCCGCCGGTACGCGCGTGTCTGCGGCGAGCTCCAGCAGGCGCGCATTGAACTCGAGCCAGGAGATCTCGGGGTTGAGAAACTGGTCGCGTGCAGATGCGGCGCGCGCCGGATCCTTCGCGACTTCCGGCAGCACGGGGGCGCGTAGCTCGCTCAGCGTCACGCGGCTCGCGCGCTCGAGCTCGTCCCGCTGCGCGGCCGCCGGTGCGAACGACATTCCCGACCATTCGGGCACCAGCGGAGAGCGAGACGCGACCGTGAGTGCGGCGAGCGTCGCGGGATCACGCAGCACCGGTGAGCCCACGCGCGCGATGAGGTCAGCCGGTGCGAACCATTGCAGCTCCTCACCATTGCCGGAATGGCGGCGCAGCCGGCGCGCCGTCCACACTTCGAGCGGCACGCCATCGCCGGCACGAGGGACGATGCCGAGGAGCCGCAGCTGGCCTTCGCCGCTGCCGACGAGTCGCCGCAGGACGGCGCGGCATGTGTCCTCACCGCTCCCTTCCTGCACCGGCAGGCGTAGCTCGGCGCCGTGACGACGCAGGCCGACGCGGCCGTGCTCGACGGCGATCAGCGCGATCTCGCGCTCGATCGCGGCGCGAGGCTCTCCCGTCATGAGCCGCGCGGCTCGCTCATTGCGGAACCGTGCGGCAGCCGCGCACGAAGTCGCGCTGCACGACCGACCGGTTATCGATGGCGCGGTAGAAGTCATCGAAGTAGTCCAACAGGCCGCGCACATCCTTCTCGCTGAGATCGGGGACGGCGCGAACGGCGGCGTAGATCGAGTCTTTCGCCGCTCGGAAGCGGGCGAACACACTGAACAGGATGCTGTCGGGCTGGCAATAGCCGCGGTACAGCCGCTCACGCACCGAGTGGATCGGGAGCGTTTGCGGCGGGATCGCGTACGGCGCTCCGACCGCGCCGGAGAAGTCGAAATCGTACGGCACCGCGAACAACGGATGCGGCTCCGCTTTCACGCTCACGATCGCGATGTTGTGGCGTGCCCAGACCGACCAGTCGGTGTTGCCGATGAGGTATTCAAAGACCGCGACCAGCGTCATGTACGATGGGTCGGTGACCAGGTCGTGGACATGCGCGGCCTCCACCACCTCGGCGCCGAGACGGCCTGCCAGCTCGCCGTCCGACTCGATCAGGAATGCGTAGCGCGTCACGGTGTCGTGGTGCGCCGAATCGAGATACGTGACGTGCGCGAGCCGCACGCGAAAACTGGTATCGGTGAGCGCATTGAGCACCCGATACAGCGCATACTCCCGCAGCAGGTTGCGCTCGAACGACTGCCCGCTCTGGCAATGCGTGACCAGCTTGAGTTTGTCCTGGCCCGCGAAGGGCGTCTCCTCGAGCTTGTGACTCGGCAAATCAAGGCGAATCGGGGGGAAGCCGCAGCGTGCCAGCCGGAAGATGCCCCGCGTGCGCAGCTTGACGTTCAAGCTGCCCGTGTCTGGCGCGGTCCCGAACCGCAGCGTGGCGGGATGGTCTTTCTTCTGGTCTCCGCGATCGCGGAACAACGCACGGAGGTCTGTCTCCAATTGCAGCGTCAGAGCGGCATGGTCGAGGAACAGGCGCGAACCGGAGGTGGGGAGGGCTTGAGCAACCAGCAGGGCGGCCAGAACAAGCTGCATGGGGCGAAGCTACGTCGATACCCGGTTTCGGCCAGCCTCCTTGGCTCTGTAGAGTGCCTTATCCGCCGCCTGCACGACCTGATCGGGAGACGAGTTTCGGTGGTTGCGCTCGGCCACGCCGATGCTCACGGTGATCGTGATCGCCTGGCGGGTCTTCCTTCCTTTATCGTTCTTGGGTTTCACGCGGGGCCGGAACCGCCGGCGCATCGTGAAGTGACTCGTTTCCACCGTCTCGCGCAGCTCCTCGAGATGCGGCAAACACTCATCCTGGCCCTTGCCGGGGAAGACGAGCGCGAACTCCTCGCCGCCGTACCGGTAGGCGGTCCCGCCGCCCGGCGCCTGCGCCAGCCGCGCGGCGACCAGCCGCAGCACGTGGTCACCCGCGTCGTGGCCGTACGTGTCGTTGAAGCGCTTGAAGTGGTCCACGTCCACCATGGCGACGCTGAACTGGCCGCTCAGCCGCGGCAGCGCCTCGTTCAAGGCGCGCCTCCCCGGGAGCTCGGTCAGCCCGTCGCGGTACGCCATCATGTACGAGGATTCGATCACCGCCACGACGAGGATCAAGCCCGCGGTCGACAGCCACAGCTCCTGACCGGGTCCCGCGGCGGGCCACGACAGCACCGCGAACACCGCCGCGAGGCTGTAGACGTAGCCGCGCACCGGCGATTGCGGCTCGCGGAACCAGGCCATGACCAGCAACACGCCGATGGCGAGGAAGGCAATGATCGCGGGCTGCCGGACGGGGGTCCAGGCGGTGAAGCGGGCCGGCAGCAAGTGGGTCGTAAGGAACTTGAGACTCTGGACCGGAAACGACTGTGCGAGAAATACGACGCACATCACCTGCACGCCGAGCAGGACCCAGCGCAGCAGGCCGGCCGCGGTGAGCGTGCCGCGCTCGGGCAGCAGCGCGACCAGCGCGAGGTTGATCGGGAGCAGGAATGCCAGGGCGTGGAAGTAGACGCGGTCGCGCGGTGTGTCGAGGCCGGTCAGGAGGACGTATTCCGTGAGCGCGAGCAGCGCGATCGCAAACACCAGACGCGAGCGATTGAAGCGCCATCCCAGCAGCAGCGCGGCGGCGAGGACGGTGAACGGGAACACGGTCGCCAGGCCCGCGGCGGTGCCCCGCAGCGACGGCATCGTGACGAGCAGTGCCGCCGCGACGAGAATCGGCACTTCGGGCACGAATTTGGAAAAGATGCGTTTCATCGGGCCAGTAACGGTACGTATCCAAACGGGAAGGTCAACTGCCGATCACAGGCTGAAGCCTGCGCTCGGCATACGTTGTCCTTAAGGACAATGTCGGCCGAGCAACGCTTTTAGCGTGTCCATTGACCACCTGTGCGCGGACTGGCGATATTCACCCGCCCCGCCATGGCGGTATCGTCTAGGGGACTAGGACGGAGCCCTCTCAAGGCTCAAACACGGGTTCGAATCCCGTTACCGCTACTCGTCGCCCCCATCGTCTAACGGCTAGGACACCACTCTTTCAAGGTGGGAACAGGGGTTCGATTCCCCTTGGGGGCACTACTCTTCGTCGTGGTATTCCCGCTGTACGACGCAGTTGCCGCCGGAATTCTTTGCCGCATACAACGCATGATCGGCGACCAGCATCAGCTGCGGGCTGGACGCCTGCGCCGCATCACGGGGCAGCTCCACCAGCCCGCCGCTCACGGTCACCATCGTCGAGGCATTCTCGACCAGATGGCGCCGAATGCGCGTGGCCACGATGAGCCCCGCGACGGCATCGGTATCCGGCAGGATGATGGCGAATTCATCGCCGCCGATGCGGGCTGCTATGTCGCTGCCACGCAAGCTTTTCTGGATGGCCATGGCGACGCGGCCCAGCGCCTGGTCGCCCGCATGATGGCCCCAGCGGTCGTTCACCAGCTTCAAGCGATCGACGTCGACGAGCAGCAGTGAGAGCGGCGCCCCGTAGCGGCGGCAGCGCGCGATTTCCCGCGTCATCGTCGCATCGAAGTGGTAGCGGTTGAACAGGCCGGTCAGCGGGTCCGTCACCGAACGGTGTTCCAGCCGCTCGAGCGCCGCATGCTCCACGATCGTGGGTGAGACGAGGTCGCCGCTGATGTTCAGCATGTAGTCCACGGCCGCGACGACGGCGCCGACGTTGCGTCCGAGGCGCGAGCCGAGCTCGCGGCGGTGCGCTTCGATCGCCGCCGCTCGTGCGGCGGCGTCGGTCTCGCTCAGCCGGGCGTGGGGGAAGACGCGCTGCAGGGGCAGCGACCCGGCTTTCACGTCGACCGTGGTGCCGCGGCGGTCGACCCCGGTGCGGCGCTCCAGCCCGCTGCGACGCTCGTCCACGGTATTACCAGCCGATGGCATAGTTCGAGAGCGTGTGGTGCTGGAAACTCATGCGGTCTCCAGCAAGTCGTCGAGCTTGTCGATTTCCGCGCGTGCCGACAGCCGTTGGAACGAGGAGCGGGCACGCTGGGCGGCAGCCTTCCCGGCGGTCGCGTCGCCCCGTTGGATCAGCTGGTGGGCGAGATCGCGCTCCGCCATTGCGAGCAGCAGGGGACGGCCGTGCTGGGTGGCGCGATCGATGACGTCGCGCAGCAGCGTCTCGGCGTCTTCGTGGCGTCCCGCGAGGGCGAGCGCGCCTGCCTTGATGCGCAGGTCTTCGGCTTCGCGCACGGGGTCCTTGAGCTCGCGGTGCGTCGCGACCGCGCGCGCGATGGCGGCCATCGCCTGATCAGCTTCGCCGCGCGTGACGTGAATTTCGGCGAGGCCGGCGATGGCCTGGGCGGTGAGCTGCTGGTCGCCCAACTGCTCGGCTTCGCGAATGGCGATCTGCGCCATCTCGAGCGCGCGGTCCAGCTGGCCCTGCGCGCGGCACACCATACCGAGATTGTGGCGCGCTTCGGCGACGCCGCGGCTGAAATTCGCCTGCTCGTAGGCGGCGATGGCGCGCGTGTAGGCGATGACCGCGCGGCGGTAGTCGCCCTGCATGTTCGCGATGACGCCGAGGTTGTTGGAGCAGCGGCCGACGGTCGCCTGGTCGTTGTCGTCCGACGCCTCTTCCTGCGCGCGCGTGAAGAAGTACGTGGCTTCGTCGATGCCGCCGCGCTCCAGCGCGATGGCGCCGCACACGTTCAGCGCACGCACTTCCATCATCCGGTCCTTGAGCGAGCGGGCGCGCAGCTGAGCGACCATGGCCCACTGCTGGCCCACCTCGAGGCGGCCCAACCGGCTGTGGGCGATGCCCAACAGCAGCGTGAGGATGGCCGACTCTTCCAGCTCGTCCTTGGAGCGCTGCTCGAGGTAGGTGAGCAGCTCGGCGTAGCGGCCGGCGTCGGCGTACTGCTGCGCCACGTGTAGCGGCGCGAGCGTGCCGCGCAGCTGGGCGGCGAACGCCTCGTCCCAGCCCTGATCGGCGAGCTTGCGGATTTCGCCTTCCGCGCCGATGCGGGCGAAGAGGGCCTTGGCGGACTGCGCGGCGGCCTGGGCTTCGTCTTGACGGCCGGCGCGGCGTAGCAACGCGCTCAAGTCGCGGGTCGCTTCGGCCTGGAGCAGGAGCCGCTCGTGGAGCTCGGCGCGGCCAATGACTTCGCGCAGCGACTTCTCGGCGCGCTGCAGATTGTTCTCGGCCACGAGCACCAACGCCAACACGCGGAGATCCTCGGCCTCGGCGACCGGGTCGGGCAGCTCGCCCCGAATAACGCGAACCCGGTCGAGGTCGCGGCTCGCCAGCTCCGGTTCGGAGCGCGCGGCCCGGATTTCGGCGCGGCCACGCACCGTCGCGGCAAACAGCGTCTCGTCGTGCGCCGCTTCAGCGGCGCCGACGGCCTGGTCGGCGGTGGCGAGCGCCTTGTCGTAGGCAGCCTGCTCGCGGTAGGCGTTGGCGAGGTTGTGCTGGCACTCGGCGAAACCCGCCGGCAAGCCCGCGCGGTGGAACGCCGCGGCGGCGATTTCCCACGATGCGATCGCTTCGGCGTGACGGCCGCGCAGATGGCTGATGATGCCGAGGTTGTTGGACGCCCGGCCGGTGGTGGCATGGTCGCCGTCGCGGCTCGCGGCCATCAGGGCCTGCGTGCAGAAGTCGGCGGCGCCGTTCAGGTCCCCACGGGAGAGGGCGATCGCGCCGCGCGCATTGAGCGCGTGACGCTCAACGCCGTGCTCGCCGTGCGTGCGCGCGCCGGCCAGGGCCCGATCGATCCACTCCAGGCTTTCTTCGTGCCGGCCCAGCCGAGCCTGCGCGATGCCGTAGAGCAACGCGAGGGTCGGGGTGCTTCCGAGCTCGCTCTGATCGTGACTGCCGAGGAACTCGACCAGCGCGGCATGATGCCCGGCGGCCGCGAGTTCGTGGGCTTTCACGACGACCGGTGACGCCTCCAGGAGGCGCTGGTCGCGAGGATTGTTGGTAGGCATGTTGGGCTCGCCGCTTAGTAGCTAATGATCCAGTCTAGCAACTCCGCGACCGCGTACTCACAAAAGTGCGGCAAGCCATACGTGAACGACTTCTCCTCCAGCGACTGGCTGGCGGGAACTGGGGTCCACGGTTCGTCGGACTCGCGATACCACAGACCGAGCAGCTTGGCCTCGATGTCGGCATCGGTGCTGTCGACGATGCCGTCACCATTCATGTCGCCACTGGCGCCGCCGTACCAGATCTGCAGCTGGGCGGCGTCACCGAACTGCAAGCCCGTCGGCTCGAGCCGGATGCCGATCTTGCTCGTGTCGACGGTGACGGTGATCAGCACCGAGTCGCCCACGGCGAGCGCACCGACGCCCGGAACGAATGCGGGATCGGTGGTGGTGAGCGACAGGAATGGATGGGTCTGGTTATCGATGGTGCTGCTGTAGTTGATCTGTACCGACCGAGCCTCGCCGCGTACCGCCCAGAATGAGACCGTGTATTGGTCAAGACTCAGGGGAGGCGTCATGGCCGCCATTCCGGAGCGGCGCGCGCGAGACTCTCTCGATGTGAAGTCTGGAGTGGTACTGCCTGCCCAGCGCAGGAATTGGGGAGCCGCGGGTGCTTTCACCGCTGTGGGTTGGTCCGCGCAGCGCGCTACCGACAGCGCCAGGGCGAACACCATGAGTGAGCGGCGAACGAACATGCGAAGCTCCAAGGGCTGGGCGACTTGACTAGGGCAGTAGGGGATATCAGCTTTGGGCCGGATCGGTCCCTGCTGACTCCTCTGGAATGACACGAAAGTAGGTCCATTTTGTCACCTGTCAAGCCCGAAACAGGCCCGAAACGAGTCCCCGTAGCAGCGCGGTTGGCGGTGCTGCTGGACGTGTTCTCTCCCTGGGAAGGTATCTCCTTGAGTTACCGTCAGTTCGCCGCGGCGCTGGGCGGTGCCGTAACTGAAGCAGCCATCAAGAAATGGCCCCATCGGGAAAAATTCCCCGCCGACGTCGCCCGACTGATCGTGACCAAGGCGAAGGAGCTTGGCATCCCAGATGTTACGCTTGAGTGGGTCCTGTGGGGGGAGGGACAAGGTCCCAAAAAGGGAACCAAAAAGGTCCCAAACCAGGGACAGCAGGCTGAACATCTAGAGTTAGCGGCGAGCATCGCGGAGGCCCTGCGGACCGACCTGGCCCACAACGAGTTCGCTCAGTGGTCGTCGGTCGAGGTGCAGCGCACGGTGATCTGGTCACTGAAGGATCTGGCCCGACGGTTGTGGGTGCTGCGCTTCCCGATGGCCGAGACCTTCAAGTTGACGGATGAGTGGGGGACGAAAATCGGGCTGCCGACCCGTTCACTTGCTTCGCCACCGGGTCCTGATGAGTTTTCCGCCGCTCCCAATGAGGGCCGATAGCTCAACTGGCAGAGCAACTGACTCTTAATCAGTAGGTTCTCGGTTCGATTCCGAGTCGGCCCATTTGACTTCCGCGAGCGCCGCGGCGCTGGTCCCACCACAAGCCCCACCACGTTCTTGAGCCGCGTCGCGTCCTCCTCGACGAACCGCTCGCTCTCGTGCGGCCTCCGCGATCTGGCGCGAGAGCACGAGGCCGATTCCGGAGCCGTCTGGTTTGGTCGCGAAGAACGGGACGAACAAGTTGGTCGTTTCGGCGAATCCGGGCCCCCCGTCACGAACCCAGACCTCTAACCGACCGTTCTGTGCCGCCCAACCCACCTCTACCTCGCCGTCGCCGTCCAACACAGTATCGACGGCGTTCCGGACGAGGTTGATCAGCAGCTGGTCCAGTTGCGCCCCGTCGGCGCGGACCGTCCGTAGGAGTTACGGGTTAGAAGGTGATCCCTCGCGGATAGTTGAGCGCGGTGGCGTCGCCGGTGATCGTGGCGAGTGGAGTTGCGTTGCCACTCGCGCCCGGGGGGTAGACTGTAATGCTGTTGCCGGGGGTGTTAGCCACATAGAGATTCCCGGATCCATCAACTGCGATACCGATTGGATGGTTGAGTCCGGTGTTGCCTCCAGAGATCGTTCTCGCCGGAGTGACGTCGCCGGTGGCACCAGCGGCATAAACCGAGATGCTGCTAGCACCAAAGTTGCTGACGTAGAGGTTCCCCTGAGCGTCTAGCGCCACGCCGCACGGCGCGTTGAGTCCCGTGAGGTTGCCAACGATCGTGGCAATCGGAAACGCGTTGCCGGTCGCGTGCGCGCTGAAGACCGTTACGCTATTGCCACCGCAGTTCGCGATATAGAGGTTGCCGACGGCGTCCACGGCGATTGCCACGGGGTCGCTCAGTCCGGTGTTGCTGCCAGTAATCGTCCGGACCAACGTCGCGAACCCGGCGGTCACACCGCGAAAGACCGAGATGCGGGGATAGGTCCCCGGCCCGGCGCCGACACTGACGTAGACGTTCCCCGCCGCGTCCAAAGCGACGCCGGCCGGATGGCCGGTTTGATTTGTCGGCCCGACGGTCGAGAACGAGGTCAGCGGACTTGCAGCCCCGCTCGCCCCCACCGCGTAGACGGTTACGATGTCGCGGTCTGGGTTGGTTACGTACAAATTCCCAACGGCATCTCGTGCGATCCCCCAATCCCAAAGTATTAAGGACCTGTGCTCCCCCTCGATGGTGGCTATCGGAACGACGTTCCCGCTCGCCCCCGCCGTATAGACCGTGATCCTCGCAAGAATGCTGCTTATGACGTACAGCTTGCCCGCGGCGTCCCTCGCGATCGTTTCCGGTTCCGCCAGCCCTGTGTTGCTTCCCTGGATAGTCGCCGTTGGTGTTGCGTTTCCCGTGGCGCCCGCCGCGAAGACGGTAATGCTGTTTCCGCCGCTGTTCGCGACGTAGAGCTTACCCTCGGGATCCAACGTCAGGCCACCCGTGCCGTTTACATCGCTGAGTCCGGTGTTGCTGCCCGTTATCGTGCGAATCGGCGCCGCGTTGCCGCTGGCTCCTGGGCCGTAGACCGTGATGAGAGCGGTGCCCGAGTTGAAATTGTTGACATAGAGATTGCTCTGCGCATCGAGTGCGATCCACTCCGGGAAGTGAAGGTCGGTATTGCTGCCAGCGATTGAGTCGATCGGGGCGACGTCCCCACTTGCCCCCGGAGCGAAGATGAGGATCTGGCCGGCAGGGTAACCATTCGCTACATAGAGGCGCCCCGAGGTATCGAACGCGATGCCCGTCGGCCTGCCGAGTCGAGTGTTAGCACCGGCGATCGTAGCGATAGGAGCAGCGTTCCCGCTGGCGCCTGCGGCATAGGCCGTGATGCGCGGGCCCGCGACCAGATTCGAGACGAAGAGGTTGCCCTGATGATCGAACGCGATGCCGGTCGGGTGATCCAGCCCGGTGTTCAGGCCTCCGATCGCGTCAATTGGCATAGCGTTTGGGCTCGCGCCCGCAGCGAAGATTAAGATCTCGTCGCAGCAATTGGCTACGTAGAGACGCCCCGCAGCGTCGAGAGCAGTGCCCCCGGGGGAGTAGAGAGTGTTGACGTCGCTGCCGCGGATCAAGGAACGCGGCGCCGAATTACCCGTTGCTCCGAGTGAATAGTTGGTGATGACATTGTGCAGAGCATTCAGAACATAGAGAGACGCGCTGCGAGGTTGCGGCGCCGTTAGCCGGTCGCCCGAAGTGCACCCGGCTACCAACAGGAGCGACGCGAGCCACGACCGGCAACGATTGGAGGAGGTGGGGGGGAAACCGTTCATGACGCGCCTCCGCGGTGGCGGTCCCGCTTCGTTAAATTCGGCCGCAGCCCGCGTAGCACGCCGGGCCGAGGTTGAGGCCAACGCCCACTGCTATGTGCGCGCGACAGTCGGTGTCGAACCGGGACTGAAGAGCTCGGCCGTCTCGCAACGCACGCAACCACGATACCTGCCCACCGAGCCCGGCGTCGGGTATCGCCTCAGGTTATAGTGACCCGATCCTTCACAGGTTCCGCACCCAGGCCGGATCCGTCAACACAGTGACGACTCCGAGTCCAGTCCCACCACTAATCCCACCACTTTCGGTTCGTCATCGGGGAGGTTCATTCCGTTTCCTTCCCCTTACCTCGTCCGGAAGTGCCCATTTTCCGCGATCTTCCGTCAACGGGTGTTCGAGCGGACTTCCTCTTAATCAGTAGGTTCTCGGTTCGATTCCGAGTCGGCCCATTCGCGCGTCAGCGTCGCGTTAGACTAACCCCAACTTGTAAGAAGCTCACGGTCGCACTGCCCGCCGCCTGGCCACCGTTGAACTTCACATCGCCGCCGAATACGCCGACCGAGTAGAGCACGAACGGCGCGAGCAGCCAGGCCCGGCCCACGCGAGACTCATAGCCGACTCCCATCTGCGGCCCGATTCCCGATGACGTGATGACGTCGGTGCCGTCGCTCGTCCGGTGCATCACCAGCGCCACGCCGCCGCGGAGATACAACCGTCGCGCGGTGTTGGGATACCAGTAGGCCCCGGCGCCGATCGACATCAACGTTTGCGTCACTCCACCATCCCGCTCGCGCCACGCGGCGAGCTCGCCGCCGATGCGGATCGCGCGGCTCGTGCTTCCTCCGACGCCGACAACCGCGGAGAGCCCTGTCTTGCGTTTGCCGGCGCAGATCTGGCACGTGATGCGCGCCCATGCGGGCGCCACGCCCACGCCGTACCAAAAACCAGAGGACGAGCGACGTTGGGCGGTCGCACCGCCGGCGCCCAGCAGCAGGAGGGTGAGCAGAGTCAGCGCAGCTCGTCGCATACCGCCACTATAACTCAACCACCCTGGCCCATTGGGGAGTGACGACGGTCACGAATGATCAATGAACAATGATCAATGATCATTGAACATTGATCATTGGTAATTCCGAGCATGAAACGACTCTGTGCACTTCTATTCATTATCCTCCCGGCATGCGAGGACGGTCCGGCGGCCCCCGATTATGGTGCCGCCACCGGCAACGCCGCGTCGTTCGGAACCTGGACGCCCGGCGCCAACGACGACTGTACCGCGGCGCAGCACGATGCGTATTCCGTCGTCGGTCCTGATCACAAGCGCTATCCGACCTGGCACCCGCCGATCGACCCCGTCACCGGCTGCTCCTTCGGGCATGACCACGGCCGTGACCCCAGAGGCTCGGCGCTGTATCGCGAAGTGGGGCCGATCCCATTCGGGTACGCCAACGAGCAGCTCGATGTGTACGATCCGCTCACGACGCGCCACGAAGATCATTTCGGACACAAGATCGAGTGGCAGAATGACGTCCCGATGCATTTCGGCAGCGCGGCGGCCGACGCGCTGTTCGCGGTGCGGTGCGACGTGCTGACAAAGCTGCATCAGGGCACGCACTCCAAGGACGCGTTCACCAACAACCTGCACGAGCTCGTCTATCACATCCGCTGCAGCGACGGCACGGAGATGCACATCACGATGCTCGCGGCGATCGGCACGCCCGGCGTATTCGTCCGGAGCTGTGACGGTACCACGGTCGTGGTGGGGCCCGCCACGCCCGCCAATTCCCCGGACGGCGGCGGTGAGCGCATCATTGCCGATCGCACCTGTGTGGACCGGGACATCCTCGTGCCGGCGGGACAGTTCTCGCACTTCGGGACGCTGCACGAGAGCTGGCAGACCTCGAATGCGATCCGCGCTGAGGGCGGCCACACGCTGGCGTTCTTCAATCCGTATTTCCAGGTGTCGCTGCCCAGCCGGTTCTACGATCCGGCGCTCGCGGGGATCGTGGGACGGCCGATCGACGTGTGCTACGAAGTCACACCGGCGGGCAATCAGGCGCGTGGCGGCGCCTGCGCGGCTTCCACCAGCAACGGCACGGTGCTCGGCGTGAAGTTCGATGATCCCCGATCGGTGTTTGACGGCACGGACCGTGTCGTCGACATCAACTCGAACTTCATCTCTAACAGCGGCGGGCCGGAGATCTGGTACACCGACCCCTTCGGCAAGCACGGCCGCACCGATCCGTTCCCGGGATCGATCCGTCAGTTCATCGCGCGCATCAACAATGACCGCGGTGGGCTCGAGCTGGCGGGGCCGGGTATCGGGGGCGACCGCGATTACGGTGGGCCGAGGGTGCACGCCCCGAACTAGCCTCGTTTGACATCCGGCCGCCCGGCCGGGAAGTTCTGCAGCGGCCCAACCATGCCCACCTTCTTCGAGCGGGTGCGTGCCGCTCTCGCGCCGAAGGGCTACCAGGTCGAACGCGAGCTGGGCAGCGGCGGCATGGGTATCGTCGTCCTCGCCCGGCAAAGGCGACTCGACCGCCTCGTTGCGGTGAAGGTGATTCGGCCGGAGCTGCACACGGCGCTCGCGACCGAGCGTTTCGTGCGGGAGGCGCAAGCCCTCGCCAGCGTTCCCCACGCTCACATCGTGCAGATCTTCGAAGCCGATGAAGTCGACGGCTTACCCTACTACGTGATGCAGTACCTCGACCGGACGACGGTCCAGAGACGCCTGCATGACGGACCGATACCGCCGCGGGAAGTCCTCAAGCTGGGCCGCGACTTGCTCGAAGCGCTCGAGCATGCCCACGCCCACGGCATCGTGCATCGGGATGTGAAGCCCGCCAACGTGTTTTGGGACGGTGAGAACGCCGTCCTGGTCGACTTCGGGGTCGCGAAGCGCGTGGGAACGAGCGGTAAGAAGGAAGAGCCGCTCACCGAGCCCGGCTGGCAGGCGGGTACCCGAGCTTACATGACCCCGGAGCAGCTGGCTGGGGGAGATGCGACGCCGGCGAGCGATCTATATGCGGCCGCCCTCGTCCTCTACGAATCGTACACCGCGCGACATTGGCTGGAGGCGCAGACCGCCCGGCGTCGAGCATGGCGCGGGGTGCCCTGGCTCGTGCGCGGCGTGCTACGGCGCGGCCTCGCCTGGAAGGCCCGAGACCGCTGGTCCGATGCGGCGACGTTCAAGCGCAAGTTTTGGGCGACGCGACGGCGCCGCTTTCAGCTGAGCGCGGCGGGACTGGTTGCCGCCGGGCTGATTGTCGGCACCGCCGTCACTGGCCGCGCCAGCATCGAGGCATGGCCGTTTCAGCGCGCCGCCGGCCTGCGTCTCGTGGTGTCGGCATTCGAGCAGGAGTGTGGCGCGCCGGCAGATGCGGGGGAGCGGGTCGCCCGCAAGCTGGTGCGCGACTTGCAAGGCTACGCCGACTTCGCGGTCTCGGGTCCGAGCCGTGCGCCCTGGTTCCGGTCGCGCTCGACAGTGGTGGTGCGCGGTCAGGTGTGTGCGCAGGGCAACGCGGTGCGCGCCGAAGTCAGCATGTCGGGAGCCTCCAATCCGACAATCGTCGCGCGCGCCGATACCGGCCGCCTGGATGCGCTCGCCGACACGCTCTCGTATGCCATCGTCCGCGAGATCTGGAACCGTGACAACCCGTTCGATCCCGCGTTGCCGACGAAGGCGCTGCCGCGCAGTGCGCGCGGGTTGGCGGCATGGCTCGCCGCGGAGCGACACTTTGCGCAGGCGCGGTGGGGCTCGGCCGACAGTGCGTACGCCGTCGCCGAGGCGGTCGACTCGACCTGCTGGCTCTGCGCCTGGCGCCACGCGGAAGTGGAGAAATGGCTCGGCCGGCCGTTCGACGAGACGCGGGCAGCACGCTACCTCAGCCACATCGATTCATTCCCGCCACACTACCAGGCGGTGATCCGTGCGTCCCGCCAACCGCTCGTCGCATCGCTCGCCACGCTCAAGGAAATCGTCCACCAGCGGCCCGGTTTCCTCCCGGCGCTGTTCATGCTGGCCGACGAGACCTACCACCGCGGGCCCTTGATCGGCCTGTCACGCCGCGATGCGATTCAGGCGCTGCAAGCCGTCGCGCAAGTGCGGCCCGATTTTCTTCCCGCCGCGGAGCATTTGACGTGGGTCTTCACGGCCGATGGCCAGGACAGCAGCGCCCGCGCTGCCTTCCGCAGTCTCGAGCAGTCGGGTCTGCCACGCGATTCCTATTCGCAGGAGGTGCGCGCGCTCCTGTCGCTCGGCTTGGTGTGCCGCTTCGATGGCGGTGCGCGGTGCGGGCAGGCACTCGATGCGGCGCTGGCACAGATGGGGGCGCTGCAATACCCGGATCTGGCTGCGGGGCCGCGCTACCTCCTGACGTTCGACGCGCCGGCCGGCGCGGTCGATTTTGGGCGCCGCTTCGCGGCGCAGACCGACGCCCCGGCACTGGTCGAGTCCGGGTTAGTGGCCGAGATGTCCGGTTACCTGGCACTGGGCCTGCCCGATTCCGCGCGCGCCGCGGCGCGGGCGCTGCACGGACTGGGGCGTCCCGAGCTGACGGTGCTCCCCGCCGAGCTCGCGGGGGCGCTCGTGCTGCTAGATCCGTCGCACGGTGACGGACGGTCACAAGGGGAGGAGATCAGTCGCGGGCTCGTCGCACACACGCGTTCGAGTGTCAGCACGACGGCCACGCGACGGCGCGCCGCGTGGATGTTGCTGCTGTTGGCGCGACGCCGGGGTGGATTGCCCGATTCGAGCTCGTACGTCCGGCTGCTGGACGGTGAGCCTGGTCGTCGACCGCTGACGACGCTACTCGCCGCCGATGCCGCGGCGCGGCAGGAGCGGCCGGCAGAGGCACTGCAACTCACGGACGAGCTCACGCCGTTGCAGACCGACAGTCTCGGCGACCCCGAAGTCGTCGATCCGTTCTTTCGCACGGTGTTGCACCTGTTGCGCGCCGATTGGTACCAGCGCCGGCAAGACAGGGACGGCGCGGAGCGCGAGCTCCGCTGGTATCAGAACAACGACTTTGGCCGGCGGAGCGGACCCCCACAGGTCGCCGATGTGGATTGGGGATTCGGCACGTTCGCGCGCTGGCGGCTGGCCCTGCTGCTCGACAGTTCGAACGACAAAAGAGCCTGCGATCTCTACCGCGAGGTCCGACGCGCCTGGGCTGGCGGCGAGGCGCAGTATCGCGCTCGCGCCGACAGTGCCGCCGCTCGCACAGCCGCGCTGCAATGCCCTCCGAGAGCATGATGTTTTGTCAGACGTTGGGCCCGCCACTCGTTCGGCTGGCGGACGGGACGACGCCGACCGATCTGCAATGGCAAAAGAACCTCGCGCTCCTCGTCTACCTCGCCCGCTCCCCCAAGCGCACCCGCACGCGCGATCATCTGATCGGACTGCTGTGGGGGGATAAAGAGGAAGCGAAAGCGCGGCATTCACTCACGCATGCGGTGGCGACGCTGCGGAAGTTCGCGCCCGGCGCGGTGAAGTCGACCCGCACACACGTGCGGCTGTCGGACTCCGGCGTGACGCTGGATGTGGAGCAAATGGAGGCGCTGGCCGCGCGCGGCGACTACGCGGCGGCGGCCCGGCTGGTCGTCGGTCCCTTTCTCGACGGGGTGCGCATCGACGGCGCATCGGAATTCGACGACTGGATGTCGGCGGAGCGGGCGTATTGGCAGCGGCGCTCTGTCGAGGTACTCGTGTCCGAGTCCGGCAAGGCGCTGTCGAGCGGCGACCTGGAGACGGCGGAGCAGGCGGCGCGGGCCGCCGAGGAGCTCGATCCGGCTTCCGGCGTCGCCGTCCGGGCGTTGTTGCGCGCGCTCGCCCTGGCCGGCGATCGGGGGCGCGCACTGGCGACGATCACCGCATTCGCCGAGCGGCTCAAGCGGAACGGTGAGACGCCGGACGCCGAGACCGAGGCGCTGGCGGCCCGCATTCGTGACGACCGGACGCTGCGCCTGCAGGCGCCGCGCGCCGAATCGCGTCGCGCGCCATTGGTGGGGCGCAGCGCCGAGCTCGACCGGCTCGTGGGCACGTGGGACCGCTGCCAGCAGAGAGGCCGTGGCGGTGTCGTGCTGATCGAGGGCCACGGCGGTACGGGAAAGAGCCGGCTGGCGGACGAGCTCGCCGGGCGCGCGCGCCTCGATGGCGCGGTGGTGACCGCCGTGCGGGCGGTGGAAGCCGATCAGACGGATCCGTGGAGCGGCGTTCTGGGCATCGCGCGCGGTGGTCTGCTCGACGCGCGCGGCATCGCGGCAGCCTCACCAGGAGCGCTGGCGGAGCTGCGAAGCACGACACCGGCCGGCGCCCCGGCGCGGGCGTTGTCGGAAGCGATGCTGGCGGTTGCCGACGAACAACCGCTGCTGGTCGTGGTGGACGACGCGCATTGGCTCGACCGCGAGTCGCTGCTCGCGTTGGGGGCGGCGGCACGGGACGTCGCCCGCGCGCCCGTGTTATTCGTGCTCACCGCATCACCGCAGCTGCGTCGGGGCGAGCTGGATGAAATCCGGGCGCACATCGGCCGTGAATTGGCGGGCGCCGTCGTCGTGCTGAGTGCGCTCGCCGGCGAGGATCTGCACGGGCTCGCGCGCTGGGCCGTGCCCGCCTACGATCGCGTGCAGCTCGAGCGCCTGTCCCGCCGCCTCGTCGCCGATTCCGCCGGCATTCCGTTGCTGGCCGTTGAGCTGCTGCACGCCGTGACGCTCGGCCTGGACCTGCAGCAGATCACGGGGGCCTGGCCGGAACCGCTGCGCACGCTCGACCAAACGCTTCCCGGTGATCTACCCGACGCGCTCACCGCGGCCATCCGCGTGAACTTTCACCGGCTCTCGACCGGCGCGCAGCGCGTGCTCGTCGTGGCCGCGGTGCTGAATGGCCGTGTGTCGCCCGCACAGCTGGCGCAGGCGTCGGGCATTTCGGGCGAAGCGCTCACGGCCGCACTCGACGAGCTCGAGTGGCAACGCTGGCTCGCCGCCGAGGCGCGCGGCTACTCCTTCGTTGCGAAGATCGTGCGCGACGTGATCGACCGCGACATGGTGCTGTCTGCCGAGCGGCAGCGCATCATTTCCTGCGCGCCACCGTCCCGATCGCGTTGATCAAGTCGCCCAGGTCGTAGGGCTTGGTAACGGAGGGTTGTCCGCAGCTCTCCAGGAATGCCCGCGTCTCGCCGCGGGCCTGATCACCGGTGACGAACACGAAGCGCTTGGCGACCAACGGCCGGCTGTTGACCAGCTGCTCGTACATCGCGCGGCCGCCGAGCCGCGGCATCTGCAGATCGGTGACGACGGCGTCGAAGGCGGTGTCGCGGTCGCCTAACCGTTCCATCGCTTCGAGGCCGTTTTCCACCGCAACCACCTGATGCCCTTCGCGCTCGAGCAGCAGCACCATCGCCTGCCGGTTTACGGCATCGTCGTCCACGACGAGAATGCGCATGCGCGGCAGGGTTTCCGCCGGTGCGGCGAGCGGCGCGTGCGCGCCGAGCACGCTGCGTGGCAGCGTCACGACGACTTCGGCACCCGTGCTGCCGCCCCGCGGCCGCAGCCGCAGGTTGCCACCCGCCGACTGCGCGAGTGCCCGGGCCAGCGCGAACTCCACCTCGCCACCGCCGCCCGACTGGGTAAAGCGGAACGGCGACGTCAGCCGCTGCTCCGCTTCAACGGCCAGGGGCGTCCCGGAATCCCACAGCGAGGCGACGATCGACGGCCCCGTCGCGATCACGTCCAGCCGCAGCTCGCGCGGCGGCTGAGCGGCGCGCAACCGGCGCAACGAGAAGTCGAGCAGTTTGGTCAACATCTCCGTGAGCTGCGCCATCGGGCAGGCCACCATCGGCAGGTCACCGGGAACCGAGCGCAGCAGCTTGACGCCCAGCTCGCGGAAGGTGGACTCGCGCTCCGCCAGGACGCCGTTGATCACGACCGCCGCATCGCAGGGCTCCGCGGCGCCCGCCGGGTGCGCGGCCAGCTCCAGGAAATGGCTCGAGATCTCGGCCGCGCGCCGCACTTCGCCGTGCAGCAGCACGAGGGCGCGGGCGCGCTCAGGATCGAGGGGAGTACCGTGGAGCAAATCGGCGAGAGCGCCGATGGCGGCGAGGCGGTTGTTCAGGGCGTTCAAAACGTTTGCCGAACCCTCGTCGAGGACGACGTGCTTGATTGAATCCGCGATGGAGGGTGTGGAGGACGGTGGAGGTTGTGATCGGGGCGCCGGACGTGCGAGCGGCGCGGTGGGACGCTGCGTCTGCCGTCCCAGCACATAACCGATCAGCGCCCCGACCGCGGCGCCAAACCCGAAGGCAACCCATAGCTCCATGCGGACAAGCTATGCGCCGTGCGAATTTGCGCGAGCAGTCGGGCGTCACGGTAGGCTGTACTTGACCGCGAAACGTCTCTATTTTTCGTCGCCCGCCCTGGTGGTGAAACTGGTAGACACGCTGTCTTGAGGGGGCAGTGCCGCAAGGCGTCTCGGTTCGAATCCGAGCCAGGGCATTCTACCGCTTGCTTCTCGTCCTACCCAAATCGCTTCGCGGCCCGTTCCCGCGCCTTGCGGGCTTCCTCCTCACGATTCCGAGGAGGTGCCTTGACGGTGAGAGAATCAATCAACCGTCGAGCGATCAGCGTCACGTCATCCACCGCGGCATGGAATGCCGCCTCATTGGCATGCGACGGGTGCGTCGTGCCGCTGAGCTTGCGCACGAATTGCAGCGCCGAAGCGCGAATCTCGTCGTCGGTTGCCGGCGGCGCGAAGTTCGCCAGCGTCTTGATGTTTCTGCACATAACGTCCCTCACAGGTGGAAGCCTGAGTCTAAGGCGTAAGTGGGGCTACCACAATGAGATTCCCCTGTGTCGATTTCGCCGGGGTCCGTTCGTCGCCTGGATGACGACAGACGAACCAGACCTGAACCCAAAGACGGAAAGTGAGACGGCGATGCGATTCATCGTGATGGTAAAGGCCAACAACGACTCCGAAGCCGGCGTCCTGCCGACCGAGGCACAGTTGAAAGAGATGGGCAAGTTCAATGACGAGTTGGCGAAGGCGGGCGTCATGCTCGCCGGCGAGGGCCTCCAAGCGAGCGCGAAGGGTGCGCGCATCACGTACGCTGGCAGCAAGCGCACGGTGCGTGACGGCCCCTTCGCGGAGACCAAAGAGCTCGTCGCCGGGTTTTGGATTTGGCAGGTGAAGTCGAAGCAGGAAGCACTCGAATGGGCGAAGCGCATTCCGTTCAAAGACGGGGAGGAAGTCGAGATCCGTCAGGTCTTCGAGGCCGAGGATTTCGGCGCCGAGTTCACGCCCGAGTTGCGGCAGCAGGAAGAGCGGCAGCGGGCCGTGATCGAAAAGAACAAGCAGCGCGCGGGGAAATGACCATGCGATTCATGACGATTGTGAAGACCCGCGAGACCGGCGCTCGACCCTCACCGGCGCTCATCGAGAAGATCGGCAAGCTTGGCGAGCAAGCCGCGAGGCAGGGTAAGATGGTCGGCATGGGCGGCCTGCTGCCGACTGCGACGGGCGCGCGCGCCCGGCTTGCCAATGGGAAGATCACGGTGACCGACGGACCGTTCACCGAGGCGAAGGAAGTCATCGGCGGCTACGCGATCTACGACGTCGCCTCGAAGCAGGAAGCGATCGAGTGGACGAGGTCGTTCCTGGAGGCGCATATCGGACTCTGGGACCAGGAGCTGGAGGTGGAAGTCCGGCAGATGATGGATGCCCCCGCAGCAGGCTGCTGAGGCCATCGATGCGGTCTGGCGGATCGAATCCGCCAGGCTCATCGCGGGGCTCGCGCGGATCGTGGGCGACGTCGGTCTTGCGGAGGACCTGGCGCAGGATGCGCTCGTCGTCGCCCTGAAACAGTGGCCCGCGTCAGGCGTCCCGGACAACCCGGGCGCCTGGCTCATGGCCACGGCGAAGCACCGGGCCATCGACCACCTGCGCCGCCGCAAGATGCAGGACACCAAGCACCAACATCTGGGCCGCGAGCTCGCGGAACGGCAGGTGAGCCCGGAGGGGGACCTCGCCGCGGCGCTCGACGATCAGGTCGGCGACGACCTGCTCAGCCTCATCTTCACCGCCTGCCACCCGGTGCTCACGAGGGAAGCCCGCGTTGCGCTGACGTTGCGGCTGCTGGGCGGCCTGACCACGGAAGAAATCGCGCGCGCGTTCCTCGTTCCCAAAGCGACGATCCAGCAGCGCATCGTGCGGGCGAAACGGACGCTCGCCGCGGCGCGCGTGCCGTTCGAGGTGCCGCGGGGTGCGGAGCTGGCCGCGCGCCTCGAGTCGGTGCTCGAAGTCATCTACCTGGTTTTCAACGAAGGCTACTCGGCGACGGCGGGCGACGATTGGGTGCGGCCGGCGTTGTGCGAGGACGCGCTGCGCCTGGGCCGCATCCTGGCGGAGCTCGCGCCGGCGGAGCCGGAGGTACACGGGCTCGTCGCGCTGCTGGAGATTCAGGCGTCGCGCATGCGCGCGCGTGTGGGACCGGGCGGCGAACCGATCCTGCTGCTCGATCAGGACCGCGGCAAGTGGGATCATTTGCTCATCAGCCGCGGGCTGGCGGCACTGGAGCGGGCCGAAGGGTTGGGTGGAACGTACGGGCCCTACACGCTGCAGGCGGCGATCGCCGCCTGTCATGCGCGTGCCCGAACTGCGGAAGAGACGGACTGGACGCGGATCGTGGCGTTGTACGACGGCCTCGCGCAGCTCATGCCCTCGCCGGTGGTGGAGCTGAACCGCGCGGTGGCCCTCGGGATGGCGTTCGGCCCCGCGGCGGGACTCGAGCTGGTCGATGCGTTGACCACGGACCCGGCGTTGGCGGGTTATCATCTGCTGCCGAGTGTGCGCGGCGATCTGCTCGCCAAGCTCGGCCGTTTCGAGGAGGCGCGCGCCGAGTTTACGCGGGCCGCATCGCTCACGCAGAACTCCCGCGAGCGGGAGCTGCTCCACAAGAAAAGGGAGGCCCTATGAAGAAGGAATGGTCGCCGCAGCTGCTCAGCATTCTCAGAATCGTCGTGGCTTTCCTGTATTCCCAAGTGGGTTCGGCCAAGTGGTTCGCCTTCCCGGCCGCGATCATGCCGGGCGGCGGCACGGCGCCGGTGGGATCGCTGGTGTGGTTCGCGGGGGTCATCGAGGTCGTCGGGGGCACACTCTTTTTCCTGGGCCTGTTCACCCGTCCCGTGGCGTTCATTCTCTCAGGCGAAATGGCGTTCGCATACTTCATCGGCCATGCCGGTCATGGCTTCTGGCCGGTCCTGAATCAGGGAGCGCCGGCCGTCTTCTACTGCTTCACGTTCCTCTATTTCTCAGCAGCCGGGCCGGGGCCATGGAGCCTCGACGCGCTGCTCGCGCGGCGCCGCACCGCCGTTCCGGTCAGCTGAGTGACGGAGACCGTCTCACGCTACGATCGCTCGATCGTCGCAGGACCGCTCCGGGCCGCGGTTTGGAAGATCGCGTGGCCGACGATGCTCACGAACGCCATCGGCGGATTGCAGGGGATCGTGGATCACGTGCTGGTCGGCAATCTCGTCGGCTATAAGGCGAATGCCGCGATCGGCGTGAGCTGGCAGATCTTTCTGGTCGTCATCGTGTTCATTTCGTCCCTGTTCACGGGCATGAGTGTGCTGGTGGCGCGCTTCGCCGGGGCGGGGGATGGCGAGAAGGTCGACCGCGTCGTCTATCAGGCGTTCTTGACGGCGATCGGCATCTCGCTGCTGGTGATGGCGCCGGTCGGGTATGTCGCGACGCCCTGGCTCCTCGACCTCGTCAATGCCACGGACGCGGTGAAGGCGGAAGCGCAGCCATACCTCCGCATCTTGTTCGGCTTCTCGACCGGCATGCTGATCTTCTTCATGTTCAGCGGCGCACTGCGCTCGGCGGGCGACGCGCGGACGCCGATGATGCTCGGTATCGCGATGACCGTATTGAATCTCGTGCTGAACATCGTGCTGATTCGCGGCCTGGCGCCGATCCCGGCCTTTGGCACGCGCGGCTCGGCGATGGGCACGTGCATTACGGCGTGGCTGCTCGCCGTCTTCGCGCTGTGGAAAATGTGGATGGGGGGTTGGGTCGTCGCGTTTCCGAAGGGACGCGGCCTCGGACCTGACTGGGGAATCATCCGCGAGCTGTTTCGTTTTGGCCTGCCGACCGGCATTCAGGGAATCGCGATGAACGTCGGCGGCGTGCTGATGCTGTCGTTCATCGGATCGCTGGCACAGAGCGCCGCGGCGCAGGCCGCATTCGCGGTGTCGTATACGGAGCTGTTCTCGCTGATCACGTGGACGTCGGTGGGATTGATGGGATCGGCGGCGGCGGTGGCGGGACAGAATCTCGGGGCAGGGCATCCGGACCGAGCCGATCAGGCGGTCCACATCGCGGCTCGCTACGGACTCTCCGTTGCCACGTTCGTCGGATTGTTCTTCCTGTTCTTTCCACGGCAGCTGCTGGCGATCTTCGGGATGCATGATGCGGTCGTCGTAGACGTCGGCGTGCAGCTGCTGCGTGTGCTGAGCGTGTCGGGGCTGTTCATCACGGTGGCGCTGGCGTACACGGGTGGCCTGCAGGGAACAGGTGATACGAAGAGTCCGTTGTACATCTCGATGATCTCGCAGATTCTTGTGCCGCTGGGCATCTGCTTTGTGATTCGGCAGACCGGTACGCTCGATCCGCTCGACATCTGGCTCGCGATTCTCGCCGGCCACGTAACGCGCTGCGTGCTCAGCGTATTGCGATTCCGGCAAGGGAGGTGGCGCACGATCGCGGTGCGCATCTAATGGGCTATCGCTATGTGATCGTAGGCGGCGGCATGACCGCCGCCGCCGCCGTCGAGGGGATCCGCAGCGCGGATCCGGACGGCACGATCGGGCTCATCTCGGCGGAGCAACATCCGCCCTACGCGCGTCCGCCGCTGTCCAAAGCACTCTGGAAGGGCGAGCCGGAATCGAGCATCTGGCGCGGGACCGACAAGCTCGGCGTCGACCTGCGGCTGGGCCGAAGCGCAGCCACGCTCGATGCGCGCGCCAAGACCGTCACCGAGACCCTCGGCGACGTCGTCTCCTACGACAAGCTGCTGCTCGCGACGGGCGGCACGCCGCGGCGCCTGCCGCTCCAGACGGACGAGATCATTTACTATCGCACCTACGACGACTATCGAAAGCTCCGCACGCTCGCGACTGAGAAGCGCCGCTTCGCCGTGCTCGGCGGCGGGTTCATCGGGTCGGAAGTCGCCGCGGCGTTGCGGCTGGTGGGCCGCGACGTGACGATGGTGGTTCCCGAAGCGGGGATCGGCGCCCGCGTCTTTCCAGCGGACCTGTCGCAATTCCTCGTGCAGTATTACCGCGAGCAGGGAGTCGACGTCCGGACGGGCGAATCGCTGACCGGTCTCACGCGCAGCAAAACTGAGCTGACGCTTGCGACGAAGGGCGGGCAGGAATTCCGCGTGGACGCCGTCGTCGGCGGGATCGGCATTCAGCCGAACGTCGATCTCGCCGTCCAGGCGGGTGCGCGCGTCGACAACGGCGTCGTCGTCGATGAGCTGCTGCGCACCAGCGTGCCGGACGTCTTCGCGGCCGGCGATGTCGCCAACTTCTTCAGTCCGGCGCTCGATACGCGGCTGCGTGTGGAGCACGAGGACAATGCCAACACGATGGGCGCCGCCGCGGGCCGCGCGATGGCGGGCGACAAGACGCCGTATACGCACCTGCCGTTCTTCTATTCGGACCTCTTTGCACTCGGCTACGAGGCGGTCGGGGAGCTGGACGCTCGGCTCGAGACCTTCAGCGACTGGAAGCAGCCGTTCCGCGAGGGGGTCATCTATTACCTCAAGGACGGGCGCGTGCGCGGCGTACTGCTCTGGAATACGTGGGGGCAGGTGGATGCGGCGCGTGCCCTGATCGCGGACCGGCGCACGGTGCGCGCCGAGCAGCTGCGGGGGCGGCTCGCAGCCGCTTAATCCGTCAGAGCGATGCGGCGCGCCCGGTCCCACAAGCCGGGCACCGAAAGCCGGCGTGCGACCTGCTCGAATGCCGGGGTGGGTCCTTGCCAGCGGAGGTCGGCGACCGTTCCGACCGGCACGTCGGTCCGGAGCGTCGCTAGCGTGCGGAACAGGAGCGCCAGCTCGCGATGCTCCAGCAGTGCGGCGGCCAGGCGCGCCGCGCCGCGCACCGGGACTTCCCACTGCTTGGCGTTGGCGGGAATCCGTTCGAGGTGCGCGTAACGTCCCAGCACCGCGCCCGATGCTTTTTCGCCCCATCCCGGGACGCCGGGAAACCCGTCCGCGGAGTCACCGACCAGCGCGAGATAATCCGGAATCGATGACGGCTCCACACCGAATCGCGCCACGACACCGGGCTCGTCGCGCAGCTCGCGCTTGCGGCGATCGAATTGCACGACGCGCTGTCCCACGACGCACTGGCTCAGATCCTTGTCGGGCGTGCAGATGATGACCTGCTCGACGCCCGCGGTTTCGGCGGCGAGGCGCGCGGCCGCCGCCAGGGCGTCGTCGGCCTCGAATTCCTCCATCGCCCAGACAACGACGCCCATGGCGCGCAGCGCGTCTTCCAGCGGATGGAACTGCGCCAGCAGCTCCGGCTCGATGCCGGCGCTGGTCTTGTACCCGGCCCACAGATCGTTCCGAAACGACTCGATGACGTGATCGGTGGCCACGCCGAGATGCGTGGCGCCGCCTTCCAGCATGCCGAGTACAGACCCCAGCACACCGATGATGGCGGCGACCTCGCGGCCGTCCTTGTCCTGCTGTTTCGGCATCGCGTAGAAATGCCGGAACAGCTCGTAGGTGCCGTCGAGGAGATGGACTCTCAACGTTGCTGCTGCCGCCGCAAATCGGCCACGAGTTGATCGCGCAGCGCGCCGATCGCTCGGCCGCGGATGTTGAGGATGCCGCCCGGCAGATTATCGAAGCGATAGCGGCGCAGGATGAGCAGATAGATCCCCGTCCCGCGATCGATTGCCGAGGTGAGATCGACGGCCGCTTCGAAGTAATGGTTGGCGTAGAGCTGTTTCGCGACGACCAGCGTCATACCGGGAAGCTCCGGCGGCGTGTAGACGACGAGATGCGTCACACCGAGAATCGGCCGGAGACGGGGGAGGACGTCTTCGGACCAGAAGATGATCTCGGAGGCTCCCGGCAACGAATCGTGCGGATAGCCGGCGAGATACTTCTGGAGCGAGGGCACGGCCTGATACACGAACCGCGATTCCGCGAGCTGCGCCGCGAACGCCTCGCTCGCGTGCACGTTGAGATTGCCGCGATCGTCGTAGATCGCCATCGCCGAGTCGCCGCGGGTGCGGTAGTCGGTGACGTACTCCACCAGCCGCCGCCGCGCGTAGGCGCTCAGCTGCGCCTGCAGATCGGGCGCGGGCGCCGACCAGTTCATCTGGTCGTGGATGCGGCGCATGTCGGTGGCGGGGAGCTTCACCACGCAATCGCCCGGCTTGCAGTCTCGCATCTCGCCGACGTCGCGGCTGCTGATGGTGACCGCGGCAACATCGCCCTCGGTGGCGGGATTGCCGAAGATGCCGAGCTGCGTGCGATTCGGGGTGCGCAGCGCAGCGGGAAAGTTGCGCGCGGCGCTCGTCCAGGCGTCCCGCGTCATCGCGACCGTGATGATGCCGAACACGGCGACATCGCGGCGGTCGCGCGCTTCGAGGACCTTGACGACCGGCTCGCCGCGCTCGACCGCCGCGAGCTGCGCGCTGTCGAATCCGATGCTGTGTTGCAGGAATTCCGTCAGCCTTGGCGGTGCAGTTGTCTGGAGTAATAGAAGAAGGGGCAGCATGCGCCTCCTTTAGATCAGTGAATCGATGGGCAAGTGCGAAAACAGTTTCGCGCCGATCGGCCGCCAGAATCCGGCCTCGGGTTCGTCGGTGTAGCCGCCGGTCCATTGCAGGCCGCCATTCCTGCCCCGCGTCACTTCGTACGCCAGGGCGGGGCTCGACCACCGTTCGAACAGCTCCGCCACGTGGCCCGCGAGCTCCGCGCTGCTGACGAGCACGCCGACTTCCGTATTCAATTCGAGCGATCGCGGGTCGAGATTGACGGAGCCGATAAAGACCGACGTGCGATCGAAGACGAATGTCTTGCCGTGCAGGCTCGCCCGGGAGGAGCCGATGAGCGCCGTGGCCCGCGGTCTCGGTCCTCCGCCTGCGGCCTCGGGCCGCAGCTCGTACAGCCGGACCCCTTCGTCGAGCAGGGGGCGCCGGTACTTCATGTAGCCGGCGTGGACCAGCCACACGTCGGTGGCGGCGAGAGAGTTGGTCAGTACGCGGACGTTGACGCCGCTCTTGCGCCGCTCCCCGAAGAATGCCACGCCCTCCTTGCCCGGTACGAAGTACGGCGACACGACGAGCAGGTCGGACCGCACGGCGCGAACATACGGGGAGATCTGGCCGCCGAGATAGGTCTCACTCCGCGTGCCGACCGGTTTGGTGAGTTTGTCGGGAGGGTCCGCGATGACCTTCGCCTCCGCCCAGTCGAGGTGCAGGGTGTGCGTCCGCAGCTCGGTCGCGAGCGCCGAGCCGGCGAGGGCGCGGGCGTATGCCGTTTCCTGCAGCAGCTCGCAGCGGTCGCTGAGCTGCCGCCGGCGAGTGGCGAACGCAGCGGTGTCGGGCGTGAATGTGCCCAGCTGAGCAATCGGAATGGCGAACTGGCTGTTCCAGTACGCCTCAAAGCTGCGCGTCGATTGGTCGGCGACTGGGCCGCCCGCCAGCACGTCCACGTCCTGAAAGTCGAGCTCACCGAGGCTGAAGTATTCGTCGCCGATATTGCGCCCGCCGAGCACCGATGCGATGCCG
The DNA here is from genome assembly GCA_035637435.1 of Gemmatimonadales bacterium. Classification (GTDB taxonomy): domain Bacteria; phylum Gemmatimonadota; class Gemmatimonadetes; order Gemmatimonadales; family GWC2-71-9; genus 20CM-2-65-7. Next base: position 27,436 of record DASPXD010000019.1, read on the forward strand.
TCGGCGATCAGCTGCTTGTTGTGCATGCGGCGGTTGACGCGGGTGAAGCTCGTGAGCAGCTCGCCCAGCCGCAGCAGCCCCGAGCGGTGCACGTACGGGTTGAAAACGCGAATCTCGATGTTGGGATGCGCGTCGAGGCCGGCGACGTCCTCGTCCTTTTTCTCGAGCGTGCCCCAGTCGTCCAGCAACACGCGCACACGCACGCCGCGGTCGGCAGCGGCGATCAGCCGGTCGATCACGAGCGAGCCGGTCGTATCGGCGTGAAAGATGTAGTACTGCAGGTCGAGCGTCTGTTCGGCGAGCTCGATCAGGGTGGCGCGCGCTACGAATGCGTCGAGGCCGGTGGGCAGGAGCCGGAATCCGGACTGCCCGCCATGCTCGGCGACGCGGGGTTCAATCGAGCGGTGAAGCAGAGTCATTTAAGGAACGCGGTCGCGCTCTCTCCATTGCCCTCGGGTTCGGACCTGCCACCCAGGTATTTGGCCAGAAACGCTTCCGCGGCGGCCGTGAAGATCAGGTTGTTCTCCGGTCGCGCGAACCCGTGGCCCTCATCGGGGAAGACGATGTACACGACGTCACGGCCGTTCTTGCGCATCGCCGCGACGATCTGGTCGCTTTCCGGCTGCTTGACGCGGACATCGTTCGCTCCCTGGATGATCAACAGCGGCGCCCGGATCTGGTCCGCCTTGAAGAGCGGTGAGCGCGAGCGCAGGAAATCGGGCTCATCGAGCCGCCCCATCCGCTTGTCGAACACGGCGCGGAACGTCGTCCAGTACGGCGGAATGCTTTCCATGAGGGTGACGAGATTGGAAGGCCCGAACAGATCGATCCCGCATGCGAACAGGTCCGGGGTGAACGCCACGCCGACGAGCGTGGCGTAGCCGCCGTAGCTGCCGCCGAAGATGCAGACGCGGCGCCGATCCACGTATCCCTGCTGCACGGCCCAATCCAGGCCGTCGAGCAGGTCCGTCTGCATCTTGCCCGCCCATTCGCGGTCGCCGGCGTTCAGGTATTTCTTGCCGTAGCCGGTCGAGCCGCGGAAGTTGACCTGCAGCACGCCGTACCCACGATTGGCGAGCCACTGAACGAAGGGGTTGTAACCCCAGTCGTCACGTCCCCATGGACCGCCGTGCGGGAACAACACCAGCGGCAGATCCTGCGGCGCTTTGCCCGGTGGCAGAGTCAGATAGCCGTACAACCTCATCCCGTCGCGCGCCGGGAACGTGACCGGCTGCATCTTCACGAGCGAATACTGCTCGAGCTTGGGGCGATTGCTGAACAGCAGGGTCGCGTGCCTGGTGCCGCGGTCGTACAGGTAGAAGTAGATCGGTCCATCCGAGACGACGTACCGCACGATCCAACGCCGGTCATCGAGGCTGCGGCTGTCGACCGTGAAGTCGCCGTCGCGCACGCGCCCCAATGCTTGGAAGTCGGCGCGGATCGCCGGATCGACGACCTGCCACTCGAGCCGCAGCCGGTCGAACGAAACCGCCTGGAGGGCGTGAGTCCTGGGGTGGGTCAGGATGCCGTTGACGTCGAATTGCGAGTCGGCGGCGATCACCCGGGAGGTGCCGCTCTTGAGGTCGAGCTGGACCAGCCGCGCGGCGTTGGCGTCGACGCTCGAAATCAGCCACACGGCCTGGTCGTCCGGCGTGAAGGCGGCCACGCCGCCAAACGTCTCATCGGGGCCCTCGTGGCGGATCGTCTTCCAGTGATTCGAATCGTCGCGCACCCGAATCTCATTGCCGCCGTCGGGGAGCGATGCCTGCGCGACGCGCACGCGAAAGGCGTTGTCGGCGGAGTAACCCGCGACGTCGCCCGGATTTTCCACGAGCAGCGTCAGCGCGCCGCTGGCGAGGTTCAGCCGGAAGGCGTCGTGGAAGCGCCGGTCCCTCCGATTCAACGCGACGACCAGCTCGTTCGGCCGTGACGGATCGACCGCCAGGATCTGGGCCGTGACGCTGTCGAACGGCGTCAGGTCGCGCGTGCCTCTGGTTGCCACGTCGGTCTGGAGGACGTGGTAATTCTCGTCGCCGGCTTTGTCCTGCAGGTATAGCACGTGCTTCGAGTCGCCCTGCCAAAAGAAGAAACGGACCGGCCGGGCGCGATCACGGGTGACCGGCCGGTCGTCCGTGCTCCCGATGGTGCGCACCCAGACGTTCAACACGCCGCTGTCGGGAGCGAGATAGGCCAGCGTCTGCCCGTCGGGTGAAATCAGCGGCCCGGTGCGCTCGGGATTGCCGAACAGCACGCGGCGCGGGATGAGCGCCGGATCCTGCACCGCCCGCGCGACGGCCGGCCAACAGGGGATGGGAAGGGCGAGCGAGACGACCAACAACGCGCGTGACCGCATGGCGAGCCTCGGGAAGGAGCTGTGGAGTGATATTTAACAGCAATCACGCCGGATCACCTCTTCGCCCGGTCGTGAGTGGACTCACATCGGCAGCGCGGCGCCCGGCATGACATGCGGACCGTGCCGCGGGCGAATGCGTAGGAACAGCATCCCTCCGACCGGAGTCCGAGATCCGTAGAACGGCTGGAGCTCCGTTGGCACCAGGTTCAGCGTTGCCTGGAATCCCATGCCGAGCGTTGCGTTGGACGTCTGAACCACTTCGCGCATGTATCCGACCGACAACGCGCTGACCGTGAACGTCGAATCAGGTGCGAAGCCTCCGGGTCCGGAAGGCAGGACCAGATCCTCGGCCGTCTTTTGAGCGAGCTCGAGACGACCGAAAACCGTATTGCTGCGATCCAACACCGCTTCACTTTCGGCCAGGGCGGAATGCGTGGTCCGTCCAGACCGACGGTTGGCTCCCCAAATGACCGCTGTCGCGATTTGACCGTGCATCCCCAGTTTCCGGCCGTGTAATATGGAGGCGGTGACGCGGTGCTCGGACTCGGACGGATTCAACGCTTCAGGACTCTTCAGGAAGCCGTATCCTGCCGCAACGACCCAGCTCGAATCGAGGTGTGCGGTGAATCGTCCGGCGTAGGAATCCAATCGCAGCTGATCGAACCCCCACCGTTTTTCATTCGGCTCGCGGCCATTGAAGGCGGAGCCTTCCAGTTTCCAATGGTGTCCGAATACCCCAGCGGTCAGGACGCCGAAGCTGATATGCGTGGCATCTTGCCAATGGTGCGATAGCGGCGCGGCCAGATTATCCATGGCCGACGGCCGGTGCATGAAAGCGACGGGGCCGAGCGCCGGCTCACCGGAAGGCGCGGCATAGACCGCTACGCCGATGTTGCGCGACAGCCCCCGCTCGTACATCACCGCCAATTCCATCCAGAAGTCGTGTGGATGCTGGCGATCGACCAGCGGCTGGCCGCGATAGCTCTCGCCGCTTTGCAGCAGCAGCGGATAGCCACGGTTGGTGACGGTGGCGGGGTCGAGACTCAGCATTGTTCGCGCCTGAAATCGGCCGCCGAGCAGGTCCCGGCTCGCCATGAGCATCGCCCAGTTGAGCGAGCCAAATTGGCCGGCGCCGCGCGGTCCCCCCTGCTTGTCATACTGCATGAATCCAAAACCGTGCAGCATCATGAGCCATGACCCGACCATTTTATGGCGTGCCGGCAGCGGCACCGCGTCGGGGATCCACGTCGTACCCGAGCCCATGCGTTCCATGGAAATGCCGAGCGGATCGGTCATCTTCATCGACATCGCTTCGGGATGCTGCATCGCCAAACCCAACAACACGAGAACGGTGAACATGGATGCCTTTAGGTTGACAGCCAACGTCTGGAGTTTCGCGGCGAGCATGAGGCTCGCTGCGAGCGAAGGTGCCACCGCGTTATCGAGACCTAGACTCTGGGAGGCTGTGCTTCTGGGCCGGCTCTAGTCACATCGACCGCGAGCGCGCAAGATGTCAGTGCTTGACAGCCAACGACATGCCTCAAGTTAAACGCGAGGACCCATGGAAATACAAGCGCACACGATTCTCTCGCAGTGGGAAAGCTTCTACGTCATCGTCGGCTCCTCGGCCGGCGGCCTGACAGGCCTGATGTTCGTCGTGATCACCCTGGCCGCGGACTCGAACCTGCCGCGCACCGAGGAATCGCTCAACGCGTTCGGCACGCCGAACGTGATCCACTTCGTGGCCGCGCTGCTGATTTCAGCGGTGCTCAGCGCGCCCTGGCATCAGCTCCGGGATCCCGCCCATGTCATCGGCGCGACCGCGATCGCCGGAGTCGTGTACGTCTTGATCGTGCTGCGGCGGATGCTGAAGCAAACGGGCTACAAGCCGGTGCTCGAGGATTGGGTGTGGCACCAGGTGCTGCCGATGATCGCGTATGTGACGCTCTTCGTCGGCGCCGCGGGCATGTCGCACGACCAGACGTGGGCGTTGTTTACGGTCGGCGGCGTCGCGTTGTTCCTCTTGTTCATTGGCATCCATAACGCGTGGGACACCGTCACCTACATTGCTGCCACCCGCCAGCAGGAAACGCGCACCACGGAGAAGGCTCGATGATACAACGCCGCCAGCTGCTGAAGACCCTTGTCGCGGCTTCGCTGTTTCGCACGATCGGCCGCGACCGGATCGCGGCCCGCATTGCAGAATTGAACGCGGCGTTCCGCGATGGTGCCGCACGCATCCCGGGTGTTACGCTGCACACACCCCGCGATCCAAATTTGAGTGCCGGGATTTCCTGTTTTGAAGTTCGCGGCATGGCCGTCGCTGAGGTTGTGGCGCGGCTTGCCGCAAAGAAGATTCGTACCCCACCACCTCGCCGTACAAGGTCTCGTACGCGCGCGTTGCGGCGGGGATCATGAATCGGCCGGACGAGGTCGAGCTGGTTCTCAGGGAAATCAGAGCGCTGATCTAGAGGAGGAATTGTGCAGGCTCAGAACTACGATGCCATCGTGGTCGGGTCCGGGATCTCCGGCGGCTGGGCCGCGAAGGAGCTCACCGAGAAGGGACTCCGCGTGCTGCTGCTCGAGCGCGGCAAGAACATCGAGCACATCAAAGACTACGTGAATGCGACCAAGGCGCCGTGGGATTATCCCCATCGCGGCAGACGCACGCGGGCGATGGAGCTGGCATACCCGGTGCTGAAACGCGACTACCCGCTCAACGAGACAAACCTGGATTGGTGGGCCTCGGACCAGGAATCGCCGTACACCGAGGTGAAGCGGTTCGACTGGTACCGCGGCTACCACGTGGGCGGGCGATCGTTGATGTGGGGCCGCCAGAGCTATCGCTGGAGCGACTTCGACTTCGAGGCCAACGTGCGCGACGGCATCGCGATCGATTGGCCGATTCGCTACGCCGACATCGCGCCGTGGTACGACTACGTCGAACGCCACGCGGGCATCTCCGGATCGCAAGAGGGAATGGCGCAGCTTCCGGACGGGCAATTCCAGCCGCCCATGCCGCTGAACTGCGGTGAGGAGCTGATCGCCGGACGACTCAAGCAGCATTTCGACGGCCGCCGGCGGATCATTCCGGGGCGCACGGCGAATGCCACGCTGGCGCTGCCGGGACGCTCGCCCTGTCAGTACCGGAACGCCTGCTGGCTGGGCTGTCCCTTCGGCGGGTATTTCAGCACCCAGTCGTCCACGTTGCCGGCAGCAGTCGCGACGGGACGGTTGACGCTCAAGCCCTTCGCGATCGTCAGCGAAGTCCTGTACGACCGCGACAGGAAGCGCGCGACGGGCGTGCGCGTGCTCGATGCCATCACCGAGCAGACCACCGACTACACCGCTCGCGTCATCTTCCTGTGTGCGTCCACGTTGAATTCCACGTGGCTGCTGCTCCGCTCGGCGACGAACGTGTGGCCCGGCGGCCTCGGCTCGAGCTCCGATGCGCTGGGGCACAATCTCATGGATCACCACTTCCGCGCGGGCGCGTCCGGGAGAATCGACGGGCTCGACGACAAATACTCTTACGGGCGGCGCCCGACGGGATTCTACATCCCGCGCTATCGCAATCTCTTCGGCGACAAACGGGAGTACCTGCGCGGCTTCGGCTACCAGGGCGGCGCGAGCCGTCAGGGATGGTCGCGCGCCGTCGCCGAGCTCGGCGTGGGCGGTGCGTTCAAGGACGCCGCGGCGCAGCCGGGTGCGTGGACGATCGGCGGGACCGCGTTCGGGGAGATGCTTCCCAATCCCGCGAACAAGGTGTCTATCGACACGTCGAAGAAGGACAAGTGGGGGCTGCCGGTGCTCGCCATCGACTGCGCCACCGGCGAGAACGAGCGCCTGATGCGCAAGGACATGATGAACGACATGGCGGAGATGCTCGAGGCTGCCGGCGTGAAGGACGTCCGCACGTACGACAACGGCTACTGGCCGGGGATGGGGATCCACGAAATGGGGACGGCGCGCATGGGCCGTGATCCCAAAACATCGGTCCTCAACTCGCACAACCAGGTGTGGGACGCTCCCAACGTCTTCGTGACGGACGGCTCTTGCATGGCATCGACCGCTTGTCCGAACCCATCGCTCACCTACATGGCGCTCACGGCGCGCGCGGCGGACTTCGCCGTCGCCGAACTCCAGCGCAATAATCTCTAGAGGCTCTCATGATGAATCGACGCGAGGCGATCAAGCAGGTGACGGCGATGCTCGGTGGAGTCGCGCTCGCCGGAAGCAGCGGTCTCCTGACCGCAGTCGAGCGAGCCCATGCCCGGGCCGCGACGGCGCGCGCTCAGATCGGCAGCTTCACCGCGCAGGATGTCGCGTTGCTCGATGAGGTGGCAGACACGATCCTCCCCGAAACGAAGACCCCGGGGGCGAAAGCGGCGCACGTCGGTCCGTTCATGGCGCTGATGGTGACCGACACCTACGACGATCAGCAACAGGCCATCTTCCGCGACGGAATTCAGAAACTGAACGCAGCCGGCTTCATGGCCCTGGCGCCGGCGCAACGTCTCGCCTTGCTCGAGCAGCTCGACCGGGAGCAGAAGGCGTACATGGATACGCGCGCACAGGGAGCGCCTGCCCACTACTTCCGCCTGATGAAGGAGCTGACGTTGCTCGGCTACTTCACGTCGGAGATCGGCTGCACGCAGGCGATGCGCTACCGCGAGACGCCGGGGCGGTTCGACGCATGTGTGCCGTACACGCCGGGCGAGACGACGTGGGCGGGTCACGCATAGCATTTGGAACAGGGGCAGATTCGCCGCAAATAGTCGTACGAATACACACCCGACGCGTGGCCGTCGCTCCACTGGAGTTGGATCGCGTACTGGCCGACGGCAGTGATCGCAAGCGGGTGGACGCCCGCGTCTTCAGGTAGGTCAGTCTGCTGACAAACGGCACACGGGCACCGCTGCCGGAGATACGCCGCTGGGTAGACGGCATCGTGTCCGTCACTCCAGCGGACGCGCACGTCCCACTCGTTGGCGCGCGTGATCTCGAGCGGCACGGGCTTAATGTCGCCGGCCGAGTTGCCCACTGGCCCACAGTCCGGCCTGCACAGAAGTCTCGGCCGTGGGACCCTCGAAGCGACTCACGAGGATGGCTGGCCGGCCTTCCCTGATCACGGCGACGAGATGCAGGATCGAGATCGTCCCTTCGGTCGGGGTGTACTTGAGCCGGAGCTGCGCGCCTCCCGCCTCGCCGCCCGAGGCGAGCGCGATCGCACCGCGCGCCCGCGCGTTGTAGTCGTCCACCCACGCCTGCAGCACGTCCATCGCGTCCTTCAGACCTGACTCAGCCATGCCTCTGCTCCTTCTCGATCTGGAAGCAATCGAGGATCATGTCCGCCCGTCCCGCTTCGAGCAGCCGGGCCCGTGGCTCTCCGGTGACGTCGCGATCGACGAGCTGCGCGAGGTACGTCGGCAGCCAGGCGGGGTAGTGGCCCCCCCCCGGGTCGCTCCACCCGCTCGTGTCGTACGCGGTGCGGCCGTCGACCACGCGCAACAGGGCTACGCCAGCTTCTCGCGCGGCCGCCAGTGCATCCGTCCCGAAGTCGGCCGTGGCGAAAACGAGACTCACATCGGCGGGCACCTCGGGGAGCCGCGCCTTGACGGAATCGATCACGTCCCGCTCGAGCGTACCGGCCTGGTGGCGGCAGGCCACTAATGCCCGCCACCTCGTGCCTGCCCGGGCGAGCGGTACCGCCAGCTCGAGCACGAATCCCCGTTCCGGTTCGGGTAATTCGGACCGGCGGTGGGTCCGCACGGTGCCGACATCAAACCCTACCTTGCGCAGCTCGCGGACTATGAGGATTTGGAAGGACTCGCGCGTCATCGCGGGGAGCGGTTTCATACCGCTAATCGTACAACTGTGGCGCGGACGCAGCGACCCTTGACTGGCAATGTCCACGTGGTGATGGTGAAAGCGGATCGCGTCGGCTTCTCTAGGAACTGCGACCGGGGAGCGCCCACGGCCGATGGCCGGCGTCGAGATTCGGCACCTGAGCAAGAGCTTCGGGCAGCTCCACGCGGTCGACGACGTGGACCTCTCGATTCGCGAGGGCGAGTTCCTGGTGCTGCTCGGCCCGTCCGGATGCGGCAAGACCACGCTGCTTCGCATGATCGCGGGACTGGAGCGGCCCACCACCGGCGAGATCTATATCGGCGGCGAGCGCATGGACGACGCCCCACCCCGCGCCCGTGGCATCGCGATGGTCTTTCAGAGTTACGCGCTGTACCCGCACCGCACCGTCTCCCGCAACATTTCGTTCCCCCTCGAGGCGCTCCGGCTGCCACGCGCGGCGATCGACGAGAAGGTGCGCTGGGCGGCGGAGATGTTCGGCATCGGCCGCTATCTCGATCGGTATCCGCGACAGCTCTCCGGCGGAGAACGGCAGCGCGTCGCCCTGTGCCGCGCCCTGGTGCGCGACCCCAAGGTCTTCCTGCTCGACGAGCCCCTCGCCAATCTCGACGCCAAGCTGCGCAACACCGCGCGCGACGAGCTGAAGCGGTTCCAGCGACAGGTGAAGCGCACGGTCGTCTACGTCACTCACGATCAGGTGGAGGCGATGGGGCTGGGCGACCGGATCGTCGTGATGGATCGCGGAAAGGTTCGTCAGGTGGGGACGCCCCACGAGGTGTATGAAGACCCGGTGGACACGTTTGTCGCGACCTTCCTGGGTCAGCCGCCGATGAACCTCGTCGAGCTGCAAGGCGCGCTGCTCGGCTTTCGCCCCGAGCATTTTCTCCCGGTCGCCCACTTCGGCGCGAACGAAGCGCTCCGGACATTCCCGCTGTCGGTGCGCCGCGTCGAGTACCTGGGCTCGGACCGCTACGTGTACGGCAGCGTCGGGGGCGCGGGGGCGACGGTGATCGCGAAGCTGCCGGCGACCGTCGCCACGGAGATCGCGGAGGGGAGCGACATGGAGTTCGCGGTGCCGGAGCGGGCGCTGTGCTACTTCGACGCCGCCACGGGGGCACGGCAACGACGGTGAAACGCAGCCTCGCCGACCGTGAGAAGGTCTTGGGCGCTGCCTTGTTGGCGCCGGCACTCGCCTATGTGCTCCTGCTCGTCGGCGTCCCGTTCGTGCTGGCGATCGTCCTCAGCTTCAGCACCGCCACCGCCGGCAGTCTCAGCTTCGGGTGGGCCGGGTTCGCCAATTACCGTGCGATTCTCGCCGATCCCGTTTTCCGGCGCGCCCTGGCCAACACCGCGATCGTGACGATCGGATCGCAGGTGATGGTGGTCGTGCTGGCGACCGCGGCGGCACAGGTGTTCCGCGCCGCGTTCCACGGCAAGCGCACCGCGCGTTTCGTCCTCCTGCTGCCGTGGGCGGTGCCCGTCTCGCTCGCCGCGATCGCCTGGACGTGGATTTTCGACTCCACGTTCAGCGTGATCAACTGGACCCTCAAGGTCGCCGGCCTGCTGCACGGCTGGCTCTACTGGCTGGGGCAGCCGGGGCTCGCGCTGGTTGCGATCATCATCGTGCAGGCGTGGCGCATCTTCCCCTTCGCGACCGTCATCGTGCTCGCGGGGCTCGCCTCACTCCCGCAGGACGTAATGGAGGCGGCGATCGTGGACGGCGCCGGGTTCTGGCGGCGGCTGTTCCAGGTCGAGCTGCCGCTCCTGCTCCCCGTCGTCGCGGTCGCGGTCCTGTTCGGCGTCGTCTACACCGCGACCGATTTGGGCGTCGTGTACATCCTGACGGGGGGCGGGCCCGCCAACACCACGCACGTCCTTCCCACGCTCGCCTTCCAGCGCGGTATCCAGGGCGCCGACCTCGGCCAGGGCGCCGCCATCGCCGTGTTTCTGCTCCCGTTCCTGATCGTGGTCGCGATCGCAATGCTGCGGCTGGCACGCCACACGGAGGTCGGGGGTACGTGAAACGCATCGCGCTGTATGCCGCCGCCCTCGGTTTCATGGCCTTCGCCGGCTTCCCGTTCTACTGGATGCTGGTCACCGCGTTCAAGCAGAACCGTGACCTCTACGTCGGCGCGTTCGACACGCGGCACGTGCCGTGGATCTTCAACGACCCGCCGACGCTGGAGCACGTGCGGCTGCTCTTCGGGCAGACGTACTTCGTGCGCTGGATCGCGAACACCCTGATCGTGGTCGTGGCCGTTGTGGTCATCACGGTTGCCGTAGCGGTGCCGGCGGGTTACAGCCTGGCCCGGCTCACGGGCCGCTGGGGCGAGCGGCTCGGCATCGGGATCTTTTTCACCTATCTGATCCCGCCGACGCTGCTCTTCATCCCCTTCGCGCGACTCGTGGCGCTGCTCGGCCTCCAGAACTCGCTCGGAGCCCTGATCCTGATCTATCCGACCATCACGATCCCCTTCTGCACGTGGCTGGTGATGGGGTTCCTCCGCTCGGTGCCCTGGGATATCGAGGAGCAGGCCATGATCGACGGCTACAGCCGGCTCGCCGTGATCGTAAAAGTCGTGCCCCGCCTCATCGTTCCAGGCATCTTGACGGTTGTCGTGTTCAGCTTCACGCTGGTACTGCAGGAATTCGTCTACGCCCTGACCTTCATCAGCTCGGTCGACAGGATGACCGTCAGCCTGGGCGTTCCGATTGCCTTGGTGCGGGGCGATGTGTACCACTGGGGGGCTCTCATGGCCGCGGCGCTGTTCACGAGTATTCCGCTGGCCATCGTTTACAACCTCTTCATCGATCGCTTCATCCAGGGGTTCACGCTGGGAGCGGTCAAGGGATAGTCCCATGGCTAAGCGAAAGGGGATGGATCGGCGGCAGTTCGTCAGGACGACGGGAGCGGCGGCCGCGGTGGCGG
>DASPXD010000020.1:0-2940 GCA_035637435.1 Gemmatimonadales bacterium
TCGATAACGAGGTCATCGATCAGGGCGCGCGCCTGGCGGGGTTGTCGCGGGATGAGGTCGCCCGGCGAGAGGAGCGGGCTCCCGGGCTGCTGGAACGGCTCGCACGCACGCTTGCTGCGGCATCGCCCGAGATGTTCGTCACCGGCGAGACACCGGTACCGGTCGACACCGAAGAGGAAACGCTCGTGCAGATGACCGAGCGCGTGATCGCGGAGGCCGCCGCGGAAGGCCGAGTGGTGCTCGTGGGCCGCGGCGCCCAGGCCGTGCTCGCCATGCGCGCCAATGCGCTACACGTCTACGTCATCGCGTCGACACCGTTCCGGAAGAAAGTCGCCGTCGAGCGCCTCGGCGTGGACCCGGCCAACGTCGACAAGGTGATTCAAGAAACGGATCACCAGCGCGACCAGTACGTCAAAACCCATTACGGGCGTGACCGGCAAGACTTGACGCAGTACGATTTGGTGTTGAACGCCGAACGATTGGGTTTTGATGGCGCGGCAGACGTTATCGTCGCCGAAGTGAAACGTCGCGGTTGGGTATGACGTCAGCGCGACCCTCACAACTGCCACCTTCCTTCGTGTGCGTTAGAGCTCTGCTGAAACAGCAGTTTAATAGCCAATCGAACCAAGAATGAAAGGCGACAAAATGATTGTCGTGCGCAAGCGCGGTCGCTAAATTGAATTCTGCGCTTCTTTGAACGGACCCGTATGCCCGCGCCGCGAATTCGTCTACTGGGAGTGGGGCTATACACCAGGGCCGACGCTAGCCGCCTCTTGAAGATGACCCCGTCCCGGGTTGCTCGCTGGGTACGGGGTTACTCATACTGGCTTTCCCATCCCGCACGACCAGAGCGTCGGGATCAGCCGCCGGTTGTACGCGGGCGTTTACCGCCAGTGGCCGGCTCCGTTCTAATCTCCTTTCTGGATCTCATGGAACTGAGAGTCGTCAAGGCACTGGTCGATGTTGGCCTGTCCCTTCAGCATGTTCGTCGGGTGGCCACGCTCGCGAGCGATCTCTTCCACACACCCTATCCGTTTGCCTCTCGCAAGATCTTTACGGACGGTCACGAAGTTTTCGCCTCGCTCACGCGGGATAGTGACGACCCTATTCTGATCGAGATCTCTCATCGCCACTCACAGCTAATTGCTCGACCAATCATTGCAGACTATCTCACCGAGTTGGACTTCGACCCTCAGTCGTCGCTGGCGAGGCGCTGGTGGCCTCTTGGCAGACAAATCCCAATCGTGCTCGATCCGACCGTTTCCTTCGGAGCGCCGGTAGTCGCTGGGACAGCCACACGCACTGAGGTTGTAGCCGGACTTGCGCGAGCCCTCGACGTTTCGGCCGCGGCAAATGCGTTCCTGGTCGACAAATCTGCAGCGATAGCTGCTGTGGAGTTTGAGTCGCAGTTAGCCGCTGCGTGACGCTGGCATTCGACGAAAATCTTCCACCCAGCGTTGCCAAAGCGTTAGCCTTGGTAAGCCATCCAGTCACGCACGTCCTTGACCATTTACCACGTGGTACAACCGACGAGCAGCTATTCAGCGAGGCGGCTAAGCGCAACTGGATAATCGTAACACGAGACGCGAACATGTGGCGGAAGAAGGGCCAGCTTGAGGCGCTACGGTCCGCGGGTATTGGAGTGCTCGTGATCGTTAGTTCTGCTGCGCGATCGCCTGCCGAGTTGTTGACTCTGCTCTCCAAAAGGATGCCGGCGATGCTCGAGGCAGTGCAGAAAGCACGCAAGCCCTTTGTCTTTCGAGTTCCGGACAAAGGTAAGATCGAGTCGTTCTAACCGGTGGCAATTTGCCTGGCCACGTTTAAATCCCGCGCAGTTCCGGCACCGCCCACCCCGCGATCGTAACGGCCAGCGCGACGATCGCGCCCCCCGCCGCGAGCGTCGCCGGCACGCCGACATGCTCGGCAACCAGCCCGAAAAGAAAGGCGCCGAACGGCGCCATGCCCACGAAGACGAACGAATAGAACCCCATGATCCGTCCCCGCAGGTGATCGGGCGCAGTCGTCTGCAGCAGCGTGTTCGTAATCGAGTTGTTGACGATCATGGCGCAACCGGCGAGCGCGAGCAGCACCATTGAGAGCGCCAGCGCCCGCGACGCGGCGAACAGGATCAGCAGCAGGCCAAACGCCGTGCCTCCCACCAGCATGAGCCGGCCGCGCCTGCGGATGCGGCCGGAGGTCAGCGCCACGCCCAGCGCTCCTATTACCGCCCCGATACCGATCGAAGACGTGAGCGCGCCATAGCCGGCAGCTCCGCGATGCAGCACGTCGCGCGCAAATACGGGCATCATGGCGATGTAGGGGAAGCCGAACACGCTCAAAATCGCCGTGAGCACCATCAAGGTGCGGACGCGCCGGTCGCTCCGTAGGTATGTCAGCACCTCGCGGAACCCCGTCCATGCGGAAGCGGACTGGGGAGGCGGCGGTCGGGGGGGCAGCCGCATCAGCAGCAATCCCGCGATCACCGCGATATAGCTCACGCCATTGAGGAAGTAGCACCACGCAATCCCGACCGCGCCGATCAGGAACCCCGCGATCGCCGGGCCGATGACGCGCGCGCCGTTGAACAGCGAGGAGTTCAGCGCGATCGCGTTCATCAGGTCTTCCTTACCCACCATCTCCACGATGAACGACTGGCGCATCGGAATGTCGAACGCGCTGGCGATGCCGAGAATCGTCGCGAGGAGCAGCACCTGCCAGACGGCGACGACGTGCGTCCGCACGAGTATAGCAACGGTGAATGCCTCGAGCATGAATGCCAGCTGCATGAAGATGATGATCCGCCGCTTGTCGGCGCGGTCGGCGATCACGCCGGCGTACAGGCTGAACAGGAGCACACCGACCGAGCTGAGGGCCGCGGTGAGGCCGACGTAGAACGGTGAGTTGGTCAGCGTGAGGATCAGCCATCCCTCCCCGACGTTT
>DASPXD010000021.1:0-4405 GCA_035637435.1 Gemmatimonadales bacterium
CTCCGCAGTGATGGACGACACCGACAAGGTGCACCAGTTCTACGAGGACTCCGTCGCCAATGGCCTGAAGGTGCTCGCGCCCGACATCAACTCGGGCGAATACCGCTTCGTCCCGGTGGACGCGAGCACGATCCGCTACGGGTTGGGCGCAGTGAAGGGCACCGGCGAATCGGCGATCGCCGCGATCCTCGCGGCGAGGAAGGACGTTCCGTTCCGGGACTTGTTCGATTTTTGCGAGCGCGTGGACAAGCGCAACGTCAACCGGCGCGTGGTCGAGGCCCTGGTGCGAGCCGGCGCCTTCGATGGCGTCAACGCGGGCGACCATTCCGGGCGCGCCAGCCTGCTCGCCTCGGTGGGGATCGCGCTGGAGGCGGCCGAGCAGACCGAGCGCAACGCAAGACAGGTGAGCCTCTTCGGCGCGGGCGAGGGCGGTTCGCAGCACAAGCCGGCGCTGGTCCCTGCGCCGCGTTGGGAAGAGGCGCAGCGCCTGCGCGAGGAAAGGGCAGCCCTCGGGTTCTATCTCTCGGGGCACCCATTCACGGCGTACCGCGCCGAGATCGGACGCTTCGTCCGCACGAACCTGCGCAGCCTCGCGGCCTCGGCGGAGGGCGAGGGCGGGACGCGCACGCAATTGATCGCGGGGGTGGTCGAATCGCTAAGAGTTCAAAGGACCCAGGGCGGCCGCATGGTGGTCCTCAGCCTCTCGGACGGCACCGCGACCCAGGAGGTCACTGTATACAACGAGGTGTTCGATCAGGTCCGCGACCTCGTCAAGGAAGACGTGGTCGTGGTGATCGAAGCCAAGGTGAGGAACGTGCGCCGCTCGGTGGGCGAGGAGGGCGAGGCCCAGTTCATGCGCGTCGCCGCCGAGCGGATCTACGATGTCGCCGGCGCGCGCAGCCGGTTTGCGCGCGCGGTGCGCCTGTCGATGAACGGGGAGGCCTCGCAATCGGGTCCGGCCGCCTCGGCGACCTTGAAAAGACTGCTCGAGCCTTACAGGAACGGCCCGTGTCCCGTCGCAGTGTGCTACCGCAACGGCGGCGCGAGCGTGGAGATGCAGCTCGGCGACACCTGGCGCGTCAACCTGGACGATGCGCTTATGAAGTCGCTGAACGAGTGGCTGACGCCGGGGAGCGTGGAGGTGTTGTATCCGTAGGAGTGGAGTCGGGTCGGCTAGAGGAACGCGAGATAGCGCGAGGTACCGAAGTTCACCACGTTCGGAACGACGAGCGGCACGTCGGTGTCGCTCACGCCCAGCCAGCGCGCGAACGTCGCGGCGTACTGGTCGACCGCGATGCCCGGCACCGTGTTTCCCTGCCCGACGTCGACGCTGGTGCCGAAGGTGGTCGGAGCGAAAGTTCCGTATATTTCGTGGCCGAGGACCGAGCCGCCGAGCACGAAGTGATGCGAGCCCCAGCCGTGATCGGACCCGTCGCCGTTCGAGGTGAGCGTGCGTCCGAAATCGGAGGCGGTGAAGATCGTGACGTTGTTCTGCATGCCCATCTGCCCGAGCCAGCCGTAGAACGCGTCCACCGCTGCGTTCGCGATCGTGAGCTGCTGGCTGTGCTGGGTGAGAAGGAAGTCGTGGTTGTCGAAGCCGCCCAGGGTGACCAGGAACACCTGCCGGTTCGTCCCGATTGCGCTGCGCGCGGAGATGATGCGGGCGACGACGTTGAGCTGCGAGGCGAGGTTGCTCGTGGGGTTGGGCAGGGCGAATGTCGATGCCGGCGGCAAACTGGCGCTCAGCAGCTGGTTCGACGTGATCGACCGGTTCGTGATCACGCCGAGCTCGTTCTCGAACAGGTTTGCGCTCGTACCGGTGATGAGGTTGCGGTAGGCGGCCGACGCGCTCGCGGAGCTGTAAAGGGTGCCGGAAATCCCCGAGATCGCCACCGGGCCGCTCGAGCCCACCTGATACTGGATGACGTTCTGCCCTGAGAGGAACACGGCGTTGCCGCCCGCCGAAATGCAGGTGAACTGGACGTTCGAGTTCTGGCCGGCAAGCAAGTCGCCGATTCGGCCGCCCCAGCCGAGCTTCGCGCCCTCCCCGATCGGCGCCTGCGCCTGCCACACGGACTGCTGGTCGTTGTGCGAGAAGAGCTTGGGCGGCAGCGGCACCGAGCGGGCGTTGTATTGCGCGACGGTCGTCGGCACTATGAGCGGCCCGACGTTGGCGACGACCGCGAGCTTGCTCTCGTCCCAGCGGGTCTTGAATGAGGTCAGCGCAGGATGGAAGGCGAACTCGCGCCCTCCCTGCGACGCGACCGCGCCGGTGGCGGTGGCGGTGAGCTGATCGCGTGCGATCGCGATCGTGTCCCGCGCCGCAAGGTACTGGTCGTAGGAAGGCTGGTCGTACGGAATGAGCGTATTGGTTTGGTCGTTTCCACCGTAGAGGAAAAGGCACACGATCGCCCGGTAGCCCGGGGCGGTCTGCGCCGCGGCGGCGCCGATCGCGGCGAGATTGAGCGCGAAAGGACCGGCCACCCCGGCCATGGACATGAGCGAAGCGGTCTTGAGGAAATGGCGTCGGGACGCACGCATGGCTTGCTCCCTTATTTCTGCACCAGATAATCTGGCGACGACAGCGTGAAAAGCACCGCGAGCCGTACGCGGTTCTGGCGCGCGGTCGTTTGGTTGGTGGTGGGCATCGCGATCGAGTTGACCGCGTCACGGATTATCGTCCTCGTCGCCGCGCTCATGGAACCGGCCGTGAGGAGCAGGCTGACGCGGTCGATCAGGAGATCGGCGTTGTCGGCGAGCGCCAGCTCGGCGGTGTAATCCGGCTGGATGTCCCGCGGGCTCCCCGACCCGAGGCCGTTCTGGACCGCCGAGCGCATGAAGTTCGAATAGCCGACCACCGAGACCTCGTTGACGATCTGCATCTCCGGGGCGACGAGCCCTGCCGTCGCGATGGAGGTGTTCGGCGGCACGTATCCCGGCCGGTAGAAATTGAACACCGTCGGCGAGCGCATCGCCGATTGGGCAAGCGAGCTGGTGGGGTCGTCGGTGACGCCGAGCAGGAAATTCCCCGAGGCAGAACGCGCGTTGAAGGCGCGCATCCAGTGCGCCACCCGGAGAATGGGCTCGCGCACCTTGCCGAAGCCTGGGTCGCCGAGTTGTGCGGCCGTGCGCGCCTCCGGGTCAAGCAGGATCGCTGCGACGGTGGCGCGCAGGTCGCCCCGCTGGCCGGTGCCTGTTCTCCACTGTCCCGAGGTGAAGCGCCCCGCGTCGAACGCCTGGGCGACGCGCGCTACGTAAGCCGGCGATGGGTTGCTCGTCACCAGACGCTGGATGAGCTGCCGCGATATGAATGGGCCGACGTTCGGATGGTTCGCAATCGTGTCGAGCGCGATGCCCAGGTCCCCGTCGGGATCGGCGGTCGTGCCTGCAGGGATCACCGCCGTGAGGAAGCTCTTCTCCGAAATCGAGTGGAAGCGCGGGTAGCTCTGCATGAAGAGCACTTCGCGGTCCGGATCCTGCGTGCCGCCGCCGTTGAAGCGCGTGTCGGACTTGTCCGGGCCCGCCCAGCTGAATCCCGTGAACACGCGCGACAGGCCGACGATGTCGCCGCTGTCGTAAGTCTCCACCGGCTGCCCGTTGACGAGCTTCGGCGTGCCGTCCGGGTTCAGTTCGTAGAGACCGATGGAGAAGAGCTGCATCACCTCGCGCGCGTAGTTCTGGTCGGGCACGCGATTGCGCGCCGGGTCCTCCTTGCGGTTGCGCAGGTGCGACAGGTAGAGGCCCATCATCGGATGGAGCGTGACCTCATTGAGGAGCTGGCGGTAGTTGCCGAAGGCGTTCCGGCCGAGCATGTCGAGATAGGAAGCGACGCCGCGCTTGAACTCGGAGACGGTCGAGTCCTGGAGCGAGACCACGAAGATCTGCGACAGCGCGAACGCGACACGCCGGCGCAACTGATCCTGGCCCGTCGCGGCTTCCCTCCAGAACGTATTCATCACGTGGCTGTCGTCGAGGCTCTGACCGGCGGGGAGGCTCGCGCTCACGGCGTTGATGTATGCCTCGTGCGAGCGGCCCGGCATGAAGAACTGATCCTCGAGCCAGGCGCTGTAGCCGTACGTTTTGACTTTGTTGACCTCGGCTTCGGTCGCGCCGAAAGAGGCTTGATTGAGGAAGCGCGCCGCGTCCGTGGCGGTCGGCAGGGGATATGCGGACGGAGGCACGCTCGAGAGATCGACCCCGCTCCCCTGCTGGCCGGCTTCCGGGCCGCCCGACTTGGAGCAGCCGCCGGCCAGACAGGCCAGCGCCAGGGCAAAAAGCGCGGCGCAGATAGGCTGGAAGCCGAGCCCTGTCCGCGGTCCGCGGGAATCAGGGTCCAGGAGCTGCGTGGCATCCGGCGCGGTTGCGTGTCGTAGTAACATCGCTGCACCCTCGATGTAGTGGCCTC
>DASPXD010000022.1:0-12188 GCA_035637435.1 Gemmatimonadales bacterium
CCGAGATCACGTTGATCACGCCGCCCACGGCATCGGAGCCGTAAAGCACGCTCGCCGGTCCGCAAATCAGCTCGATACGGCGCGCGAACGCCGTTTCGACCGAGGGGCCGTCTTCATCACTCCACGAGTAGCCCTCAAGCCGGCTGCCGTTCTCGAGCACGAGCACGCGCGGTCCCGAGAAGCCGCGAATCACCGGTTTCCCAATTTGCGCGCCGGTGCTGATGGTTCGCGCGCCCGGCAGCGCCTCGACGACGTGGGCGAGTGAGACACCCTGCGCCTGTCGCAGCTCGTCGCCTGACAGCGCGCTGGCGGGCAGTGGAGACGTCTGCGGCGCCAACGCCTGGCGCGATGCAGTGACGGTCACCGGCTCGAGCCGCAACGCACTCGCCGTGAGCACGATCTCCAGGGTCGGCTGTCGAGGAACCGCGATCTCGCGAACGGCCGGCGCAAAGCCCGTGCGTCGCACGGCCAGGGTGTAGCGGCCCGGCGCGAGCGCGATGCGAAACTCGCCGGCTTCCGTCGTCGTCACACTGCGGCCCAGGTCCGTGACTTCGATGATTGCCGACGCGACGGGTTGGCCGCTGACATCGACGACACGGCCAAGGACGGTGTCGGCGGGCTGAAGGAGTGTTGCCATAAAAAGGAAGAGCATGGCCTATATTACTCCCCCCATGACCAGTTGGCTCGGCGATTGGGCGAATCTCTTACTGCGCTGGACGCACTTCATTGCCGGCATCGCCTGGATCGGCAGCTCATTCTATTTCATCTGGCTGGACCGCGCACTGACCAAACCCGCACAACCTCGGCCGGGGGTCGAGGGGGACCTGTGGATGGTCCACAGCGGCGGCTTCTACCAGGTCGAGAAGCGCCGCCCTGGACCGGGTGAAGTGCCGCCGGTCCTGCACTGGTTCAAATGGGAAGCGATGCTGACGTGGATCAGCGGCATGGCCCTGCTCGTTCTCGTCTTTTACCTCAGCAGCTCCTATCTGCTCGATCCGGGCGTCTCCCGCATCGGGCTGGGCGCCGCCATCGCCCTTGGCATCGGACTGATCGCCGTCAGTTGGCCCGTGTACGACGGGCTGTGGCGCTCGCCCCTCGCCAGGCGTCCGGTTGTCGCGTCCGCCATTTCCCTCGCATTGCTCGCCGGCGTCACGATCCTGGTGTGCCGTCTTTTCTCGGGTCGAGCGGCCTTCATGCACGTCGGCGCGATCCTGGGCACTCTCATGGTCGCGAACGTCTGGGAACGCATTCTGCCGGCGCAGCAGCAGATGCTCGATGCGACACGGGCGGCGCGGCCTGCTGACTTCACGCTGGGCGAGCGTGCCAAGCAGCGGTCGGTGCACAACAGCTACATGACGTTCCCACTGCTTTTCATCATGCTGTCGAATCATTTCCCAGCAACGTACGTGAACCCGGCCAACTGGCTCGTCCTCCTGCTGTTGTTCGTCGCCGGGGCGGCTGTGCGGCATGCGATGATCGGCCGGGGACCATCGAGCCGCTGGGCACTGGTGCCCGCCGCGCTGGGGCTGGCGGGCGCGATGGTCCTCTCCGTGCCGAAGGGTGCCGCAGCGCCGAGCAGCGGCGCTGATGCCGTGCCTTCATTCGTCGCGGTCCGCTCCGTGATCAACCAACGCTGTCAGCCGTGTCACTCGCAGTATCAGACCGATCGCAGCTTCGGCCCAGCGCCGGGCGGCGTCACGTTCGACACGCCGGAGAGCATCGCACGATTGGCGGAGCGGATTCGCGTGCGCGTGGTCGAGACCCAGACGATGCCGTTCGCGAATAAGACTGACATGACTGACCAGGAGCGAGGTCTGCTCGCGCGCTGGATCGCGGCCGGTGCGCCGCTGCGGTAACATGCTTTTGTTTGATGTCGTGCGGGGGTGCGGCGGCGGGCGCGCCCTAGCCGCACCCCCGCACGACATAAAAAGTCCTAGTACTGCACCGTCGGCAAAAACCGCGGCGGCTTGCGAGGCTTGGCCGCTTGCTCGTAGGCATAGGCGAGCTTGAGCAGCGTTGCTTCACTATTTGCTCGACCGATGAACGACATCCCCACGGGCAGCCCGAACGAATAACCGATTGGCACCGCGACGCTGGGATATCCGGCGACGGCGGCCGGTGTCGAGCTCGCGCCGAGGAAGTGATCGCCGTTGATGAGATCGGTGGGCCACGGCGGGCTGCCCGTGAGCGCCAAGACGGCGTCGAGATTGTTCAGCGCAAACGCCACGTCGAGCCCTTCGGTGCGCGAGAGCCGCTGATCTTTCGCGAGCGCATCGCGGTAGGCTTGATCGGTGAGTGGCCCCTTTTCCTGCGCCTGCAGGAACAGCTCCTGCGCGAAGTACGGCATCTCCCGCGCTTTGTTCGTCTCGTTGAACGCGATCACATCGGCGAGCGTCTTCACGCTTGTCTTCGGCGCCCACGTGGCCAGGTATGACGCGAGGTCGGCTTTCAGCTCGTACAACAACACGATCAGCTCGGTGTCATCGTACTCACCGACATGCGGGATGTCCGCTGGATCGACGATCGTGGCGCCTTGCCGCCGCAAGACGTCGATCGCCGCTTCCACCAGCGCGTCCGCTTCGGGGCTGTAGCCGGAGACTTTCTTGCGCGCCACACCGATACGCGCACCGCGCAGGCCGTTGGGATCCAGGCTCGTGCCGTAGTCGCGATTGGCGAGCGCGCCGAGCAGCACGCTGGCGTCGGCGACGGTCCGCGCCATCGGGCCTGCCGTGTCCTGGCTGTGCGCGATCGGAATGATCCCGGCGCCCTCGAGCAGTCCCAGCGTCGGCTTCACACCGACGAGCGAGCAGGCACCCGACGGGCAGACGATCGATCCGTCGGTCTCCGTGCCGATGCCGACGGCGGCGAAGTTCGCGGCGATCGCCGCTCCCGTTCCCGAGCTCGAGCCGCAGGGATTGCGATCGAGCGCGTACGGGTTCGCGCACTGCCCGCCGCGCGCGCTCCAGCCGCTCGAGGAGTGATTGGAGCGGATGTTGGCCCATTCCGACAGATTGGTCTTGCCGAGGATCACCGCGCCGGCGGCGCGGAGCCGCGCGATCAGCGGGGCATCGCGCGGCGGCGTGACGCCCGCGAGCGCCAGCGACCCGGCGGTCGTCATCATGCGGTCGCCGGTCGCAATGTTGTCTTTCACGAGCACGGGAATGCCGTGCATCGGGCCACGGACGCGGCCCGCTTTGCGTTCGGCATCGAGCCGATCGGCGATGGCGAGCGCATCGGGGTTGGTCTCGAGCACGGCGTGCAGCTGGGGGTCGAGCTCGGCGATGCGTGCGAGATAGTCGCCACAGATGGCGCGAGAGGTCCGCGTGCCGGCGGACATCGCAGCCTGGAGCTGTGCGACGGTGAATTCTTCGAGATCGAATTCACTTCGGTCATCGGTCATCAGTCGTCGGTCATCGGCACCCTGATGACCGATAACCGATGACTGACGACCTCCTCCAATCAGCGTTGCGGCGATTCCATATTGAAGGAAGGAACGTCGGGTTAACGTGTCGGTCATGACCGTCTCCGAAGAGGACCACCTAGTCTGACCCGCCCCCTGGCTGTGCGCCAGATCACGTGATGCTCCTTACGGTTAGCCTGCGCACCTTGCGATAACGTGTCCCGCATGAATCTTGTGGCAGCCCACGGAGGGGACGCGCACTGACGTTGCTCCGCCTTGTTCCATTTGGCAGCATCCGCACCAAGATGCTGATGTTTGCCGTCGTCGCGACGTTGTTGCCCTCGCTGACGACCGTCTGGATTTCCTACATCGAGAACAAGCGTGCCCTCTCCGCCAAGGCGTCCGAAGAATTGCTGGGATTGAGCGCGCAGGCGGCGCGCGAGGTGGATCTCTGGACCAAAGAGCTACGCTACAATCTGCGCGTGTTCTCGAGTTCGTATGAGGTCACGGAGAATCTCGAGCGCATCCCGCTCGTCAACGGCGAGCCGATGCACGCGGGGATCTACTTCAGCCGGCTCACCGATTACCTGAACTCGGTCGCCGATCATTTCCCCGACTACAGCGAGCTGCTGGTCCTCGATCAGCATGGGCACATCGTCGCCTCGAGCGCTGAGCGGCCCAGGCGCGTGGCGCTGCCGGTCGATTGGGCGACCGAGCTCACGAAGCACGACTGGGCGCTGGGCCCGCCGTATTGGGACTCGACCGCGGCGCACGCCGAAATGCTCGTGTCGGTTCCGATCGAATCCGCCCGGCGCGCGGGACGCGGCGCCGGCGGCACGCACCTGCTGGGCGCGCTGTCCTCGCGCGTCAATCTGCACGGCCTGGCCGACACGCTGCTGCGCTTCAGGCCGGGCGAGTCGGGACAGATCTATCTGATGTCGCGCACCGGGCGGCTGGTCGTCAGCTCGCGCGGCAGCTCGCAGGCGCTGATGCGCGAAGGGTTCTCGCGCAACGCCGCGAACTCGCTGCTCGCCCGCGAGGGGCGTGCCGTGCAGTTCACCAGCTTCACCGGCGAGCGCGTGGTCGGCAGTTTGCGCACCGTGCCGGCCATGAATTGGCTGCTCATGTCGGAGATTCCGTCGAGCGAGGCGTTCCGGCAGGTCGCGCGCCTGCGCAACGTCACGCTCGGGGTCGTGACGCTGCTGCTCGCGGTCGTCGGCGCACTCGCCTATTTGCTGAGCCTGCTGATCGTGCGGCCGCTCGACCGGCTGGCGCAGGCCGCCGGCACCGTGGCGAAAGGGGACCTCGAGGTCGGCCTGCCGGTGACGACGGGCGGTGAGGTCGGCTACCTCACGGAAGTCTTCAACCACATGGTGGCGCGGCTGCGCGAGAGTCGCGCCGAGCTCGAACGTCTCTCGGTCACCGACCACCTCACCGGCTTGCATAACCGCGTCCGCATGATGGAGGTGCTCGAGAACGAAGTCCGCCGTTCCCGGCGGCTGCATCATCAGTTCGCGGTCGTCATGGCGGACGTCGACTTGTTCAAGCGCTACAACGATGAATACGGGCACCCGGCCGGCGACGGCGTCCTCAAGCGCGTCGCGGCGATCATGCGCGAAGCGAGTCGCGACGTGGACTTCGTGGCGCGGTACGGCGGTGAAGAATTCCTGATCATGATGCCGGAGACGGAGATCGACGGCGCAACGGAATTCGCGGAGCGGATTCGCAAGAAGATCGGCAGCGAACGGCTGCCGAACGGCGAGATTCGGATCAGCCTGGGCGTGTCCGCGTTTCCGATGCACGGCGACGCGCCCGACCAGCTCATCGCCGAAGCGGACGCGGCCCTCTACCTGGCAAAACGCGCCGGCGGCGATCGTGTCGTCGCGGCGGCGCGCGCCTCCATTCCGGCAGCCTCGAAAAACAGCTAGGGTCGCCGGCCGATCAGCGTCTGGTGGATCCAGCCGGCGCGATCGGATTCATCCCTGACGCGTACCCATTGATCGACGTACGAGTAGGCCACGAGCGGCACGCCCTGTTCGAGCGTAAATAACACCTTGAAGCCGGCGCCCGGGCCTTCGCGAACGTTCGCCCGCCCGGTCGTCTGGAGCCGTAACGGCAGCGCGAACGGGACTTCCCCCTTGCGACTCGCGCCCTCGCGGTCCTCGCCACCGGCGCGACGCTGCCCGGCCGCCACGGCGTTCTTGGCCTCCGTCGCGAGGTAGAGCGCACCGGCGTAGTTCTGCTGGTCGAATTCAGCGCCGGCGAGCTGCAGCAGCTGATTCCCCTGCTCCCACTCCGGCGACGGCTGCGACGCGTTCCCCTTCGTGCGTAGTGCCTGCAGCGCGATCTCCGCTTCCGCCATGCCGGATGCGGCTTCGGCGCGGGTGGCGAGCGACTGCAGCTTCGCCATGGCGCGCACCACCTCGCGGCGCGCGTCGTCGAGACGATTCTGGAGCGCGGCGACCTGCGCCTCCTGCTCCAGCACTTTCAGCTCGAGTCGCGCGGCGCGTTGTTCGAGTGCGGTGTCGCGCACGACAACCGGCGGGGTGACACGCAACGTATCGCGAGGCGCGCGGACCGGCGGCGGATTCCCGGGCCGGGGGTGCTTGCAGCCCATGCCGAGCAGCGCGAGCAGCAGCAGGAGGGGGCGCATCGCGGGACTAAGTTGCATCCTGGCGTGCGTTCCAACAACCGCGGCTACAGCGCCAGCTCCATCCCGATTCGGATCGTGCGGCCGGGCGCGTAGAAGCGCCAGGCGCCGAAGAAGTCGCGGTAATAGGCATCGAAAGCCCGCTGCTGTTCCGGCAGCGTGAACTGCTGGTTGCCGTCCCCGAAGCGTCGTTCCACACGCGTCAACGCCACGCAGTTCACCGGACTCCCCCAAGCCGCGCAACCGCTGAGATCCACAGTCTTATCTGGAGCAAGCGCGCCGGCGTTGTTCGCCTCGTCCCAGAGGACGGCGTAGTTCGCACTCCCGCTAGGGAGTGCGGGATCGCCAAGCGTGCTGAGCTTGTGCAGTGAATTCGCCGTGTCGCCCGTTTCCGCGAACGCCGCGAGCAGGTTTGCAAAGTCCAGGAGGTTGCGAGCATCCAGATAGAGGGACCAGCTCTGGCCCCCCGCTCCTCTGCGCAGTGTCTTGGAGATCCGTAAGTCCAGTCGCTTCATCCAGGGGAGATGGGCCACGTTGAAGGTCGGGACAAGGAAGCTTTCCGGCGGCGTGATCAGACCAAACCCGTTATTGGTCTGCAGCGTAAAGGTCTGGCCGCTCTGCGCCCGGAACAGTACTACGGCGTTTGTCCCTCGCGCGATGCTCCCGATCGACCTGCCGCGCTGCCAGTCGTCCGGCACTCCCGCGGAAATCACGATGGCACCGCTGTGTGCGGTGATGGGCGCTTGTGACACACTCGTCAGGCTTCCCGGATCCCTACCGGCATGTGCCAGCGAGTATGCGACCGACGCCTGCACCCAACGCTGTCCCACGTCCAGGCCCACCTCCACGCCCTCTACGGGAACGGTGCCTAACGACGTCAGTGCGTTGATCGAAACGACATTCGAGGGATCCGTAGGCCGGCTGAATGCCCTCACGCGTCCCACATACCGGGGCAGCTCCTTCCTGTAGAGACTCGCGGCAACCACCGCGGGACCCCGCCGATACCGTACGCCCGCTTCAATGAGCGTCGTCACCACGAAGTCCACGTCCCTGCCGAACAGATCGTTGACGTTCGTAAAGGCGATGTCGTTGTTGCTGTGCCCGAACACATTGCTCCAAGACGGAGGCTCTGCCGTTCGCGAGAACCCAAGCTGCAGATCCATCGAGTCGCCGACGGGATACGCGAAGCGGAGGCGCGGCGAGAACACGGACTGGCTGCGGGCTTTGCGAAAGACACGCGCGACGGAATTCGCGTACGCCGTGTCGTCACTCCCCCCGTTGGGATTCCACAATGCCGGACCACTCGACGCGATGAATGCAGGAATAACCGGGAGCTCGCCACCGGGAGTGATGTGGTCATACCGTAAACCGAGGTCGATCACGGCGTCGGAGAGGACAAACCGGTTCTCCGTGAAAACGCCCAGTCGTCCCGGGTTCGCGGCGAACACATCCGTCCCGATCAGCCGCACGATACTCGACGTGTAGGATGCAATGTGTGCGTGTTCCCAATCGACGCCGATACCGATTCGCTGCTCGCGGCTGCGATTCCAGGTAACCCCCCAGCGTCCCTGGACCCGCCGCTCCGCCACATCCGAGAGCGTCCCGCCATAGCCTGAGGTCGGCCAGCCGAATGCGATCCCGTAGGGATTCGTGGGATACGCCTGGGCGAGATCGGGCAAGGTGCCGAAGAACGGCACGCCCCGTGTCCCGCTGTTGGTGCGAAGATCGCGAACCAGCTGGTCGGTCACGGGGAGGCCCAGCACGTCAGCGCCGGCAAACTGCAGCCGCTCGAAGGCAATGCCGAGCGCCGGGTCGCGGGTCGCACGCTCCACGCTCGAGTCGAGCGGCCCCGTCATGTCGCGGTGCCGGACGAGCGAGAGGTTCACGTCCAGCGTCAGGGGACCGCCGCGCCACGCGCCGATCCGCTGTTGCCAGTTCACGATCGCCGCGGCAGTCGACATCCGTCGTCCCATGTAGACGGCGGGCACTAACGCAAACGAGCCCGGAAACGATCGCTGCTGGATCTCGCCGCCGAGCAGCGTCAGCGATGCACGAGACGCGCCGGATCGATACGCGAGCTTGACATCGCCGCGACGTGCCGTTGACCAGTCAAGCGGTCGCCGCAAACCGCTCGCTTCGTTTTCCAGCAACGGCACTGCGACGGGGCTGCCGCCCTGGTCTACCGTCGTATCGGTCCCGGCAGGGAGAAATGCGGGGATCTTCGCCGCGTACAGCCCGCGGTAGCTGGACTGCTGCCCCTGCAGTGTCGTGGAGAGGAAGAACGTGAGCTTGCCACCAGCGGCCAGGGGACCGCCGACATTTCCTTCGATGCGATTGTAGCCGACCGTCGACGCGTCGCTGAACGGCTCGTCGCTGTCCCAGCGCACGCCTCCAGCAAGGTGCTGACCGCCGCTCCGCGTCTCATACGAGAGCACACCGCCTCCGGCATCCGACAGCGACGCGGGAGCGACGCCCGTCAGCAGCGAGAGTGTATCGATAGCGCTCGGCGCGAGCTCCACGCCTGCCCCGCCGTTCGTCTCGAAACGCATCAGCGCGCCATCGATGTAGACGTTGCCGCGGCCTGTCGCGTCGCCGCGAATCAGCAGGTTCGTCGTCGGCGTGATTCCGATATCGCTGCTCGACAGCCGGACGCCCGGAATCAGCACCAGCGCGTGACGCGGATCGTCAACCGGCAGACGCCGGAGCCATCTGCCATCGAGGCGGCTGGAACGCCGCAACGAATCCGCAGCGGTGTCAGCAGCAGCAGCCTGTGCAACGGCGAAGCGAGTGAACGCGGCCTGCAAGACGAGGGCGACTAACACAACGAAACGTGTCATGGACGGTCCCGCGGTATTGACTTGACTTAACGCTACCCCCTTATGATCCTTCGGGCGAGCGAAGGGGCCATGGCATGGTGCCGTGTGCTGGACACCAGTGGACTTGATCGAGGGCCTGGGCTTCCGCCTGCGGTCCTCGTCGCGTTTCTGGTAAGAGCTCTCACTCCTGGAAGGCCGAGATGCACGTCACGCTGAGCGAGACTGACCGGTTGGAGGTCGTACTGAAGAAGTTCCACCGCCAGATCACCAAGGCGGGCCTGTTCCAGGACATGAAGAAGAAACGCTTCTACGAGAGTCCCGCCGTTCAACGGCGGCGCAAGAGCAAGGCAGCTCGCCGCCGGAACCGTACACGCTAGGGAGTAACGGACAGATGGCACGCATCACCGGTACCGTGAAGTGGTTCAACGACGCCAAGGGCTTCGGCTTCATCACGCCGGAAAACGGCGGCAAGGACTGCTTCGTACATCACACCGCGATTCAGGGAGAAGGGTTCAAGTCGCTGACCGAAGGCCAGCGCGTGGAGTTCGAGATCGTGCAGGCCCAGAAGGGCCCCGCGGCGCAGAACGTCGTGAAGCTGTAATCACCCACGGCACCTGAAGCGAAACGGCGCTCCGACCGGAGCGCCGTGTTCGTTTTCAGGCTTCCCCACCGGTGTCCGCCTCCGAGATTCCTCCCCCCTCGGGGGTCTGGTCTTCCTCGGGCCCGCCCAGCACGGGCGGGTGCTCATAGACGACCGGGGGCGTGCAGGTACAGGGCGCGTGATGCGGCAGCGCGAACTGCGCGCTGGCGCGCGGCGGGCGATACTCGACAGTCGCGGGGTCCGGGACGACGCCGCCACAAAAGTGACAGTGGATCTGAGACACGGTGCCACCCTCCCCTGGGCGCGGGGGCGCGCTTCAACGATTCACCCCGGACCACGAATTGGCAAGCGGAACCTTCGGGCTCCCCTTGACTAATAGCTGTGGAACCCGCCACCCTATCACGTCACCGCAGCGTACTCTCGTCCCGGAACGAGGGCCGTCAGTACAATGAGTAAGAGAATTCAGATCCTGATCATCGAGGACAATCGCCTGCTGCGTGATGGTCTTGCGGCGCTGTTGGATTCACATACGGAGTTCAAGGTCGTCGCGTCGGCCGAAGGGGCGTCGGCGGCGCTGCAGCGTCTCCAGGAACACAAGCCCCACGTAGTGCTGGTGGACGCCGCGCTGGGACGCAACCGCAGCCAGCGCCTCGTCGAAAGCATCAAGGAAGCGGCGCCCCATGCGCGCATCATCATGATGGACATGCTGCCCGAGGAAGAGGACGTCATCGACTTCATCAAGCGCGGCGCCAATGGCTTCATTGCGAAGGACGCCGCGCTCGAGGATCTCCTCAGCACGATTCGCCAGGTCGCCAACGGCGGCGACGTCGTCCCGGCGGCGCTCACCGGCACCCTGCTGTCACACATCGCCAAACAGGCTTCCGTGCTGCGCAACACGCCGATGATGGCGTCGGTGCGCATGACCAAGCGCGAGCAGCAGATCACCGATCTGATCGCCGAGGGACTGTCCAACAAGGAGATCGCGCAGCGGCTCAACATCGCGACCTACACGGTCAAGAGCCACGTGCACAATATTCTCGAGAAGCTCGCGCTGCACAGCCGGCTCCAGATCGCGGCGCACGCCCACAAGAAGACTCCTCCCAAAGGCGACCGCCGGAAGTTCGTCCGCTAAGGTGGGGGAGACGTGAAACGCGCCGACAGCGTGGCGACCATTTCGCATGCACTCCGCAACGACTTGAACACCGTGCTCACAGCCGCCGCGCTGTTGCTGCGCGATCTGCCACCCGAGAGCGGCGACCGGCGGCACGTCGAAGTGATTCGGCGGTCGGCCGAACACATGAATCGCCTGATCGGCGATCTCCTCGATGCGGAAAAGAAGTAGCGCCGCTCAGTGCGAGAAATCGACCTTGGGTGCGTCGGCGGCACCCGGCGTCTGTAATTCAAAATACGCGCGCGATTTTTTGCCGAGTACCTTGGCGGTGAGCACTTGCGGGAAGCGGCGAATGTACGCGTTGTAGGCATTGACGCTTTCGTTGTAGTCCTGTCGAGCGACGGCGATGCGGTTCTCCGTGCCCTCGAGCTGATCCTGCAGCGCGCGGAAATTCTCGTTCGACTTGAGCTGCGGATAATTCTCGGCGATCGCGAGCAGTCGTCCCAACGGGGCATTCAGCGCCGTGTTGGCGGCGGCCATCTGCTCCAGATTGCCGCTTTGCACCGCGCCGGCCAGCCGGGAGCGCGCCTCGGCGACCTGGATGAAAATCGTCTGCTCCTGCTTGGCGTACGCCTTCACCGTCTCGACGAGATTGGGCATGAGATCGGCGCGCCGCTGCAGCTGCACCTTGATCTGCGATTCGGCCGCGTTCACGCGCTCGTCCAGCGTCTGCATGGTGTTGTAGCCGCAGCCGGCAACGAGCGCGAGGGCGAGCAGGGCGACAGCGGTCCGGCGTGTAAGGGCGCTCACGAAGGGTTCCTTTCCAAGCGGTTCACGTACTCCGCCGTGCGCGTCACCGCGTCGAGATACGCGGCCGGCTCGGCCAGTCCATCCGCGCCGAATCCTATCAGGCCCGCCGCGTCGCGCACCAGAGCGTCAGGCGCCGCCGGGGCGGAACGACCCGCCAGCCGCAGCACCGCCCGCAGCATCGTCAGGAATCCGGCCCACGTCCCGCGGACCACCTCGGCGAGCTGTTTGGGCTTGTGCCAGCCGGCGGCGTAGGCCTGCCGCAGGTGCACGAGCTTCCCCATCAGCTCGTGCTCCAGTTGGCGGCGGACGTGCTCGCGCTGCACCACGATGCCGTGCCAGGGGTCTCGTCCGGCGAGCACGCGGTGCGCCTCGCGAATATCCTCGTACTCGATCGCGAAGGCGTCCGCGGATTCGCGCCATTCCTGCTGCGTCCACACGAGTGGCGGCGGGTGCCTGGCGCTCACCCAGTCGCGCACCGGCGCCGCGAGTCGCGCGAACAGCTCCGCATCGACGCGATCCACGATCAGCAGGGTGTTCATACCAACCGCCCCCCCCCCGTCCCTCGTCCCCCTTCCCCCTTCCCTCGCACCAGATCCGTACGAGAGCAGGGAGACAAGCCGGCCCCCGAGTGCGGCGCTCATTTGCTGCCCGAAGCCTTCCAGCGTCATGCGAGCCATGTCAGAATTTGCCTCCCGCGCCCCCGCCTGAGAAACCGCCGCCGCCACCGAATCCGCCGAACCCTCCTCCTCCACCCCCACCGCCCCATCCGCCGCCGAAGCCTCCACTTCCCCATCCCCCCC
>DASPXD010000023.1:0-3439 GCA_035637435.1 Gemmatimonadales bacterium
GTTAGGCGCCGGCCGAACGTATGCCGCTAGCGTTGTGCGAGCCAGGCGAGCACCGCAGTCTGGAGCGCGATACGCTTGTCGGACCAGGAGTGATCCGTCGGCTGATGCACTGTTGTGACGCGAGTATTCCCGAGCGCACGCACGCGCTGGACGAGCGGATCTGTGTGCGCGGCCAATCCATCGTCGGACGTCAACACGAGCAGTGGCATTTGGGCTAGCCCTGAGGCTGCCGCCTCGAACCGCCAGCGCGCCGCCCCGTCGATTAGGTCATCGGCCATGCTCTGCGCCGTGACGCCCGAAAGCGATTCCATGTTGTCGGCCATGAACACGGCCAACGTGTCGCGCTGAATCGAACCAAGAAGTCCGAGGTCGGCCGCGGAAATCAAAATGGCGCCGAGCAATTCCGGATGGTGAGCGGCCGTCAGCGCCGTCACCCAGCCGCCCATGCTGTGGCCGGCGATTACTACCCGCCGCGCGTCAATCCCGAGCCTGCGCGCATTCGCGGTATCGCGCACGAATGCCAGCACCGCTTCAGCATCCTGGAGAGTGCCACCGAAACGGAACTCGCCGGGACTGCCCCAAGAGCCGCGATAGTTGACGGTGATTGCATTCCACCCAGCGCGACGCACAGCTTGGGCGAGATCAAGGTTCTTTTCGTTGCCGGGAAGCCCGTGGAAGAAGATGAACGCGGGATGCGCGCCGGGGCCGGAGGCGATATACGCAACGCCGTTGATGTTCACACCGCCGGAGGGAATGTGCAACACTTCCATTCGGGCCGGATGCACGCTATCGCGTGGTGGATCGGCGCTGATCGCCCGCGGAACCTGTGCCGTCACCGATGACGCAGCGAAAACTGCCGCACCCACGCTAATGAGGGCTCGCATGAACAGATCTCCTCAGGAGTCGTCAACAGTATTTGCGGGCGAGTCGAATGCTAGATCCACGCGCATTTGCTCGCTAGGTCTTGTGGCGCCCATCGCTTCTGTGACGCAGGGCGGCGCCTAATCAGCGCTTGAAGCTGACGCCGCGTTGTGAGTTCCGTTGTGAGTCTTGTGCTACTCCCCGTCGTGTTGATCGTCTCGTGTTACGACACCGATGCCCAGAACACCGCGTAACTACTACACGTTGTCGTAACTCGCCCAACTACTCAATCGAATGGGGTTCAGGGGGGGCGCGGGTTCAAATCCCGCCGTCCCGACTGAGTGAAGATCAAGCTCTGCAGCGACTTTTGCTGTGGGGCTTTTTCTTTTGCTGCGCCGCCGAACGGTCATCCTCCTCCATTTCGTTTTGTCCGCGCTGATCCTGATGAGCTGGCCTCGCTGCGGACGTACCCGGAGTCGCCGGCGGGCTGCTGCGCGGCGGCGGGACAGAATGAGGAAGACTAGGACCGGCAAGGACGCGTCGCACCCGCCTCAGCGGGGTCATCTGTCACAACTCGCTGGCACATATGCCTTAGGATAGCTGCTCTCGGCGAGCGACCATGACCACCTGGCAGGACTCTTGGACATTCCGAATCGTGGATCAGGACACGGGGGCAGCAGTCCCCGGGGTCCCGGTTACGGTGCTCGAGGATGGCGGCCGCGCCGGCGGCTACTGGGTCAGCGACGTCGACGGCCTCGTGCGAATCCCAAAGCACGACCAGCCGCGGCTCCGGCTCCGCGTCGGGCTGCGCAACGAAGAGGCGATCGAGCTCGACGCGCGCTCGCTCCCCGACGATCCCATTCCCCTCACCGCCCCCCGCGACATCCCGGTCGCCGGCGATGCGGCGCCGTCCGCGCCACCGGCTGCTGCGCCCGCGGCGTCGCAGCCGCAGGCCGGGCACCTGATGCGGTTCGCGCGCATCGGCGTCCTCCCGCAAGACCGAGACGTCATGGCCGCACCAGACGCAAAGCATGGCGCCGCGCCGCCCCCCGATCCCACGACCGTGCGCTACGGCGTCGTGCTCGAGATCGAGCTGATCTGGCAGTCGCTCGGCGCCCAGGCAGGTGACACGCTATACAGCATCTCGCTCGGTCCTGGAGAGGAAGTGAAGCTCGCGGTGTCGGACGGGCGCTGGCGCAAGAAGCCCGACGCGCGCGAGCGCCCGCTCCAGATCGTCGCCAAGATGGTCGGCGCGCGCCAGCTCGGCGACGGGATGGATGCGGTGCCACTCGACGTCTGCGTCGTCGCCAACCTGCCGAGCGTCGGCGCCGACACCGTCCGGCTCCTCGCCGAGCGGACCGTGCGGACGTGCGAGGCCCTCCGCCGCCGCGCGATCGGCATCACGGAGCTCGAGGGTGAGAAGCCGAAGGGCGCGTCGGTCCGGACCCTGCGCAACATGCGGTCCGAAGGCGTCCTCACCTATCATTTCGTGGAACCGATCGAGCGCCACCGCGTGATCGTGCGGACGCCGCGCTTCCGGCCGGCGCTGCTCGTGCCCTTCCGCCTGCCGAACATCGCGACGCGTGAGGTGGTGCGACGCTTCGGGCACGTCCTGCGTCGCAACGTGCTGGACCGCACCCTCGGCCCCGACATCGACCAGGTGATCGGCGAGGACACGCCGCCGGCCGCAGTGGAGCGGCGTGTGTACGCGCACATCGCCGCCCATCTCCCCTACTACTCAGCGACGATCATCGCGGCCGGCGACCCAGCGGAACGGTTCTTTGCCCTCGCCAAGCTGCGCGATCCACGCGGTCGTTCCCTGACCGACATCATCGAGAACGTCGTGGTGGACCGAGTGGGCAACTACGTCGCCTTCCCGCTCCGCTCTACCGACTTCACGACGCCCGAGTGGCGCAGCGCGCTTGCCGCCCTGGCCGCCCCAGCATCGAGCGCGGCGCAGCTGGCCCGGGCGTCGCAGGAGGTCATCGTCACCCTGCCGGTCCCCGGCGTGTGGCTGCGCTCGGACCTCTTCCCGGCTCAGCTCGCGACCGAGAGCGACGCCGGCGCCGAAGCGAAGACGGAGACCGGACGCACGGAGCGGCGGAAGCGAGGCTAGGGCGACCTGCAGTGGATCGGTCTCGACCCGCTCCGCACCAACCCGCGCTTCCGGCGGATCATGGCGGCATCCCATCCGCCCGTGGGCCCAACATGACACGAGTTGCTTACTCCCTTCCCCCCAACACCGTCTGCAGCTGGCGCAGCAGATCCTCGAGCCTGCGCAGCTCCTCGCCGTACCGCGCCCAATCGCCCGCCCGCTGCGCCTCGAGCGCCCGCCGGTACGACTCGTTCGCCCTGCGCGCGAGATCGGCCGCCCGGGCATTCGTCGCCGGCGCGGCGCCAGGCGTCGCCGCCACGCGTGCCGGTGCGCGAGCCGCCTCCGCACCGCCACCGAACAGCTGCGCCAGCCCCGCGTCCAGCGTCTCTTCCATCACGACGCGGTTCTGATACGCCACGACCACGCGCTTGAGCTCGGGAATCCGGCCGCCCTGCGCGCGCAGGTACAGCGGCATCACGTAGA
>DASPXD010000024.1:0-1616 GCA_035637435.1 Gemmatimonadales bacterium
GCCCTTCTTGGCGTACATCAGGATGTTGCGGGCGATTTCGGAAATCGCGGCGGCAATGACGGTCTGCTCGCCGCTCGAGAATCCCGCGACGGCGGCTAATGCGCGGCCTTGTTGTCGGGCTTCAACGACATCGACGTCCGCAGCGATTGGCAGGCGCAGCTCTTCACCCACGGCCACTCGGCTTCTTTGGTTTTGTTTCGAGGAAGCGCTCCTGCGTGCGGTGATTGAGGAACGCCAGCCCCTCCTCGAGATCGAGAACGGTCGCGACGCCTTTCAACGTCAGGCCGAGCTGCACCATGGCGAACGCCACGTCGGGCTGGATGCCGACGATGACCGTCTCGGCGCCGCGTAAGCGGGCCATGTGCGCGATGTCGCGCAGCGTGCGCACGGCGAACGAATCCATGACGTCGAGCGCGGTGACGTCGACGATCACGCCGCGGCAGCGCGACCGTCCGACCTGGGCGATCAGCGCTTCACGAAGATGGGATAAGTCGGCATCAGTGAGGGCGGACTGAATCGAGGCAATGAGATATTGCCCCTGCCGCAGAATCGGTACTTCCACGGCGACCTCCGGCTAGCGCTGGGATTCTGGGGCGATCTCGCGAACCTGCGTCGTCGGCGCGGCGCGATCCGCGAGCAACCGCTCCGCCTCTTCGATGCCTCCCTGCAAGTCACCGACGGTGGCCATTTCGCTCAGGTCGACGCCGATCGTCACCAGCGTCTGCGCGATTTCGGGCGACAGGCCGGTCACGATGACGGTGGCGCCCAGCAGGCGCGACGCCTCGACCGTTTGCACCAAGTGGTTCGCGACACCGGAGTCCATCGCCGCCACACCGGTCACGTCGATCACGACGACTTTTGCGCGGTTGGCCCGAATCGCACGCAATAGCTGTTCGGTCAGCTGCCGGGCGCGCTGCGGGTCGATGACGCCGATGATGGGCAAGATGAGGAGCCGCTCGCGCACCTGGAGCACCGGCGTGGACAGCTCCCGGATCGCTTCCTGTTGCTGCCGGATGATGCGCTCGCGCTCTTCCACAAATCCGACGGCCACGGTGTTCGCGATGCGGTTCGCCGCGGGCTCGTAGCTGTCTAAGATCCGGTTCAGTTTTTCGACGTTGTCCTGGTACTTGGTGAACAGCGAGCGGGCGAGCACGTCACGCAGGAGCAGCACGATGCCGACGACTTCGTCGGTTTCGACGCCCCGCGGAATGATGCGCTCCGAGAGTCGCCGCGAGTACGCCTGCAGGGCTTCGAAGGTCCCGGTCTCGAGCGCTTCCACGTAGTTGTCGTAGACCGCGGTGGCTTCGGCGAAGATTTCCTCTTCCGTCATCGCCGTCAGCAGCTCCGCCCGCGTGATGCGACGCGCCCATTCCTCGCGCAGCTGCGTGCGGTTCTGTCGCAGGTGCGCGACCAGCTCGCGCAGCAACCCGGCCGACGACTCGGACAGCGCCTGGGGATCGGACGCCCGGGTCGATACGCTCATGCTTTTCTTGGTGTCCATGGCTCAAAACCTATGGGTGGCCGGTTAGGGAGCAAGCCCTGCAGCCCTGGCCTTGCGGCGTTCCTTGGTCTCGTATAACGCGACATCGGCTGCGTTTAGGAGTGCCTCGACGGTC
>DASPXD010000025.1:0-2865 GCA_035637435.1 Gemmatimonadales bacterium
GGACGTCGTTGTCGTCGCGGCGAGCTCGACGACGCCCATCCTGCAGGGACGCTGGCTCTCTCCCGGGACGCACGTCAATGCGATCGGCGCAACCCGCCCCGACTGGCGCGAGCTGGACGACGATCTCGTCACCACGGCGCGCATCTTCGTCGACTCGCGCGAGGCGGCGCTGCGTGAATCGGGCGATGTCATCGCAGCGCGCAATGAGGTGACGGAGATCGGCGCGGTCGTGGCCGGAGTGGATCCCGGCCGGCGCAACGCCGAGGAGCTTACGCTGTTCAAGTCTGTGGGCGTCGCGGTCGAAGACGTGGCAGCCGCGGCGCTGGTGCTGCGTGCTTGAACCGGTCCGTCCCATCGCGTTGAGTGAGATCCGGGACGCCCGCAAGCGCATCGCCGGAACGATCGTTCGCACGCCGTTGGTCCGCTTGGAGCTCGGGCCGGGATTCCCCGACGTGCGGCTCAAGCTCGAGAACCTGCAGCCGATCAATGCCTACAAACTGCGCGGCGCTGCCAACGCCGTCGCGCTGTTGTCCGACGCCGAGCGCCGGCGCGGCGTGTGGACGATCAGCGCCGGCAACGCCGGTCAGGGTGTGGCATACGCCGCGCGGGCAGCGGGCGTGCCGTGCACCGTCGTCGCCATCGAGACGGCGCCCGCAGCTAAGCTCGAGCGCATGCGCGCGCTGGGCGCGAAGCTCGTGCTCGTGCCGTATGCGGTCGCCTGGCAGGCGCTGGATGATCGCTCCTATCCTGGCGTCTCGGGGACGTTCATCCATCCGTTCGACGATCAGAATTTCATAACGGGTCACGCGACCATGGGCCTGGAGATTCTCGAGGATGCGCCGGACACCGTCGCCATCATTGCGGCAATCGGCGGTGGCGGCCTGATCACGGGCCTGGCCAGTGCGGTGAAAGCGTTGCGCTCGGAAGTCAAAGTGTGGGGCGCCGAGCCGGAGACCGCCGCGCCGGCCGCGCTCTCGTTTGCCAAGGGTTCGGCGCAGGAGTTTCCGGACTGGAAGGCCACATTCGTCGACGGCGCGGGAGGCAAGAGTGTGTTTCCGCGGATGTGGCAGCGCATGCAGCCGGTCGTGGACGGCTCCATCGTAGTCAGCCTGGACGAGACCAAGCGCGCCATGCGGCTGATGGCGGAAAAGGCGCGCGTCATTGCGGAAGGGGCGGGCGCACTTGCCCTTGCGGCAGCGCTCACCGGCAAGGCGGGTTCGGGACCGATAGTCGCCGTTGTCTCCGGTGGCAATATCGACCTTGCGAAGTTCAGCGAGCTCATTGCGTAGGTCTAGTGCAGCTTCAGCTGCATATCCACCCACGCGCCGTTCTTCGCACTCGACTCGACCGCCGCGTGGATGAACTTGACGCCGTGCGCGCCATCTTCCACCGTCGGCACGAGCAGCGCCGCCCGATCAGGCGCCCCCCCCCGCTTCGCACGGCGCGCCCGGATCTGCTCCGCCAGATCGCGATACAGATTGGCGAACGCTTCGAGGTAGCCCTCCGGATGACCTGACGGGATGCGGGTCGCGCGCGACGCAGCGGGACCGAGATTCGGACCACCACGCGATAGTACCCGTGGCGGTTGGCCCACCGGAGCGAACCGCAGCTGGTTGGGGTGCTCCTGGCTCCATTCCAGGCCGGCTGTCTCGCCGTACACGCGCAGCCTGAGCCCGTTCTCATTGCCCGGCGCCACCTGGCTTCCCCACAGCATGCCGCGCGCACCATTCTCGAAGCGCAGCAGCATGTGCACGTTGTCATCGAGCCTGCGGCCCGGCACGAACCGGCTCAGGTCCGCGGCGAGCTCGCGCAC
Source organism: Gemmatimonadales bacterium (assembly GCA_035637435.1). GTDB lineage: Bacteria > Gemmatimonadota > Gemmatimonadetes > Gemmatimonadales > GWC2-71-9 > 20CM-2-65-7. The sequence continues at coordinate 1,814 of DASPXD010000025.1, forward strand.
CGCTAGGCCCGTGACGAAGCCGGCGAGATTGTGCGCGTGCGTGCCGATGTCGCCGAGGCAGCCACCCGCACCCGCGCGCGCGGGATCGACGCGCCACGCGGCCTGCTTCTGCCCCGTGTCTTCGAGCTTGGTCGTGAGCCAATCCTGCACATACTCGACCTGCACGACTCTGATCGTGCCCAGCTCCCCCGCCGCGATCAGCTCGCGCGCCTGACGCACCATCGGATATCCGGTGTAGTTGTGCGTGACTCCGAAGATGAGACCGGTGCGCCGCACCGTCTGCACCAGGTCGAGCGCGTCCTCGACAGTGGTGGTCATGGGCTTGTCGCAGATCACATCAATGCCGCGATCGAGAAAGGCGCGGGCGATGGCGTGGTGGCTGTCGTTCGGCGTGACGATGCTCACGACCTCGATGCCATCGGGGCGCTTCGCCTCCGCAGCCGCCATCTCGGCAAAACTGGTGTAGACTCGGGTCGGCGCGAGGCCGAGATCGGCACCCGACTCTTTAGCCCGTTGGGGATCGGACGAGAGCGCGCCTGCGACCAGCTCGTACTGCCCGTCCATACGGGCGCACAGCCGATGCACGCCGCCGATGAACGCGCCTCGCCCGCCGCCCACCATGCCGAGCCGCAGCGGCGGGACCATCGTCAAGCGATGCCGAGCATCCGGCGATTCGCGGCCTGGTCGGTGCCGGCGCCCGCGAAATCGTCGAACGCCTGGTCGGTCACTCGGATGATGTGCTCGGCGATGAACTTCGCCCCTTCGCGGGCGCCGTCCTCCGGGTGCTTGAGGCAGCACTCCCACTCGAGCACTGCCCAGCCGGGATAGTCGTACTGGGCCAATTTCGAGAAGATCGCCTTGAAGTTCACCTGACCGTCGCCCGGGGAACGGAACCGGCCGGCGCGATTGATCCACGACTGGAACCCGCCATACACGCCCTGGCGGCCGGTCGGATTGAACTCGGCATCCTTGACGTGAAACATGCGGATGCGGTCGTGATAGAGGTCGATGTACTCGAGATAGTCGAGCTGCTGCAGCATGAAGTGACTGGG
>DASPXD010000026.1:0-4747 GCA_035637435.1 Gemmatimonadales bacterium
ACCCTTCTTCTCTATTCCGGGATCGCGGACCGCGAGTCGCGCGCGCTCGATATTGGCGCTAACTCTGAGGCTTCCCGCTCGCGAGGCGTCCATGACCGCACCAATGCCCGACGACTTCCCCTGGTCCGAGAACGCGCGCAAGCTCAAAAACTGGTTCGTCGCCTATCTGCTCACGTTGTCGGCTGGATTGTACCTGGCGGTCAACTCGGACTTCAATAACCCGGTTGGGCTGATCCTGATCTTCGGCTCCCTCATCCCGTATATCACCTGCGTCGTGTTCGCCTATCGCGTGCAGCGTGCCCTGAATGAAGCGAAGCTCTACAAAGGGGGCGCATGGCAAATCATCGCGGGCGCCTTGCTCTTCAACCCATTCCTCCTGGGCTTCGTGATTCCCGCATCCGTGCTGTGGACGACGCGCCGCATCGAGCGGCGTATTCGGGAAGGGAAGCTCGAATACCCGAGGGTTCCCGTTCGTCAATGAAGTAGAGAAACTCCTGCCGTCTACTGCGCCGCGTTCCCCTGCGGCGCGTTCGCCAAGTCCGTGATCACCGCGCCGAGCTTCTGCAGCTTGGCCCGGTCGCTCGAGGTCGCGGCATCCTGTGCCAGCGTCACCCCCAGCTGCGTCAACGTCGTACGCCGCGCGTCACCCCGCTCCTTCTCGGCGCGGCCGAGCTCCTGGCGCACCGCCTTCACCCGTTCCGCCGAGAGGCCGCCCGAGCGCTCGAGCTGATCGACGTAGGCGCGCGCCACGACGAAGCTCGCGGGCCACGTCAGCTTCGGCTGATCCTGCGTGTTGAAATAATCGAGATGCACGAGCTTCGCCGCCGCGATCTCGTTGCGCGAGATCAAGCCGCTCGGCTGGAGCTCGAACACGTCGAGCCCGCGCGCGATCTCGGAGCTGTAGATGTAGCCGTTGTACCAGTACGCCGACCACGTGCCGCCGTCCGCCGGCTTGGTCCCGTCCACCGGGCCGCGGTCGAAGAACGCGATCTCCTTGGGATGCGCCGGATCGGTCCAATCGAACACCGAGATCCCGCCCTGGTACCACGACTGCACCATCACGTCGCGCCCCGGAATCGGAATGAGCGAGCCGTTGTGCGCGACGCAGTTCTCGTTCGCGGTCTGCGGCGCCAGCATCTTGTAATAGCTCTGGAACGTCAGCCGGCCATTGTCGAGCGTGAAAATGGCATCGGCGCCCCACTCTGGCTTGTCGAACGCGCGGCATTTCGGCTGCCCGCCGCCACCCCACTCGTCCGAGAAGAGCAGCTTGGTGCCGTCGTTGTTGAACGTCGCGGAGTGCCAGTAGGAAAAGTTCGAGTCGGCCACCGCACCGGTGCGCCGCGGATGCGCGACGTCCCGGATGTCGAGCAACAGCCCGTAGCCGCCGCACGCCCCGCCCGCCAGGCCGATCGCCGGATAGACGGTGATGTCGTGGCACTGGTTGGGACCGGTCCGCACGCGGTTGATATTGAACATGCGGTCGATGATCCCCTGCGCGTTGTCGCGCAGCGTCTGACTATCGGCCGCCGTCGGCGTGCTCCCCGCCGGGGCACCCCGTGTCTTGGCGATGCTGTCGAGCAGCGGGGTCGAGAACCGCGGCGGCAGCACGCGCTGCATCCCAAAGAGGGTGACGGCGTAACCACCATGGGCCCGCGCGCTGTCCGCGACCCGTGTGGCCTCGACGATGTCCTGCTGCATCTCGCCATGCTGCGGCGCCGGCGCGAGCGAATCGAAGATCCGCGGCGAGCTCACGATCGCGGCCGTCTGCGGCGCCGCGAGCGGCACCTTGATGACTTCGATCCGGAACAGCGAGCTGTTCGGGTTCGAATCGGGCGACTGCCGCACGCAGCCCGCCAGCTCGGTGGGCGACCGCACCGGCGCCGAGCCGGAGACGTAGACGTAGACGTTGGCCGAGTCGTTGGGATCGATGACGACGGTGTGCGTGTGCGAGCCGCGGCAGGTCTGCACGTTCGCGATGTACTTTGGATTGGCGATGTCGCTGATGTCGAAGATGCGGATGCCGCGCAGCCGGTCGTGCGACACCGAGTCGTGCACGCCCGCCGCGGTGCAGTCGAGCCGGCCGCCGGTGCCCTCGCCGGACACAAACAGCAGGTTCCGGAACACCGACACGTCGCTCTGCGACGCCGGGCAGAAATACGCAACTTTCAGCGTGGGGTTCGACGGCGTCGAGACATCCCACACCTCGTATCCGTTGTAGTTGCCCTGGATCACGTAATGCTGGTAGAACGAGAGATCGGAATTGGTCGAGCCGACGAATTTCTCCGACGGCGGCGTGTTGTTGATGAGCCGCAGATTCCACGCGGCCTGGCCGGCGTCCTTCAATCCCGCCTTGAGGCCGACGCGCGGGTCGGGCGTGGGCGCAACGGTGGAGTTGTTCGCGCCGCCGCCCGAGGAGGCGCAGGCCGCGATCGACACGACCGCGACCACATGGACCAACGCCTGAATCGATTTCATTGCGAATCCTATTTTGGTGTGGAGGGTGCGAAGAGGTCGGCGGCGAGCATCCGCTGCATCCGCTCGATTTCGGTCGTCTGATCGGCGAAGACGCTGCTCGCCATCTTGTAGACCGGCTCCTCTTCACCGGCTCCCGCGGCGAACAGGTGATTCACCATCGTAATCGCGCCCTGGTGATGCTGGATCATCAGCCGCAGGAACAACGCATCGAAGTCCGGCCCGTGCGCCCGCTCGAGCTGCGCCAACTGCTCGGCGGACAACATCCCCGGCATCATGTGCGTCGAATCCATCCCCGGCATCATCATGTGGTCGGGATCGGGGTGCGGCACCGCCTCGTGCCGGGTCGCGAGCCAGCGCGAGAGCAGCGCGATCTCGTCGTTCTGGCTGGCCACGATGCGGTCGCACAGCGTCCGCACCGAGGGGCTGGCCCCGTGCGTCGGCGCCCAGCCGGCGATCAGTACGGCCTGTGCGTGATGGTAGATCATGCCCGACATGAACTCCACGTCGTCGGCTGTGTAACCGCGGCGCTCCGGCGGGGGGAGAGCCTGGGCCGCCGCGGGGAGTGGCAAGATCGCTGTGGCAAGCCCGGCGGTTAATATCCAGGGGATGAAGCGCGCCATGCTCTCGGATTCTACCACGTCTGCCGACTAGTGCAACGTCAGCGTTTCGAGGGAACGCGACACATTATGACCTCTGGCGCGGGGGGCCTACCCAACGGCTGTCTCCCTGAGCATTTGTTAAAGGACTCGAGCTAGCGTAGGCCCCCATGCGTAGCGTCATTGCCGCCGCCCTTCTCGCGCTCCTCGCGTGTAGCGACGCAGTTGCGCCCGTCACCGTCGGCGCGCCGTACCAGCTCCGGACCGTCAACGGTCAGCCACTCCCCTGGAGTACGCCGCCCTCGGACAGCCAGTACATCCCGACGACCATCGTTGATGGCTCGGTGACGTTCCTGGACGACTCGAAGGCGCAGCGTCAGGAAAGCGCCGGCCGCTGGGTGATTGTCCGGCCCGGGGACTCGGTCTGGCTGGCGTCCGACTGGATGCAAATCGCCTTCTACAAGCGCGGCGCGTCGTCGATCGTGCTGACCTATCCGCTCTACGCGCCCGGCGCGATCGGTCCGTCGCATCCCGCGGAAACCCTGTACGTCACGCGCGGCGGCGCGCTCACGCTGCGCGAAACGGGCCTGGTCTGGCCACTCGACAGCATCATCCGGGTGTACTGCACGCCGCTGAGCTGCTAGGATACTCCGCCAATCGGATTTGTGCTTCTCCCGGATCGGGGCTAGCTCTAACGCACTCGCCCGACCCGGAGAAACCAATGAGCGCCCCCCGCCGATCGCTGCTTTTCACCACCGCCATTCTTGCCGTTACGCCACTCGTCGCCCGGGCCCAGGTCCCGGCGGACCTCCAGGCCGCCTCGCGCGCCCGCATCATCGCGATCGCCAAGGCTGATTCGGCGACGTGGGACCGGCTCACCAGCGACAGCTTCACCGTCTTCGGCGTCGACAACTACGTGATGACCAAGGCTCAGCGCCTGGCCGGCCTCAAGCAGCAGACGCCCGTCGCGCCGCGCACGCCGTCGTACGAGCACTGGCAGCGGGCGGGGACGGCGTTCGTGCATCGCTACGAAATCGACAACGTGATGATCCACGAAGTCTGGGCCAAGGAGCGCAGTGCGTGGCGCGTCGCCAGCATCCAGGTGACTGTCGTCGACCCGGACTCCGCGGCCGTGCGGCAGGCGATCGAAAGCAGCAACGCCCGCTATCTCGACGCCTTTAGGCGTGGTGACGCCGCCGAGGTCGCCTCACACTACACCGATGATGCCGTCGTCATGGCGCCGAACATGCCCGCCTGGCAGGGACGCGCGGGCATCGTCCCAGGCTTCAGCGGCTTCCTCGCGCAGTTCAGCGTTCCAGCAGCGCGACTCGCGACCCAGGACGTCATCATCACGGGCTGGTATGTGATCGAGCGGGGCACGTACGTGTGGACGCTGCATCCCAAGACGGGCACCGGAGCCGATATCGTCGACAACGGGAAGTACCTGACGGTCTGGGAGCGGCAGCCCGATGGCTCCTGGAAGATCGTCCGAGACATCAACAACTCCGATCGCCCCGGCCCGATGTGAAAACGCTAAGCATCGCCTTGCTGCTCGCCCTCGCGATCCCCGCCTGCCGACCCGGAACGGTCGCCGAGTCCGCAATCGATCGCGCTGCAGTCGATGCCGCGCTCGAGCAGTACCGTCAGGCATGGCTCCAGGGTGATACAGCGATGGC
>DASPXD010000027.1:0-6254 GCA_035637435.1 Gemmatimonadales bacterium
TGAAGAGCTGTTCATCGAGAAGAACATCAACTGGTTGCGGCTGCGGGATCTGCAGCTGACCTACGAGCTACCGGGCCGCTTCCTCGGCGCGCGCAATGCCAGCGTGTTCGTGAAGGGCACTGATTTGTTCTTGATCACCAACTATACGGGGCTCGATCCGATCGTGAACGGCAACAGCGCCGCGGTGGGTGGAGCGGGCGGTGTCGGTATCGACTTCGGCAACTTCCCGATGCCCGTTGGGGTCAACGTCGGCGTCCGGATGGGGTTCTGACCGTGAAAAAACTCTACGCAGCGGCCCTGCCCCTGATCCTGACCGTCGCCACGGGATGCGAGCAATTCCTCGACGTCAACACCAATCCGAATGGTCCCACGGCGGTGTCGGCGAATCTGTATTTGTCACCGATGCTGCATTGGATGGTTACGTCGCCCCAGTATGATGGCCGCTTCGTTGGCCGATATACGCAGGAGTGGACGTTACCAGGAACCAGCCTCAGCACGTGGGATCGCATGGGCTACGATCCGTCGAGCGACAACGGGGCGCAGCAATGGCGCGATGTGTACTGGTCGTTGGGGCAGAACCTGGTCGACATGACCGCCAAAGCCGAGGCCGAGCAACGCTGGGATCTGCTGGGCGTGGCCTTGATTCTGAAGGCGTGGGGCTGGCAGGTGCTGACCGACCTCCACGGCGAGATCATCATCCGGGAAGCGTTCGATGTGTCTCGGACGAAATTCGATTACGACACACAGGATTTCGCGTACCAGGAGGTGCAGCGCCTGCTGGACAGCGCGATCGTGCTGCTGCGGCGGACGGACGGCGCGGTCGATGCCGCGTACCTCGGCCGAAGTGACAAGATCTACAACGGCAATCGCCTCAAATGGTTGAAGCTGGCGCACGGCATGTTGGCGTTGAACCTGAATCACCTTTCGAAGAAGACGACGGGGCCATTCACCTACGACCCCCTCCGCATCATGAGGGAAGTCGATTCGTCGTTCGCGAGCAACGCCGACGACGCGGTGCTGGCATATCCCGGTACGAGCACGGACTTCGCCGATTACAATTTCTGGGGACGCACCAGAAACAACATCACGGGTTACCGCCAGACGCGCTTCATCCTCGGGCTGATGGACAGCACACAGTTCGGTATCGTCGATCCGCGCATGTCGCGCATGCTGTCGCCGGCGCCCGATGGCGTGTACCGCGCGCTCGATCCCAACGTGGTCGGCTTCGGGGCGTTGACCGACACGCTGGTGCAGCCGCAGAACTTCTTTGGGTATATCGGCGCAGGCGGGTTGGGCCTGCCCGCGCGATACATCTTCGGCGACAGGTCCAAGATCCCGGTCATGACCTATTCGGAGCTGCAATTCATCAAGGCCGAGGCCGCATTGAAACACGGCGACCAGGCTATCGCGCTCACGGCCTATACGAACGCCATTCGTTCCCATTTCCAGTTCGTGAACGACCGCAACAGTGAGGCCGGCGGACCGCCGGCAATCGCGACCACCACGCGCGACTCATTTCTCGCGTCCCCCAACATCGTCCCGGTGACGCTCACGCTGTCGCACATCATGTCACAAAAGTTCATCGCGCTGTGGGGCTGGGGGCACAACGAGATCTGGATGGACATGCGGCGCTATCACTACACCGCCCCCGATTCCGTCAGCGGCACGCAAGTATTCCGCGGGTTCACACCGCCCACGAACCTCTATGTCGACAACGCCGGGGAGGTGGTGCAGCGGATCCGGCCGCGCTACAACTCCGAATATGTCTGGAACAGAGACGCACTCCAGGCGATCGGCGGTCTCGACCCCAATTATCACACCATTGAGCTATGGGTTACGAAGCCATGAACACCTTCACTCGGTATCGGGCACTCGGCGCCCTGCTATGTGTCACGGCGCTCGCCTCGTGCGACAAGAACGCGGTCCAGGTCCTCCCGAACGGTCCGCTCGAGAACTCACGCGTCAAGTTCTTTAATCTTGGGGTCGGTGCCCCAGGGGTGAACTTCTACGCCAACACGACCAAGATGACGGCCATCTCCTCTGGTACGCAGAGCGAAGCCACCACCGGGACGACGTACGGAAACGCGGGAAATGCCGGACTCTACGCTACGATCGCTCCGGGCCAGTACAGCCTCACGGGGCGAATCGCTGCGACGACCGACAAGAATCTTCCGATCGACACGCTCAGCGCCACAATCGCAGACGGGAAATACTATTCGTTCTACTTGAGCGGCCCGTACAACACGACAACGAAAAAGGTCGATGCGTTCATCATCGAGGATCCGGTGCCCACTCAGGACTTTTCGACCGCATACGTGAGGCTCGTCCACGCGATCTACAACGCGAACCCGCTGACGTTATACGGAAGGCCGACTGGAGATACAGTGACTGCACACTGGACGGCCCTCGGCTCCGCCGTGGCGTACAAAGGCGCCGACGAATTTGCCGCCATTGCGCCCGGGGTCTACGATCTGGGCGCGCGCTTCACCGACTCGACGACGAACAGAACCACCGTGACTGGCGTGTCGCTCGTGCGCGGGCAGAGCTACACCATCAACGCCCGAGGGAACAACACCGCCACGACTGGAGCGACCCGGGACAGTCTTAGCAGCTCGATAAACTACTGAACGCCCCGTTATAGCCCGGTCGGTGCGCGCACGACATCACGATCACGAGCACGACGGCGACGAATCGTCCGTTCCTGGACAACACGGCGAACCGCTAGTCAGCGGGCTTATCGCTCAGCCGTTTCGGTGGCGCGCCGGTGGTAGGTAGGAACCGTTGCTCTGGGGGCGCCGGCGGCGGTGGCGGCGTCTCGTCACTCGCCGTGGCGTCCTGCAAGCCACGCTTGAACTCCTGAATCCCCTTCCCGATCGATTTGCCGATCTCCGGTAACCGCTTGGTGCCGAACAACAGCGTGATGACCGCCACCAGAATCAGGATGTGCCAGATACTCAAGTCCGCTAACACAGTTGCTCCGCGAGAAAAAAGTTGTTGGCGGCAATATATCTCAACGCCGAGTCTTCGTCTTCTTACCCACAAGCTTCCAGAACTGCCGGTCTCCGATCACCGTCACGGCGTGCCCCTTCTCGGCCAGGCGGCGGATCTCGATCAGCTTCGACCCGCCGACCGCCCCGGCAATCTGCAGCACATTGGGACGGCCCCGGACCAGCACGTCGGTCGTCCTGCCTGGCTTCGACTGCACAATCGCCCCTGCCCGCTTGGCGGCCTTGATCGCGTCGCTGCGTGGGCGGCTCAGAAAGCCCGTGAAGGAGACCCGCTTATCGGCGAGACTGCGCACGCGGCCGAACCCCGGTTGCTTGCGCGGCATGCGGAGCGCCTCGATCAGCTCGCCCGCGGCCTCGTAGCGCTTGCCCCGCACGCCGAGGCAGCGGTGAATCACTTCCTTCAGATGATCGCTGCACGGCAGCCGGCGCACGTCGCGGCTGAGGATGGCGCTGGCGATATCGCCCCGCAGCAGCATGACGGCAATCAGCGCGACCTGATAGATGTCGTCGCGCTGCTGCCAGCGCCGCACTCGTCCCCACGCGATCTCGTTCGGGACGTTGAACACGTTGAAAGCGTCGGCGGTGACGCCGCGACGGTTGAGCTGGTGGGTGGCAATGCCGAAATCGCCCAGCTTGAGCTGCTCGCCCTCGCACACGAACACGTTGAACGGCGTCAGGTCGCGGTGCAGCGCCTGCCCGCGGTGCAGCGCGTCGAGCACGGCGAGGATCCCGGCGATCTCGCGCCGCACGAAACGCTCCGGCTGCGGCCCCTTGAGCTTGAGCCAGGCGCCCAGATCGCCGTGCACGGCGAATTCCATGGCCAGGCAATAGCGCGTGCGCGCACCGTCGGCGATGACGAACCGGTCGAGCACGCGCAGCGCGCGCGGCTCGCGGTCGAGCAGCTCGGCGAAGTATGACTCGCGCAGCCACGGCGTGAGACGGTCGGTGATCTTCACGCAAATCTGGGCCGGCAGCCCGTCGCGCCGGTTGGGCGTCGCGAGGTACACCTCCCCGAACCCTCCCTTGCCGACGAGCTGGTGCAACTGATAGGTTCGCCCGCTCTCCGAGCTGTAGACCGTGAGCAGTGCCCCCCCCGCGGGCTTGGCCGTGTGTCCGGGGGGGGGGCCGGACACCGCGGTCGTGGACCTACGGGTCACCGTGCGCGTCACCATGAGGAGCAAGGTAATTGTTTGTGGGGCGCGTTGCTTCTTGAACGACTAGCGGCCCGCGCCTAATTGGGACAGAATCGAAGCCCCTCTCATTGGAGGTCGTACCATGCAATGCCGAGCCTGTATTCTGCTGATCGCCATCGCCGTGGCGCCCCAGGCGCTCGCGGCACAAGCGACGCCTGGCACGAAGCCCCCCGCCGCTGCCCCCGCCCCCGCTCCCGCCCGCTCAACCAGCCCCGTCGCCGATGGGCTGCGCGCCATGCACCAGCGCTTCTCGGGCATTCTGATCGCCGCCGCCGAGGCGATGCCCGCGGACAAGTACAACTATCGTCCCACGCCGGCGCAGATGAGCTTCGCACAAATCCAGGTGCACCTCGCGAACGAGGGCAACGACGTCCTCTGCGGCAACACCGCCGGCCTCGCGGTGCCGCAGCGCGCCGCGGTAGACAGCACCGCGACCAAGGAGCAGCTCGTCGCACGGCTCAAAGAGACCTTCCAGTTCTGTGAGCAGGCCTTTGCACGCATGGACGACTCGAAGCTGGCCGACCCGATCTCGATGTTCGGCATGAACATGACGCGGGCGACCGCAGTCCTGATCACGGTGGCAGACTGGTCGGATCACTACAGCCAGGAAGCGAATTACCTGCGGCTGAACGGCATCCTGCCGCCCACGGCGCAGCATCGCATGTAGACACCTCACCCCCTGACCCCCTCTCCACGATGTGGAGAGGGGGCACGGCAGTGGAGGATCGAACCGTCTAATGGAAGTTATCGTTCAGCGAGACTACGCGGCGATGAGCAAGGTCGCGGCGCAGATCGTCGCGGAATTGCTCAACACTAAGCCGAACGCCGTGCTCGGCATGGCGACGGGCTCCACGCCGCTCGGTCTGTATCAGGAGCTGGTGCGGCTGCACAAGAAGGAGCAGCTCGACTTCTCGCGCGTGACGACGTTCAATCTCGACGAATACGTCGGCCTGCCCGTGAACCACCCGCAGAGCTATCACTACTTCATGCACGAGCACTTTTTTCGGCACGTCAACATCCCGCCGCACAACATCAACATCCCGTCGGGCACCACCAGCAACTACGCCGCCTTTTGCGAATGGTATGAGCGGCGCATCGGGGAATGCGGCGGGATCGACCTGCAGATCCTCGGCATCGGCACCGACGGCCACATCGCCTTCAACGAGCCGACGAGCTCCTTGAGCTCGCGCACGCGGCTCAAGACGTTGTCCAAGCAGACCATCGACGACAACGCGCGCTTCTTCGACCGCCGCGCGGACGTGCCGGTGTACGCCATCACCATGGGCGTGGGCACGATCCTCAATGCGCGCAAGCTGGTGCTGGTGGCGAGCGGCACGGCGAAGTCGAAGGCGATTGGGCAGGCGGTCGAGGGGCCGGTGACCAGCATGGTGACGGCGAGTGCGCTGCAGCTGCATCGCGACGCGATCGTGATCGTGGACGAGGAGGCGGCGGCGGGACTGACGATGCGCGATTACTACGACTTCATCTATGCGGCCAAACCGGCGGCGCCGAGGGCGTGAGCGAGCATCCCATCATTCGTGTCCAGCACGTCGTCAAGACGTTCGGGAAGGTCACCGCCGTCAACGACGTCTCGTTCGACGTGCGAGCCGGCGAGATCTTCGCCTTTCTCGGTCCCAACGGCGCCGGGAAAACGACCACCATCAAGATGCTCACGACCCTGCTCCGCCCCACGAGCGGCGCGCTCGAGCTGGACGGGCTCGATCCCACCACGCAGCAGACGGAAGTCCGGCGGCGCTTCGGCGTCGTGTTCCAGGATCCCAGTCTCGACAGCGAGCTTACGGCCTGGGAGAACATGGACATCCACGGCGTCCTGTACCATGTGCCGCGCCAGATCCGGCGACAGCGGTCCGAGACGTTGCTCACGATGTTCGAGCTGTGGGACCGGCGCGACGACCTGGTGAAGACGTTCTCGGGCGGCATGAAACGCCGCCTCGAAATCGCGCGTGGCCTGCTGCACACGCCGAAAGTGCTGTTTCTCGACGAGCCGACGCTGGGTCTCGATCCGCAGAGCCGCAATCAGATGTGGACCCAC
>DASPXD010000028.1:0-14460 GCA_035637435.1 Gemmatimonadales bacterium
GATCACCCGACGCCGAACGAGCTCGTGGAGGCGTACGCGAAGGAGATGGCACGCGCCCGCGACTTCGTGGCGGAGCGCCGGCTCGCGCCCATCCCCAAGGCGCCGCTGGGCGTGATTCCGACGCCGGCGTTCATGCGGCCGGTAATCCCGTACGCCGCGTATGACAGCCCCGGCGCCTATAGCCGGGACCGGACCGGCTGGTTCTACGTCACCGTGCCGGACGCGCGCCTGCCGGCGGCGCAGCAGGAGCGCATCCTCCGCGACCATTGCCGCTACGAGCTCGCGGCGACCGCGCTGCACGAGGGCTATCCGGGCCATCATCTGCAGCTCGTGATCGCCAAGGAGCTGCCGTCTCATGTTCGTAAGAACCTCTGGACGCCCCTCACCGTCGAAGGGTGGGCACTGTACTGCGAAGACATGATGGGTGAGCAAGGGTTCTACGCATCGGACGAAGAGCTGTTCTTCCAACGCGTGCACCTGTTGTGGCGCGCGATGCGTATTTTGCTCGACGTCGGGTTGCACACGCGCGGCATGACGCGCGACCAGGCAGTGGATCAGATGGTGAATGAGCTGCACGTGGAGCGTGGTAACGCGGAGGCCGAGGTGCGGCGCTACTGTGCCTGGCCCGCGTATCAGCTGTGCTATGCGGTCGGCCGGCGCGAGCTGCTGCGGTTGCGCGACGATTTCCGCAAAGCAAAGGGGGGCAGCTTCACGCTGCGCGGGTTTCACGACGCCGTGCTCCCGTACGGCGGCCTCCCCGTCACCTTGATTCGTTGGGGACTCGGCTTGGGTGAGTGATCGGCCAGCGCTCCCCCGGCAGGTCAAGCTGTTCGGTGCGGTCTCCCTGCTCAACGATTTTGCGAGCGAGATGGTGTACCCGCTGCTGCCGGCGTTCGTCACCGGCGTGCTGGGCGGCGGGGCGGTGGCGCTGGGCGCGCTCGACGGCGCCGCCGATGCCGCCGCCGCGCTCGTAAAGCTGGTCGCCGGCCGTCTCGCCGACCGGCCATCCCGCCGCGGGCCGTTGATCGTCATCGGCTACTTCGTCGCGGCCGCCGTGCGGCCCATCATCGCGGCCACCGCGGCGGCGTGGCAGGTGGTCGGCCTGCGCGTCGTCGATCGCCTCGGCAAAGGGTTGCGGACTCCGCCCCGTGACGCGCTGATCGCCGATGTGACGCCGGAACCGATCCGCGGGCGGGCGTTCGGATTACAGCGGGGACTCGATCATGTGGGTGCGGTCATCGGACCGCTGGTGGCCTGGGTGCTGCTATCGCGACGCGGTGCTGATGTTCGGACGGTGATTCTTGCCAGCATTGTTCCGGGCGTTGCGGTATTGCTGCTGGCAGCATGGGCGGTAAGGGACGGTAAGAGACGGTATGAGACGGTAAGGGAAACCGCCCCTGAGCAACCCTTACCGTCCCCTACCGTCCTTTACCGTCCCTTACCGTCGTATGTCATTGCCATCGGGGTTTTCTACCTGATCCGGATGCCCGAAACCTTGATGATCCTGAGGGCTCAGCAGTTAGGCATCGCGGTTGCCCTCGTGCCGTTGCTCTGGGCGGCGCTGCACGTCGTGCGGTCCTCGACCTCATTCATCGGCGGCGCGCTGTCGGATCGGATCGGTCCGTCGCGCACGATGTGGATCGGCTGGCTCACGTACGTCGCGCTGGCGGCGGGAATGGCATTCGCCACGAGTCGGGTGGCGGCGTGGCTGCTGTTTCTCGCACTCGGTGTCGTCGCGGGGCTGACCGAGAGCCCCGAGCGTTCGCTCGTATCCGCCGCAACGGGCGGGCACCGGGGGACGGCATTCGGGACGTATCACGCGCTAACGGGAGTCGCCGCCCTAGCCGGTGGTTTGCTCCTCGGAGTCATTTTCCAGCGCGCGAGTGGAGCGACCGCGTTCCGTGTAAGTGCCATTGGCGCTTTGGGTTTGGTCATCCTCTGGTCTTTCTGGACGCGCTTGCATAGGGTTACCGCGCGATGACGGCCCCTAGCGCCCCTACTAACCCTCCGCCGACTGCCGCCCGAACCCATCCGCAAGGCCGCTATCTCGCGCGGCTCTCGCTGTTGGCCCTCGGCGTGGTGTACGGCGACATCGGGACCAGCCCGCTGTACGCCATGCGGGAGGCGTTTCACGGCCAGCACGGGATTCCAGTGACGCCCGGCAACGTGCTCGGCGTGCTGTCGCTGATCTTCTGGTCGCTGTTGTTGATCGTCACGGTGAAGTACCACGTGGTGATCATCCGCGCCGACAACAAGGGCGAGGGCGGCGTGCTCGCGCTCATGGCGCTCGTGAACGGCAGCCGGGTGGCGCGGGGCCTCACGCCGCGTCGTCTGATGATCGTACTCGGCATCTTCGGAGCGGCGCTGCTGTACGCGGACGGAGCGCTGACTCCGGCCATTTCCGTGCTCTCGGCGGTGGAAGGTCTGGAGATCGCGGTGCCGACTCTCCAGCACTGGGTCATTTTGCTGACGTCGCTCGCGATTCTGGTCGGGCTGTTTCTGTTCCAGAAGCGCGGCACGGCGGGGGTGGGGGCGATCTTCGGCCCCGTGATGCTGGTCTGGTTTCTGACGATCGCCGTTCTGGGGCTCAATGGGATTTTGCGCCATCCCGGTGTTATGGCGGCGGTACTGCCGACGCACGCGGTCGAGTTCTTTGCGGAGGACCCGGGACGAGGACTGCTGGTGCTGGGGGCGGTCTTCCTGGTTGTCACGGGCGGCGAGGCGCTCTACGCCGACCTGGGGCACTTCGGCCATTCGGCGATTCAGCTCGCCTGGTTTACGATCCCGTTACCCGCGCTGTTGCTCAACTACTTCGGGCAGGGCGCCTTGCTGCTGACGCATCCGGAGACCGCTCCCAATCCCTTCTACTTCCTGGCACCCGCCAAGGCGCTGTTGTTCCTGATCCCCATGGCGACGGCGGCGGCGATCATCGCCTCCCAGGCCGTCATATCGGGAGCGTTCTCCCTTACGCGCCAGGCGGTGCAGCTGGGGTACATCCCACGCATGGAGATCGAGCACACCAGCTCGCGCGAGATTGGGCAGATCTATGTGCCCAACATCAACTGGATGCTGATGGTTTTGACGATTGCGCTCGTCTTTGGTTTCCAGTCGTCGAGTAATCTCGCGGGCGCGTACGGCGTCGCGCTGTCCACGCTCATGGCGCTGACGACGGTGATGTTCTACGTGATGAGCCGCGAGGTGTGGGGCTGGAGCTTCGCGAAAGCCGCCGCGGTGTCGGGGCTGTTCCTGGTCGTCGACCTCACGTTCCTGGCGGCGAACGCGCTCAAGATCTGGCATGGGGGATGGGTGCCGCTGGTCATCGCGATCGCGTTGTACTTCGTCATGATCACCTGGAAGCGGGGCAGGGAGATTCTCGCCAAGCGCATGATGGAGAAGACCGTCCCGCTCAAGCTGTTGCTCGCCGATCTCGCCGCCGAGCCGCCGGTGCGCGTGCCGGGGACCGCGGTGTTCATGTACGGCAGCTCCGACGGTACGCCGCCGGCGCTGGTGCTCAACCTCACGCACAACAAGGTGGTGCACGAGAAGATCGTCTTCCTGACGGTGATGACCGAGGACGTCCCGCACGTGGGTTCCGAGCAGCGCGTAACTGTGAAACGCAGCGGCAAAGGGTTTCACAGCGTCGTCGCGCGCTACGGCTTCATGCAGGATCCCGACATCAACGAGATTCTGGCGGCGTGCAAGGGAAACGGCCTCAGTATCCCGCTGGAGGGGACGACATTCTTTCTCGGCCGCGAGACGCTGATCGCGTCGGACCGGCCCGGCATGGCGGTGTGGCGCGAGCGGCTGTTTGCGTTCATGTCGCGCAATGCACTCAGGGCGACAGCCTTCTTTAAGATCCCTCCGAATCAGGTTTTTGAAGTCGGGGCTTATGTAGAGCTCTAATCGCCTGCGACCAGGGTCGTGGAAATGTACGGCGACTCGTGGACAACGGCCGGTTTGCGCTGGGATAGGACCAGCCACCATTCGCGTGCTGACGTGAAGACCAGCATCGCGACGACGGCCATGAAAAACAGCGCGACGACGGCGTTGAGCCGGTCGTTAAAGATCAGGCGGCCAGCATTTGGATCGGTCGACGTCGCGAGCGTCGCGGCGTGCGCGAGAAAACCCAGCTTGGGATCGGCGGAAAACACCTTCTGGTATCCAGCCGTCATCGTCACGACGATCAGCCATGCGAGTGGGCCCAGCGTGACCCAGAGGTAGCGCTGCCGCTGCATCTTGATCAGGATCGTCGTCGCCACGCACAACGCGACCGCAGCGAGCAGTTGGTTCGAGATGCCGAACAACGGCCATAGCGAATTGATCCCGCCCAGCGGATCAATCACGCCTTGATACAGGAAGTAGCCCCACGCGGCACACACCGTGCCGCTCGCGAGCAAGACGCTGGGGTACCACGACGTCTGCCCGAATCGCGGCCAGACATGGCCGACGATCTCCTGGAGCATGAAGCGGCCGACGCGGGTGCCGGTGTCGATCGTCGTGAGGATGAACAGCGCCTCGAACATGATGGCGAAGTGGTACCATAGCGCGGACAATGTTTTCCCGCCGAGAGCGCTGGTGAGCCCTGAGAAGATGTGCGCGATGCCGACGGCGAGGGACGGCGCGCCGCCGGTCCGGGCGATCAACGTTTGCTCGCCCATCTGCGCGGCCAGCGCCTGCATGTAATCCGGCGTCACCACGAAACCGGCCTGGGTGAGAACCTGGGACGCACCGGCCAGTGCCGCAGGCGTCGTGTTCATCGCGAAATACACGCCGGGATCGAGCGTACAGGCCGCGATCATCGCCATGACGCCGACGAACGACTCCATGATCATGCCGCCATAGCCGATCATGCGGGCATCGGTCTCGCGCGTGATCATCTTGGGTGTCGTCCCCGACGCCACGAGGGAGTGGAATCCCGAGATCGCGCCGCACGCGATCGTGATGAACGCGAACGGGAACAACTTGCCGGCAAAGACCGGGCCCTCGCCCGCGGTGGCGAACGGCGTGAGCGCCGGCATCCGCAGCGGCGGGAGAATGATCAGAATCGCGATGGCGAGGACCAGGACCGTCGTGATCTTGAGGAAGGTCGACAGGTAGTCGCGGGGGCACAGCAGCATCCACACCGGCAGTACCGACGCGATGAACCCGTAGGCGATCATCATCCAGGTGAGCGACGTGCCGCTGTGCGTGAACGCCGCGGCGAGCGCGGGGTGGCTCGCGACGCTGCCGCCGCCGACCAATGCGATGAACAGCAGCAGCGCACCGACGATCGACGCTTCGCCCACTTTCCCGGGCCGCCAGCGCTTCATCCACCAGCCCATGAGCAGGGCGATGGGAATGGTGCAGGCGATCGTGAAGAGTCCCCACGGTGACGCCCGCAGGGCGTTCACCACGATCAGCGCCAGCACCGCGAGCAGAATGATCATGATCGCGAGCACGGCGATCATGGCCGTCACACCCGTTACTCTACTGACTTCCTCCTTGGCCATCTGGCCGAGCGACTTGCCGTCCCGGCGCAGCGAGCAGAACAGGATCGTGAAATCCTGTACCGCGCCGCCGAGCACGACCCCGATCACGAGCCACAGCGTGCCGGGGAGGAAGCCGAACTGCGCCGCGAGCACCGGGCCGACGAGCGGGCCGGCCCCCGCGATGGCGGCGAAGTGGTGGCCGAACAGCACCCACTTGTTCGTGGGTACGAAGTCATGGCCGTTGTTGAAGCGCTCGGCCGGCGTCGCGCGCCGGGGATCGAGGCCGAAGACGCGTGTGGCGAGGAATTTCGAGTAGAAGCGGTAGGCGACGACGTACGTACAGACGGCGGCGATCAGCAGCCAGGCGGCGCTGATCGCTTCGCCACGGGCCAGCGCCAGCACGCCAAACGCGGCCGCGCCCAGTACGGAAATAATCACCCAGATGGCTGCCCGCACGGGCCGTAAGTTGCGACGCCGCTTGCCGATGTTCAAGTTCGAACATAGGTTCGAATCCCTTGAGCCCCTCAAGCCCGTACCCGTGGTCGTCCGGCGGGCGCGAAGCTTCCGCGCCGGTTGTGCAGGAGCGGCCCCAACCCAAGAAGAGCGCTGAATCCCTCCGCGGTCGCGTCGTCATCGTGACCGGCGGCGCTACGGGGCTGGGACGCGCCGTGGCGCTCGAGTTCGCACAGGCCGGCTGCGGCGTCGGCTTCAATTACGTCGAGATGCCAGGACGCGAGGTCGGCCCCCAGGCGCTCCTCACCGAGACCGCCATCAAGGCGCTCGGTGTCCCGTGCTACTCGGCGCTGTGCGACGTGCGAGAGATGGACCTGGTCGAGCATTTCGTCGGCCAGGTCCGCAGTCAGCTCGGCGGCGTGCACTATCTCGTCAACAACGCGGGCGTGACGCATGACGGCGCGCTCTGGAGACTCACGCCGGAGGCGTGGTCGGAAGTCATGGATACGAACGTCAGCGGCGCGTTCAACTGCATCCACGCCGTCGCACCGTTCATGCGCGCGCAACGTTTCGGCAAGATCATCAATGTGGCAAGCCATCAGGCGTTCCGGCCGGGGTTCGGCATCGCGAATTACGCGGCGAGCAAGGCGGCGCTCATCGGTCTGACGAAAGCTGCGGCGGTCGATCTCGGCTCCGCCGGGATCAACGTCAACGCGGTCGCACCCGGATTCGTGAAGACGGAGCTGCTGACGCAGCTGCCGCGCGAAATCCTCGAGCGCGCCGAGCATGAGTCGGTGCTCGGCCGCGTCGCCGAACCGGAAGACGTATCGCGCGTGATCCTGTTCTTGTGCAGCGAAGCGGCGCGGCACATCACCGGACAGGTCATCGTGGTGGACGGCGGCCTCACGCTGGCTTAGATTGGCCGCGTGACTAACCCTTTAAAAACCAAGTACTTGGTGCGTGGTGCGTGGTGCGTGGGCATGCTCGTCCTCGCCTGCGGCTCCAGGAAACCCGCACAAAACGCCACACCTCAGCCAACGGCCCCGCTGCCAACCGCCGGACTCTCCGGTCAGCGCGTCGCGCTCATGCCACTGGCGCTCGTCGCGGCAGAGGACACGCTGCACTGGGATGCGCTGATGGCGGACCGTCGCGCCACATTGGACAGGAGCGACAGCATCATCGCGACATTTCTCACTGCACGGGCTCCGGAAGTCAGTTGGGCGAGTGCGTCCGAGGTCCGGCGCGTTGCGCGCCGCGCGGCCGGTATCGCCGCCGATCCCGATCAGATGGGAACGCCGTTTCTCCGCGCCGAGAAGATCGTGGAGGTCCCCGATCCCCTGCGCTATCAGCTTCGCACGTTGATGGGTTTGGTGGGTGGGAGATATGTGCTGGTGCCCGCGGGATTAGTGTTTCGCCAACCGCCCAACCGCCCATCCGCCCAACCGCCGGTCGCCGTCGCAGAGCTGTCCGTGGTACTGATCGACACGCGCGTCGGGCGGGTGGGTTGGCGCACGACGGCTCGCGGGGAGGGCACCGATCCCTGGACCGCGCTCACGCGCGCTGTGAAGAGCCTGACGCCGGGTTTGCCGTGAAGACGCGCGAGGCCACGCTGATCCCGGGAGACGGCATTGGTCCCGAGATCACCGCTGCGACGTTGCAGGTGCTCGACGCGCTGGGAGCGAAGTTCGACTGGGATGAAGAGTACGGCGGGATGGCGGCGGTAGAGAAAGCCGGCACTCCCCTTCCCAACGCCACGCTCGATTCGATTCGGCGCACGCGTCTCTGCCTCAAAGGCCCGCTCACGACGCCCGTGGGCGGCGGCTACCGTTCGGTCAACGTCGCCATGCGTCAGGAGTTCGACCTGTACGCCAATGTCCGGCCGACGAAGACGATCGTCCCGGGCGGCCGCTACGACCACATCGATCTCGTGATCATCCGCGAGAACACCGAGGGGTTGTACGTCGGGCTCGATCACACGTTCAAGATCGGCGCCGACCGGCGCGCCATGGCGCAGGCGATGTCGATCGTGACACGCGAAGGCAGCGAGCGCATCGCGAAGTACGCGTTCGAGTACGCCAAGACGCACGGCCGCAAGAAGGTGACGATCGTGCACAAGGCGAACATCCTGAAGGCGACCTCCGGCCTGTTCCTCGAAGTGGCGAGGCGGGTCGCCGAGCAGTATGCCGGCGTCATCGCGTCCGACGACAAGATCGTGGACAACACCGCGATGCAGCTCGTGATCAAACCGGAGCAGTTCGACGTAATCGTCACGACGAACCTGTTCGGCGACATTCTCTCGGATGAGGCCGCCGGGTTGATCGGTGGTCTCGGCCTCGCGCCGGGTGCCAACATCGGCACGCACGCCGCGATCTTCGAGCCGGTGCACGGCTCCGCGCCCGACATTGCCGGCAAGGGAATCGCGAATCCCTCGGCGCAGCTGCTGGCGGCCGCGATGATGCTCGATCATGTGGGGGAGCTCGAGGCGGGCAAGCGGCTGCGTTGCGCGCTGGAAGCGACCATCGTGCAGGACAAGGTTCGCACACCCGACCTGGGGGGACGTGCTGCTACGGCCGAATTCGCCCGCGCCGTGGTCCAGCGGGTTAGGGCCTAGCCATCCGTGCGCCAGGTGTGGCACGGACACCGCCGGCATTCCGATCGGCGGGCTGTGCGCCAACTGCACCCGGCTGCTCGAGCGGCGCGCCAGCAAGGTCGCCCGCCTGGTGGCCATCGGCACGACCGTGCCGCTTGCGGTGTATGTCGCCGTATCACTGCCCGTGGAGCGGACGGCGCGGCTGGTCGGGGCGGCGAGTGTGCTCCTGTGGTACGTTCTGACGTTTCTCATAGCTAAGCGCGTAACACTGGAGTGGACTAAATGAAGCTATTGGCTATTGGCTATCGGCTATCGGTGGCACTGGTGCTTGTTGCGAGTCCGCTTGTGGCGCAGACATCGCTTTCCATCTATAGAGACGGCCGTGTCGTGGTGCGGCGGACGATTCCGCAGGCGCTGCAGCAAGGGCGCAATACACTCACCCTACGGCTGGAGGCGCTCGATCCCGCGACGTTGTTCTCTCCAGATACTTCTGTTGCTGTGAGCTCAGCGACAGTCCGCTACGCGAGCACGTCGACCGATGCGCTGGCGCGCGCGGTGGGGCAGACGCTCTCGTTCGTGCGGGCAAAGGGCGACACGATTCGCGCCACAGTGATGCGCGCGGACCCGCCGCAGTTCAAGCTGTCCGACGGCCGTTTGCTCCTGGGGCTGCCGGGCGAGCCGCTGTTTCCCGCCGAGCTCGTGCGAACCGCCCCGGAGGCGCAAGTCGTGTTGGACGCCGCGCGCGCACGGCAGCGCACCGACATCGCGTACGTGGCGCAGGGGATGACCTGGGAAGCGCTATACCAGGTGATCGTCACCGGCGCGCGCGCGCAGGTCACCGGAACGGCCACGGTGACGTCTCAGGCTCTCGGCGCCGACAGTGCCGAGGTGCAGCTCGTGGCCGGGGCGATCCGGCGTACCCGTATGCCGGCCGCGCCCGGTCCCGCGATGGATATGGTAGGTCGGGCGGGCGTGATGGTTGCGGAGGAGAAAGGGTACGCCGCGGAAGCGGCCGTCGGAGAAACTCACGTCTACCAGCTGCCCGGCCGGCTCTCGATTGAACCAGCGGTCCCTGTGGCGACCGCGTTGTTCCCTCGCAGCTCGGCACCCGTTACCCAGGAGCTCATCGTTCCCGGCGTGCTGCCCTGGCGTGGCTGGATCGGGCAAAACGCTGAACCCAACCGCGTGCCGGTGCAGGTCTGGTATACGATCAAGCGCGCGGCAAAGACGCCGTTCGGCGACCGGCCGCTTCCTGCCGGGACCGTGCAGCTGTATCAAGCCGATTCGAGCGGCCGAGTGCAGCTTATCGGTGAAGCGTCGAACGACCACACGGCGCCGGGACGAGATCTGCGTCTTCAATCCGGCGATGCGTTCGACATCACCGCCGAGCGTGTGCAGACCGACTACAATCAGGAGCAGCTTCCGGCCGAGCGCCGCGGTCTCCCGCCGCGGCAACGCGTGACAGGGTCGTATCGCGTGACGATCACGAATGCCAAAGCTCAAGAGGTGATCGTAGACGCACGCGAATCGCATTTTGGAGATTGGAAGATCACCGCGAGTAGCCACATCGCGGAGAAGCTCTCCTCCACCGAGTCGCGCTTTCGCGTTTCGGTCCCCGCAGGCGGAGAAGCCACATTGACCTACACCGTGCAAATCGAGTCATGACCGTCCAGATCGCGCACATCGGCGACATGCATTTCGGCGGGCTCGCCAACATTCCGGTCGTCGAAGCGCTGGAGCGGATGCTGCCCGATCTGCGTCCCGATGCCATCGTCATCGGCGGCGATCTCTCGCAGCGCGCGCGGCACGGCGAATTCCAGCGGGGCCGCGCCTTCGCGAATCTGTGCCGGGAGACGGCGCCGGTGCTCGTGATTCCCGGCAACCACGACGTGCAGTGGTGGTGGCGGCCGCTCATTCCGTTCGGCAAGGACGCCGTCTATCAGAAGTACCGCAGCTATTTCGGCGCCGACCTCACGCCGACATTGACGATTCCCGGCGGCGCGGTGATCGCCGCGGCGCTCACGGCGCATGGGGTGGCGTGGGGATCGCTGACGCCTCGGCTGCGTGACATCGCCGTGAAGGGCCACCTGCCGAAGGCCGAGATGCAGCGCGTGCAAAAAGTGTTCGCACAGGCCGAGCCGGGGCTGCCGCGGGTGCTCGTCGTGCATCACAACGTGCTGTGCGGCGATGTGTCGCAGCGCATGGGGCTGGCGCGCTGGAAGCGCGCCCAGCGCCGCATCGTCGAGGCGGGGACCGATGTCGTGCTCTGCGGGCACGACCACCAGGAAGGCGCCGAGATGCTCGACGGGCGGGTAGCCGTCTCGACCGCGGGGACGCTCTCGACCCGCGCGCGTGGAGACCGGCCCGTCTCCTTCAACTTCGTCACGATCGATCCTACCGCAGTGCAAGTGACTTTCTTCCGGTGGGAAGCGGCGAAGCAGCGGTTCCAACCGTCAGATACTGCGGCATTTGCTCGCAAGAAAAACCAGGTACCCCCCCCGCCCTCCGAAGCGGCGGCCGTGGGCTCGCTACCCTAACCGAGGCTCGCATGCCCCCGAAGTTCACAGGCGTTGATTTCTACAACATTGATGGGCTTCTCTCTGAAGAGGAGAGAGCCATTCGTGACACCGTCCGCGATTGGGTAGATGAAAACCTCATGCCCATCATCGGCGAAGCCTACGTCGCCGGCAAGTTCCCGAAACAACTCGTGCCGGGCATGGCCGAGCTCGGCCTGTTCGGTGCGAACCTTCCTGAGGAGTATGGCTGCGCCGGCCTGAACAACGTCGCCTACGGGTTCATCATGCAAGAGCTGGAGCGCGGCGATTCGGGCGTGCGCTCATTCGCCTCGGTGCAGGGCGCGCTCGTCATGTATCCGATCTACGCGTTCGGCTCGGAAGAACAGAAGAAGACATGGTTGCCGCAGATGGCGAGCGGGAAGGTGATCGGCTGCTTCGGGCTGACCGAGCCCGACTACGGCTCCAATCCCGCGGGCATGATCACCGTCGCCAAGGAAACGAAGGATGGCTGGGTCGTGAACGGCGCCAAGATGTGGATCACCAACGGCTCGACGGCGCAGGCCGCGATCATCTGGGCGAAGACCGGCAAGCTCGATGACGCCGATTCCATCCGCGGGTTCATCGTGCCCACCGACACCAAGGGCTTCTCGGCCAAGGACCAGAAAGGCAAACTCTCGCTGCGGGCGAGCGATACGAGCGAGCTGGTGCTGCAGGACGTGCATCTGCCCAAGGATGCGATTCTGCCCAAATCAGGCGGGCTCAAATCGCCGCTGATGTGTCTCACGGCTGCGCGCTACGGGATCGCCTGGGGCGCCGTCGGCGCCGCGATGGCGTGCTACGATGAGGCCGTGAGCTACGCGAAGCAGCGGGTGATGTTCGGGAAGCCGATCGGCGGGTTCCAGCTGCAACAGGCGCGGCTCGCGGACATGCTCACCGAAATCACCAAGGCCCAGCTGCTCTGTGTGCAGCTGGGTCGTTTGAAGGACGACGGCAAATCCACACCGCAGCAGGTGAGCCTCGCCAAGCGCAACAACGTGAGCATGGCGACCGACATCGCCCGCGAAACCCGGCGCCTGCTCGGCGCGAACGGGATCCTGGCCGAGTATCAGGCGATGCGGCACCTCGCAAATCTCGAATCGGTGTACACCTACGAAGGGACGCACGACGTCCACACGCTGATTCTCGGGCAAGAAATTACGGGGCTCTCCGCCTTCAACTGAATACCGTCGCCGGGGTACAAGGACGAGGCCCGACCATGCTCGCCGTCCTCGTCTTTTCCCTCGCTCTCAGCTCTGCCTTTCAAGCGGATTCTATCCAGCAAGCCATCAAACTCGCTCAGCGACAAACGCAGCGGGCCCCGCAGGACCCGCAAGGCTTTGTCGCGCTGGGTGACGCGTATGCGCGACGCATGCCGGACGGCCGGTTTCGCGCGATCGAGGCCTACCGAACGGCGGAGCGGCTGGCTCGCAATGATCCGAAGCCGTCATATCGTATCGCGCGCATGGGCCTGTGGCTCGGGGGAGACGATGGAGAGCGGATCGCGCGGGAGGGCCTGGAGCGCGTGATTTCGCTCGATCCATTCTATGAGGACGCCTGGGACTTGTGGTTGACGGTGTACCGCAACGCCGGTACGCGCCGCAAGATGGTGAATCGTCTGGCGCCGCACCGCGACGTACCGCTCATCAAAGCCCGCATGGCCCAGCTCCTGATCGAAGAAGAGGACTATGCCAACGCGGATCGTCTTCTCGACTCGGCGTTAGCCACCGACTCGCTGCGTCCCGAGTGGTTGGCGCTGCGAGCGCAGAGCGCCTTTGAGGCGGGAGACACCGCCCGCGGCAACGCCTATTACCAGCGCGCGCTCGTTCAAGCCGGGACCGACTCCTCCGACTTCCTGTGGCACCAGGCGATCGGCATCGCGACACCTGCCGAGCTGCGCGCATGGCCGGGCGTTGCGGCGCCGCTGAAAGGCGCCTGGCTCGCCAGTTTCTGGGCGCGCAGGAACCCGAATCTCTTTGCGGGCATCAACACCAGGGTTGCCGAACACTTCGCGCGCTTGCGCTATGCCCGCAAGAATTTTCCGCTGCTCCATCCACTCGTGTCCTACCATCGCAATGCCCTGGCGCGGGCGCTCAACCTCGAGCCGTCGATCGGCGAGCGCGCGTTCAACATGCGCTGCGAGGTTTACAAAGAGCTTCCCCCGTCGTGGGGTTTGCACGTCCAACTTCCCGGCGTCAGCAGCCGGGAGGAAGTCTCGCGTACCAGCATGGGAGGGTTGTCGCATCTCACGCCGGAGGAGCTCGAGGACGTCAAGGCCGCGGTGCGGACGGCGACAAAGATTCCGCCGAGGCTCCAAAGGATGATCGGTGGCGATCCTTCAGCGGCGTTCTCACCCACGATCTACGTGGCGCTCGGCTTCGATCTGCGTGAAGTCGATTCGACCGCCGCGCGCGTCGGCTACAACCTGTCGACGGGGCTCGATGATCGCGGGTTGATGTACCTGCGTTTTGGTCCGCCCGGAAAGCTGTTGCTGGGGGGGGACAACAGCTCTGACCCACAATGCGCATCGAATGAGCTCGAGCGCTGGCGCTATGCCGAGTGGGGTGAGGTACGGTTCTCGCGGCCCAGCGCATTCTCCAAGGGCCTGCGCACGACGCCCGAAATGGTATTCCGGCCGATGAACGAGCGGCAGTTCGAGGCGATGAAGGTGGGGCTGACGCGCGACGCGACGTCGGAGCCGGCTCCCCTGGAGTTCGGCGTCTGGTCGGCCCAATTCCGCAACGCAACGGATCAAAGCCTCGCGGACATCGTTGCCGTCACGACGCGTGGGGCGATTGCGGCCGCGCTCGTGGCGGAGACCGGCGGTCCTCGCGATGTGGCGCAGAGTCTCGATGGCTACGCGGTTGTCTCGGCGTCCCCCGGCCGCTACGCGCTGCTGGTCAATGCGCGTGACGCCGACACGCTGGGTCGACAGACGCTCAGTCTCCGGGTGCGCGATTTGGCGAGCACGCCGGCAATCTCCGACCTGCTGATCGCGGTGCCCTGGAATAGCGAGGATGTCGATCGCGACGCCATGCTGCGCCACCTGCGCCGGGATCTCACTTTCCGCGCCGGCGAGAGCGTGCGCGTGTTTGCGGAGCTCTACGGCCTGCGTGACAGTCCAGCAGGCATCGCGTATCATGCCACGTACCGTCTGCTCAAGACCGACAATCCATCGCGCGACATCGCGCGAGAAGATTGGCGACAACTGGGAGCCTTGACCTTTGAGTTCGACCGCGCAGGCCGAGGCGTCGGCAAAACCGGTCAGATCGAAACGCTCGTCGTGGAGCCGCGCTATCTGGAGCGCGGTACCTACCTCTTACGGCTGGAAGTGGTGGACAATACGGCGGGGACGCCCCTCGGTCGCTCGACGATTGCGCTCCTCGTTCGTTAGTCA